>CAVJTV010000008.1:11536-30726 GCA_963652435.1 Desulfovibrionaceae bacterium | reverse complement strand
AGTAAAGGCATTACCTCCAAGTGCGGGCGGCGTCTCTCCAAGCATGGTGACCGTTCCAAGATACGTGCACCCATAGAACACATACTGTCCGATTTTCGTCACGCTGCTCGGAATGGTTATTGATTCCAAGGCTGTACATTGTGAGAACGCAGATGGACCGATGCTATCTACACTGCTCGGGATTTTTATTGAGGACGGCAAACTGGCGCAACTGGCGAACGCAGCTCCATCGATTATCGTCACACTGCTCGGAATGGTGATGTCGTACAAACTGGTGCAACCGTTGAACGCAGATGCGCCGATGGTTGTTACCTCTCCCTTGAAGATGACAGAGGTCAGACTCTCGCAACTATTGAATACATCTTTGCTGATGCTCGTCACACCGCTCGGGATCGTGACAGTTCCATTCAGTTCCTTACAACCAATGAACGCACTTTCGCCGATGCTTGTCACACTGCTCGGAATCGAGAGGGTGGTCAGAGCCTTACAATAACCAAACGCGGATTCGCCGATTTCTGTCACGCCACTACCCAAGGTGAGGGTGGACAGGCGCTCACATTCATAGAACGCATGTTTACCTATTGTCGTCACATTGTCCCCAATGGTGACAGAGGTCAGATAAGGGCATTTGTAGAACGCTTCAGCGCCGATGCTTGTCACGCTGTTCGGGATTTCTATTGAGTTCAAGATCGTGCAATTTTTGAACGCCTCAGCGCCGATGGTTGTCAATTTATCCCCCTGGATGGTGACGGAGGTCAAGCTGACTTTACTTAGGAACGCAGCCTCGCCGATGGTCGTTACAGGAACATCGCTGCCTCCAACGGAAACTGTTGCCGGTATCGTTATAGCACCACTCTCATTCGATATTTCACCTTTTACCACCTTCAACGCCGTTTTGCTGTCGTCGGTGTATTGGTAGTATATGGTCACACCGTCACTCTCGGTGGTGATAGGTTGCTCCTCTATCTTAAAGTCCTTCCAACCACTGTCATCGCTACTGTATGCTTCTTTCGTTCCTGCCGGCACTTTGAGCGTAACATTCCCTACAGTTACACCATCAAAGGTGGCGTAAGTGTAACTTACGGTTTCACTCACTATAGTAGGCGGTGTCTGAGCTTTCGAGGTGATGGTTGTAAGACCTGTGCAACTTTTGAACGCTCCCGCTTCGATGCTCGTCACGTTATCCGGGATAATGACAGACTTCAGGCTTGTGCAATCTTCGAACACGCTTTCTCCGACACTCGTCATGCCGCTGCCGATGGTGACAGACTCCAGGCTGGCACAACCCATGAACGCGCCATAGACGATTTCCGTCACACTGTTCGGGATCACTAAGGCAGTTATCCCACAACCATCGAACGCACCATTGCCGATGCTTGTCACGCCTTCATTCATGGTAACTGCTGCAAGGTTGGAACAACTTTTAAACGCATGATTGCCGATAGTTTTCACGGAGCTTGGAATGGTAACAGATGTCAGTCCTCTACACCAATAAAACGCAAAATCGCTGATGCTCTCCACGCCATCGGGGATCACCAATTCTGTAATCTCCGTGTCGGTAGAAAGATAAAGATGCCAGGCAAAGTACAACGGATTTGCCGTATTGCCGCCAAAATTTATTTTACACCACGCAGCAATATCTTCTATAATCACTTTCGTAAAGTTTGTGTAACTGCAACTTGCGAACGCCTGAGCGCCGATGCTCGTCACACTTTTCGGGATGTTGATGGAGGTCAGACCGCTGCAACCATTGAACGCATTATCGCCGATGCTTGTCAATTTATTTCCCTGGATGGTGACGGAGGTCAAGCCGGTTGTACTTTTGAACGCTTTCTGACCGATGGCTGTCACGTCATATGTTGTCCCATCATATGTGACAGTTTCAGGAATGGTGGCAGTCGTTTTATCAGTCGCAGTAGTTGCAAAACCATTCACCGTTGCTTTTCCATTTGCGAATGTGTACCTCAAGTTGCCTACTTCTTGGTCGGCGAACGCCTTTGTCCCGAGAGTGCTCAGGATAGTAACCAAAACGAGCGCGGCAAGGCGAGGCATACCTTTAAGTAATCGTATTTCCATGATATGAATGTTTTAATACTGTTTACGAATAACGCGCACAAAAATAAAGGAAAGATACGAAACTGCATAGGGGGGGTAAAAAATGTTCAACGCTCAGTATGAGAAGGCGGATCAAGTTCGCCATGACAACGACGGGGACGGTGCGTTTGCGACAAAGCATGCCATGACAAGCGGCGGGGTGGCTGCGCTTGCAACAAGAGCACGGGATGACATTTTTGGAATTTGTGCACGTGTGCAAAGACACAAAGCCAGGATGCTTCGACTGATAGTAACAGTTGCAAAAACGCCGACGGCAGCCCACAGACTGATAGTAACAGTGGCAAAAACGCCGACGGCAGACCACAGACTGATTGCAACAGTGGCAAAAACACCGACGGCGTTCCGCAGACTGATTGTAACAGTGGCAAAGACGCTGTGGCGTCCCACAGACGGATTGTCACGGTGGCAAAGACGCTGTGGCGTCCCACAGACTGATTGTAACAGTGGCAAAGACGCTGTGGCGCCCCACAGACTGATTGTAACAGTGGCAAAGACGCTGTGGCGTCCCACAGACTGATTGTAACGGTGGCAAAAACGCTGTGGCGTCCCACAGACTGATTGTAACAGTGGCAAAGACGCCGACGGCAGCCCACAGACGGATTGCAACAGTAGCAAAAACACCGACGGCAGCCCACAGGCGGATTGTCACGGTGGCAAAAGCTCACCATCCATTTCGTAGAGTATCATATCCCACGAAGGGCGCACGCCATGACATTTTTTGATTTGTACACGTGTGCACAGACATTCCGCGGAACATTTTTCAGGTTTGTGCACCTGCGCGAAAACCTAAGACGAAGGCAAGCGTATATCCAAAAAAAGAGGACAACCTTTCGATTGTCCTCTCTTAGAGCGGAAGACGGGACTCAAACCCGCGACCCTCAGCTTGGAAGGCTAATGCTCTATCGACTGAGCTACTTCCGCATCTTTTTGTAATTGCTTTCGAAAAGCAGTGGGCAGTGATGGATTCGAACCACCGAAGGCGAAAGCCAGCTGAGTTACAGTCAGCCCCATTTGGCCACTCTGGTAACTGCCCGCGCTGCTATTTTTTCAATCGCGGTGCGAAGGTACTGCTATTTTTGATACCGGCAAACGTTTATGCAGAAAAATGTGCCATTTTCAAAGCAGTCACCGCTGCCTCGTCACCTTTGTTGCCATATCTGCCTCCTGCACGGTCTTCAGACTGTTGCATATTGTCTGTAGTCAACATTCCGAAAATAAAAGGTATATCATACATGAGGTTAAGCTCCGTTATGCCCTGCGTCACTCCCGAACATACGTAATCGAAATGCGGCGTGTCGCCTCTCACGACGCAACCCAAAACGATGACAGCATCCACCTCTTTTGTCTCTGCCATACGCTTGGCACCGAAAGTAAGCTCGAAACTTCCGGGCACACGCTTCACGTAGATGTTTTCCGGTTTGACGCCGTGCTTTTCCAACGTATTGCAAGCCCCTTCGAGCAATCGCTCAGTGATATGCTTGTTCCACTCCGCCACAACGATGCCGAAAGACTTTTCCGCACCACTCGGGACGCTATCAAAGTCGTAGTCTGATAAATTCTGATAAGCTGTTGCCATAAATTTCATTCATTAGAAAAATGAAAGGATGCCCGTTCCCACGGACATCCTCCCACCCAATTTATTACATAAAAATCAAAAAGTTCACTTAGCCGAAGAAGCACGAGCGATATACTTGTCGATATTCGCAGCTTCCATCGAGTTGAAATACTTCTCCTTGATGACAGTGTATGCTTTGACAGCGCTGTCATACTGCTTCAAGTTTTCGTATGCAAGACCTGCTTTCTTCAAGTAGACAGGACTGATCACCTCGTTGTCTGCTTTCTTTGCAGCTTTCTCGAAATAGCCGACGCCTTCCTTCACATTGCCCATGTTCACATAGCAATCGCCAACAAGCCCGATGATGGCAGGAGAAATCATGCTGTCGTCTCCGCTAAACGATTTCAGCTTGTCGAGAGCCTTCTCGGTCTCTCCCATCTTGAAATAACAGATACCGGCATACGCTTTTGCCAGATTTCCGGAAGCCGTGCCTCCGTATTGGTCGATAATCCCTTCAAAGCCTACGTAGTCAGCACCGTTGCCGTTCAACGCCAGGTTGAAAGAGTCTTTAGCAAAGTATTGCTCGCCTTTGAATATTGCTGCGGCAGCTTTCTTTTCTTGAGGGATCAAATATCCGTGCTTGAAACCCAAAACAGCTCCTACAATAACCGCAACAGCCACGATTCCGTAAATAATCTTTTTTGAATTATTCTCGATGAACTGTTCCGATCGCGAAACAAATTCTCCCACTTCCAACTCCGTACCGATGCTCTTTTCCTTAGTAGCCATATTTATTACAGTCGTTTACTATTCTCTGCTGATCAATGTCGGCAGTAATTCACGGCGCAAAAGTAGTTTTTTTACCAATACAATCTATGCTTCGAACTATATTTTTTAATTTTGTACGGACAATACGGCACAGATGATACTCAAGAAGCTATCCATTCTCAATTACAAGAATATCCTTCAGGCGGAAACCGTTTTCTCACCCAAGATGAACTGTTTCTTCGGAAACAATGGGATGGGGAAAACAAACCTGATGGATGCGATCTACTACCTCTCGTTCTGCAAAAGCCATATCAACACTCCGGACACCCAAATCATAAACAAAGACGGAGAGATGTGTGTTGTGCAAGGGATGTACGACTATGAGGGACGGACGGAGGAGATATTCTGCGCCATACGCCGCAGACAGCGAAAACAGTTCAGACGCAATAAAAAGGAATACGACAAACTATCCGACCATATCGGGCTTCTGCCGTTGGTGATGGTTTCTCCGGCAGATTCCGAGCTGATTCGTGGAGGCAGCGACGAGCGTCGCCGCTTCTTGGACCTTATCATCTCGCAACACGACAAGCAGTACTTGCACGCGCTCATACAATACAACAGGGCGTTGCTTCAACGTAACGTACTTCTTAAAAACCAAAGCATGGACGCATCGCTATACGGTGTGCTTGAAATGCAGATGGGGATGTATGGGCAGACTGTTTTTGAAAAGAGACGGCAGATGGTCGAAAGCTTTATCCCAATCTTCGACGAGTATTACCGGAAGATCTGCCGCTCGACGGAACATGTCGGACTACGATACGTCTCGCAACTCGAAAGCAGAGCGTTGAGTGAATCGTTGGCAGCAGACCGTGAGCGCGACCGGTTGTTGGGATTCTCTTCCTGCGGCATACATAAGGACGACTTGGAAATGACGCTCGACACAACACTGATCCGCCGTGTCGGCTCGCAGGGGCAAAACAAGACATATCTAATCGCGCTGAAGCTGGCACAGTTTGCTTTCCTCTCTCGCGAAGGGAACACAACACCGATATTGTTGCTCGACGATATTTTCGACAAGTTAGACGCTGCGCGAGTAGCAGAGATCATCAAGATAGTGAGTGGCGATGGCTTCGGACAAATATTCATCACGGACACGAACCGCAAATATCTCGACGAGATACTTGCCGCAATGGGTGGCGACTATGCTTTGTTTCGTGTGGAGCAGGGCGAAGTGCAACCAATGGAAGAAGAAGATCGGAGATGAGACGGAAAAACACGCAGACATTGGGCGAAGCGATCAAAGACTTCTTCGAAAGTAACACTGCGCTACACGAAAAGATATTGGGAACAAGGGTGGAACGTGCATGGGAAAAGGTGCTCGGACCGATGGTCATGCAGTACACGCGCAATGTGTACGTGCGTGGACATATATTATATGTATCACTGACCTCCGCCGTGCTGCGAAGCGAGCTCACCTTGTGTCGCGAGCGACTGGTGAAAAGTCTCAACGAGTATGCCGGCGGCACTGTCATCCGCGACATTGTCATCCGATAAAAATCCCCCTCTTACGAAGAACTGCGATTTAGTCCTGACTCTCCAAAGAGGGGACAGACTTTCCTTCGCGGATAATGCTGACGGCACGCAGCAGTGTCGGGTCGTTTTTCTGGAAGATTGGATAGAATCCGTCGTCGTCGAAGAAAATCCTCACGATGTAGGCATGTAGCAAATTCTCAATCAGTCTGCCCGAGATGCTAATCAAGGCAGGGCGTTTCCGTATGCCTTTCGTCACCGCAAAGTTGGTGAAGTTGTTCAGCAGAGGTTGCGACTGCAGGTATGCATACAAGTCCTGATAGGTAGCAAACGACGACAGCTTGTCGCGGTTGCGGAAAGAATAATCAAGAGCATACAGGTTGAGTACACCACTGTTCGTCACCGTCGTGTAGTATGTCGTGATGCCAACGGTGTCGCGCGGGATGAAGACGTCGGGCATGATACCGCCACCGCCATACACTGTCCGCCCGATTGAAGTGTGATATTCCTCGGGATGCAAGTTCTTGATGCTGTCAGCAGAGTCGAACTCGCCATGTATAAAGCGGTTGTACAAGTCCTGATCGTAGTCTTCAGACTCACCGGGAGTATAGTCTTTCTGTATGCAACGTCCAGAAGGGGTGTAGTAGCGTGCAATAGTGAGTCGAAACTCCGAGCCGTCGCTCAGCTGTACCGGTGACTGCACCAATCCTTTTCCGTAGGTACGTCTGCCAACAATCATCCCGCGGTCGTTGTCTTGTATGGCACCGGAAAATATCTCACTGGCAGAAGCAGAAAACTCGTCGGTAAGGACAACAATCGGCGCGTCTTTGCAGGTGCCTGTCCCATTCGTATATATATCTCTTCTCGGGAAAGACTTGCCTTCGGCGTAGACGATAAGACGACCTTCCGGCATGAACTCGTTGACCATGCTGACTGCCGCATCCATAAATCCGCCGGTGTTGCCGCGCAGGTCGATGATGAAGGCTTCACACTGCGCCAGCTTCAGCTTGGCTATTGCCGTGATGAACTCATTGTATGTCGTGCGTCCGAACTTGCTTACCTTAATATAGCCTATCCCCTCACCGACTACGTAAGACACGTCCACCGAATTTATCGGGACATCGCCGCGCGTCACGTCGAAATACAACAGATCTTCGTCATCGTCACGTTTCACACCCAGCTGCACGGTGCTGTTTCTCTCGCCGCGCAAGGTTCGCATGATCTTTTCCTGACTTGTCTTATTGCCGGAAAAGACAGTGTCGTTGACAGTGATGATACGGTCGAACCGCTCCAGCCCTGCTTTCTCTGCCGGACCACCAGGGATAACACTGATCACAAGGATCGTGTCTGTCTGCATATTAAACGAGACACCGATACCGCTAAACGCACCTTCCAGATCTTCGTTTGCAGCTGCCACATCTTTCGCAGGGATATATACGGAATGAGGGTCGAGCTCGCCAAAGATTTTCGGGATAGTGTTTTCCACCAGCTCTTCCATGTCGACAGTATCCACATACTGCTTGTCGATGATATTAAGGATGGTGTTTATCTTGTTTCCGCCGGAAAGCGAACTATGCCCGCCATATCGGGTCAGCGGATAATAGTTGTTACCAATAAATATACCGACAACAATACTTATTGCTATGATAACGGGCAACCAAGCGGTCAGCCTCCTGTTTCTGCTCATGAATAACGTATGATTTATTCGTTCACTCCAATATAATCGATTGCAATACCGGCGCGTTGCAACAGCTCGCAACCTTCTTCCGTGCGGTACTTTTCGGAATAGACAACACGCTTGATACCCGACTGGATAATCAGCTTTGCACACTCGATGCACGGCGCCGAGGTGACATATATCGTCGCGTCCTTGCTGCTGTTGGAAGATGCTGCCACCTTAGTGATGGCATTAGCCTCGGCATGCAGCACATACGGCTTGGTCACGCCTGTTTCGTCTTCGCAAACATTCTCGAAGCCGGCAGGCGTCCCGTTGTAGCCATCGGAGATAATCATCTGATCTTTCACAATCAGCGCACCGACCTGACGGCGTTTGCAATACGAATTTTCTGCCCACACGGCAGCCATCCGTAGATAACGCTTGTCAAGCTCATGCTGCTTGTCTGTATGTTCGTGCATTGTTTGTCTGATTTCGTATCTGTTTTCTCGGCGAGCAAAGGTATATATATAAAGCCCCTGCTATTTTTTGTTTAACATTATTTATTCGGTGTCAGAACATTATCTTGAACGACTTTCCGCCAACGACAACAATGTAGATACCGCGCGGCATTTCCTCCGCATACAGTCCTTCGGTGAGTTGCTTGGTCTTGTACGGACGACCATCCAATGTGTAGATGCGAAGAGTCTCTGCCGTGGCTGTCTGAACAAACAGTTGACCATCCATAGACCATACGTGTGGCGTATCAGCGTCGATTGTTTCGTTTGCCGTCTTGCCGCCGTCGTCGTCATCCTCTATTATCTCTGTTTCCTTGTTTATCCCGGTGGGAACAGTGTCCATCGTATGCATCACCTCCCACGTCGTTCCGTCGAGCGAGCAGAGCATGGTGACGCGCTGGTCGTCGGCAAGGGTAGTGGTGGTATAGGTTGTGTACAGAGAGTCGACAGTCCACATGTTCCATCCTCCGAGAAAGGCGTCCAGCTTGCCGGAGAAAGATTCGTCCTCTTTCGGAGCTTGCACAACGGCATTGTCCTTGTCTGCCACACCGAGACCGAACCAAAACTCTTTATCGTCCAAGGCGCAATATTTCAGATCGAAGCTAACCCATACGGTATCGTCAGACCTTGTATATTCGGCGGAGCTCAGATAGGGGCGCACGTAGTATGTCTCGCCCATCGTCTCGGGGCGGATATGTGTTATCATATTTTGGTCGTCCTTGAATCCCATAAGGATATTGAGCGCGAAATAACCGTTCTGATTGCCGCCCCAACCCCAGTTGATGTGATAGTAGTCCTTCTCGTCGTAGCCGTCGCACAGAAAGGCATGCCCTCCTCCATCATCACTGCTGTCGTAGCCATCATAGAGCACAGGATAGCCGGCATCGAGCTCTTCACGCAACATTGCCTTCCATTCCTTCCAGCGATAAGCCTCGCGGTTGAGAAAACGTATCTCCGGACTGTATCCGAACACATCACGCAGTGCTTTTGCAGCAAGTTTGTTATTCGCACCGCTGGTTTCCTTTCCATAGCTCATCTCCACGTTCACCCCGCAGTGGAAAAGCAGCGTTGCAACAGCATTAGCCTGCGCATCCGTATAGCTGCCGGCATAGGAGTCGAGCATATTATCCCAGTCGTATGCTCCGTAGGTGATTTTGGCGGACACCTCTTTATCGTCTACCTTATAAGCATTCTTCTCAGGAGGATTGACAGCTGCGGCAGGATACTCGTGATACTTCATCACGATACCCATGGCAGTAGCCACACAACCCGTCATGGTCGCGTCGTTGCCAATCTTGGGAGCTTTCCTGTTATACGGATCTTCCTGACTCCATTCGGCAGTTGCCATCGTCGTGGCACGGGTCTTGGGCATCGCGCCGCTGAGGAAGGTGTTCCATTCTCCTGCGACATCCTCTGTGGCTTCCACATCCTGGCTCTCAGCCATGACAATCTGCTCCTGATACGATGCGAGCATGCCGCGAAGGTTAGGGGGCAGATTGTCGGGGTCGAAACTACCCTTGTGGGAATAGCCGAGCACAGGACGGACGCGGTCTTCACCCGATATGATGGCAAAGCCGCCACCATCAGAGAAGTTGAACACGAAATAGTCTGCCGCGCCATCCGAACGAAGAGACGTGCCGCTGCCTTTTGCTTCTGCCGTGTAGACAAGCGACACTCGGACATCCGAACGCAGACCGGATTGCCCTTGCCGGGCTACACTTTGCGCCACCTTGCGGGCAGTGGCAACATCAATACGCTCTGCCCATATCGGCATTGCCGAGCAGCAAAGAACCATCAAGAGAAGAAGATGCTTTTTCATTATACTTTATGTATGTAGTGTGTTTCTATACCGTTACTTGTTCTTGCCTGAGAAATGATTGTAGTCCACTGCCGGATGTTCCTCACGCCGGCTCATCGACGGGAACCAGATGTCTTCCGCCGTCAGTCCGCACTCCTTGATTGCTTCGACGGCATACTCAAGGCGACCGAAGTCTGCATCCACATTGTTTGTCCCGAACGTAAACTTCAGTCCGCGAGCCTTCGCTTTCCTTATCACATCCATACTCGGTATCTTGTAGCGGGCATTTATCTCCAATGCTATGCCGTATTTCTCCATCACGTCGAGCACGCGGTCCACACGCTCGGCGGTCCAGTAGCTGCCGTAGTCCGCATTCATGTCGTCGGGGATAAACGTGGCGTTCGCAAAGATGTCTGCCGGTTCGTTGGTCAGGATCTTCACTGTCTGGTCAACAATCATATCCATATACTGCTGGTTGGTGCGTCCGTCCTTGAGTTCTTCTTCCGGACGGTATATGCGACAGATACGCCCCTTGTCGACAACCGTCATTGCATCCGTGAAGAAGTAATCGAACATCCCGATTGCCTCCGAGGAGAACGTCACAAGCCAACGTCTGCCTTCGCCCTGTGCCCCGACAAGGAACGGCAGCGGCTTCACTTCCTCGTAATACGCCCTTGCCTCCTCGTCGTTTGCCAGCATACGACCCACGCCGCCCTCTCCAAGATTGGGAGCAACGCCATAGTTGATGCCGTAGTTCATCGACATGGCATGTGCCTGCTCTTTCGTCAGTCCGCCTTTAAGATGCACGTGATAGTCGATGACGGGGAAGTCCTGCTGTTGCAGACGGATGATATTGTCTGTCCGCTCGTCGATGGCAGGCATGGTGTCGCAGGGGTTCACTGCGTCGTCGCGCAGCACCGTCACCTTCAAATCGCGCAGCTTCACGTTACCCTGCTTGCCCACCACGGCGAAGCCTCCACGGGAGAGCAACTGCCGTGAGTGCTCTTTGGTGCGGTAAGGAGCTTCCGGCTCAGTGTAGCATACCACGTCGGTACCGTTCACCTTCACGGAGATATTCTTCCCGCGCACTGCCACTTCGAAGGCAAACCACCCTCCGTCGTCTGCCAACGAGCGATAGAGATTGCGCACAGACGAGAGGCTGCCTGTCTTGCGCGAGCCGTCGATTGCCCCATTGCGCAGGAGCACCTCATAGCCGCTCCCGCTGCCGTCGGTGTGAAACCATAGCCCTGCCTCGGCGTTCTTTTCGGTCAGTGCCTCTCCCGTGAGACGGAAGTTCCCGTAGTCGCCCGACGCCTTGAGCGTTTCTCCTTCATGGGCAACAATCTCTGCCCCCTCAATCTCTTTGCCGGCGCTCGACGTCCAGCCCTCGAGAGGTTGAGCCACATCGTATTTCTGTCCACACGCTGTACACAAAGCTGCGACCGACATCACGGCAGTAGCCTTCAAAAACATTTTCCTAAGATTCTCCATATTGAAAGTAGATTAAATTCTCGCACGAAACGAACGGGCACAAAGGTGCGAATAATCACCGATAATGCAAGTCGCATGAACCCCGTAATGAACCCATTTGCCATTACATTCTATGTAGCGGCAAAGGAAAGAGCCGCGTTTACCGTCTGCCGCAAGATTGGGGAATGCTGTCGAGCCCGCTCTTTTGCCTCTCGCAAGACTGCATGAACCTGTCGAGCCCGCTCTTTTGCCTCTTGCAAGTCTGCATGAACCTGTCGAGCCGAAGATTTTGCCGTATGTTTTTATGTTTGATAACATATCTTCATTTATACGCCGATTTCTAAAATGCTATTTGTCAACGTTTCAGGGGATACACGTCGGTGCATTTTCAAACAAATGAAAAATGCGTGTTTGTCTCTTTGATTTTTATGCGATACATTTGGTTGTGATATTTCAAAGAAACAAACAGCATAAACAAAGCAAAAAAACATAGAGTATGAGCTATCTTAAATTCGACAAGACTCTGATGACGAACCTGCAGGAGTCTCTTCCGAGGGAGATTCTCCGCACGAATCGTTCGGGAGCCTATCATTGCACAACCATCGTGGACTGCAACACGCGAAAGTATCATGGTCTGCTTGTCATTCCGGTGCCCGGGCTCGACGACGAGCGTCATGTGTTGTTGTCGTCGCTCGACGAAACGGTCATACAGCACGGGGCGGAGTTTAATTTAGGTCTTCACAAGTATCGGGGCGACAACTATAGCCCGAACGGACATAAATACATCCGCGAGTTCGAATGTGTAAAGGTGCCGACCACGATATACCGCGTCGGCGGCGTTCTTCTGAAGAAGGAGAAGCTGTTTGTACACCACGAGAACAGGATTCTTATCCGCTACACCCTGCTTGATGCCCATTCCGCCACGACGCTCCGCCTGCGCCCCTTCCTGGCGTTTCGCAGCGTGCGTGAATACACTCACGAGAATGCGCAGGCAAGCCGTGACTACCAGACTATCACGAACGGCATCAAGACGTGTATGTACCCTGGCTATCCGGAGCTGTACATGCAGCTAAACAAGAAAAACGAGTTTCACTTCCGGCCCGATTGGTATCGCGGTATCGAATACCCGAAAGAGCAGGAACGGGGATACGACTTCAACGAAGACCTCTACGTGCCCGGCTATTTCGAGCTGGAGATAAAGAAGGGCGAGAGCGTGGTCTTCTCCGGTGGCGTCACAGAGACGAACACACACACACTGAAGAAGACGTTTGAGGAGGAGATGGAAGAGCGTACTCCGCGCGACACGTTCAAGCATTGCCTCATCAATGCCGCACATCAGTTCCTGAACAAGCAGGGCGACGAGTCGTATATTCTTGCCGGATACCCCTGGTTCAAGTGCCGCGCCCGCGATATGTTCGTGTCGCTTCCGGGTCTGACGCTCGCCATCGACGAGAGACAGAAATACGAAATGGTGATGGAGACAGCCCGCAAAGCCATATATGCTTTCATGAAAAACGAGGTAAACGACATTCGGGTGTACGAGATGGATCAGCCCGACGTATTGCTTTGGGCAGTGTGGTGCCTGCAGCAATATGCCAAGATGGTGTCGCGGGAAGAGTGTCGCAAGAATTACGGAAAGCTGCTGAAAGACATCATGGCGTTTGTGCGCAGCAGTAAACACCCGAACCTCTCCCTCCTCGACAACGCTTTGCTCTACACCCGAGGCACGGAGAAAGCCGTCACGTGGATGAACACGACAGTCGGCGGACGGCCCGTGATACCCCGCACCGGTTTTGTTGTCGAGATAAACACACTGTGGTATAACGCCCTTCGCTTCGTGGCAGAACTGCTTGGCGAGGGTGGCGACGAGAACCTTGCAGGAGAGCTGACAGCCTTAGCTGAGAGATGCGGCAAGTCGTTCGTGACAACCTTCCTCAACGAGTATGGCTACCTGTTCGACTATGTCGACGGCAACATGATGGACTGGAGCGTCCGCCCGAACATGATATTCAGCGTGGCGTTCGACTACTCTCCGTTGAATGCCGCGCAGAAGAAGGGTGTGCTCGATGTGGTGACAAAAGAGCTGCTTACGCCCAAAGGTCTCCGCTCGCTAAGTCCGAAGAGCGGAGGATACAACCCGAACTACGTGGGCACACAAATGCAACGCGACTATGCCTACTATCAGGGGACAGCGTGGCCATGGCTCGCGGGCTTCTACTTCGAGGCGTATCTGCGCATATACAAGATGAGCGCGATAGGATTTATCGAACGCTATATGATAGGCTACGAAGATGAGATGTCGTCGCACTGCATAGGTTCCATCTCGGAACTGTTCGACGGCAACCCTCCTTTCAAGGGGCGCGGAGCCGTCTCCTTTGCCATGAACGTGGCGGAGATATTGCGGGTGTTGTATCTGTTGAATAAGTACAATTATAAATAGGAGGAACCGATATGAAAGTATTGATGTTTGGATGGGAATTTCCTCCCAAGATATACGGAGGTTTGGCTGTTGCCTCCTACGGCATCACGAAGGGACTGAGCCTGCAAGGTGATGTGGAGACGACGTTCTGCCTTCCGAAGCCGACGGGCGAAGAAGAAGGGTTCTTGAAAATCATCGGAATGAACCATGTGCCTGTCGTGTGGCGCGACGTGGATTACAACTACCTCAAGTCGCGACTACCCCGTTACATGACACCGGAGCAGTATTATGCTTTCCGCGACCATATCTATGCCGATTTCTCCAATAAGTATGTGAACGACATTGGCTGCATGGAGTTTGCCGGAGGCTATCCGGGTAACCTTCACGAAGAGATCAACAACTTCTCCATCATAGCCGGTGTTGTTGCACGCCAGCAGCAGTTCGACATCATCCATGCACACGACTGGCTGACTTATCCTGCCGGCGTACATGCCAAGTTGGTAAGCGGGAAACCACTGTGCATCCATGTGCATGCCACGGATTTCGACCGCTCACGCGGGAAGGTGAACCCTACGGTGTATGAAATGGAGAAGAACGGTATGGATCATGCCGACTGCATCATGTGTGTGTCGGAGCTGACACGGCAGACAGTCATCCGCGAGTATCATCAAGACCCGCGCAAGTGCTTTGCCGTGCACAATGCAGTGTATCCGCTTTCTCAAGAATTGCAGGACATACCCCGTCCGGAACATCCGAGAGAGAAGGTGGTGACATTCCTCGGACGTATCACAATGCAGAAAGGTCCGGAATACTTTGTCGAGGCTGCTTCTCTGGTGTTGAAACGTTCGCGTAACATACGCTTCGTGATGGCAGGCTCGGGCGATATGTTGAATGCCATGATCAATATGGCAGCCGAGCGCGGCATTGCCGACCGCTTCCATTTCCCCGGCTTCCAACGCGGACGTCAAGTGTACGAGGCTTACAAAAACAGTGATGTGTTTGTGATGCCATCCGTCTCCGAACCCTTCGGCATTGCTCCGTTGGAAGCGATGCAGTGTGGGACGCCTTCCATCATCTCGAAGCAGTCGGGCTGCGGCGAGATACTCGACAAGGTGATCAAGACGGATTACTGGGACATCAACGCGATGGCTGATGCCATCTATTCGATATGCACGAACGAGTCGCTCTTCAAATACCTTCAGGAAGAGGGAAAGAAAGAAGTCGACGGTATCACATGGGAGAAGGTAGGGCTACGGATACGCACACTCTACGAAGATGTTTTGAGGAATTACGGTAAACAATAAAAACAACACATAGATATGAAAACAATCTGTCTTTATTTTGAGATACATCAGATCGTACATCTGAAACGTTATCGTTGCTTTGACATAGGGATCGACCACTATTACTACGACGATTATGAGAATGAACGCAGTATCAGCGATACGGCTGCGCGTTCCTACATCCCTGCGCTTACAACCCTTCTCGAGATGGTGAAAGAAAACAACGGAGGCTTCAAGGTTGCCTTCTCCATCTCCGGCGTGGCAATGGAGCAGCTGGAAGTATATGCTCCGCAGGTAATTGAGCTACTGCATCAGCTCAACGAAACGGGTTGCTGCGAATTTCTGTGCGAACCCTATTCGCACGGATTGTCATCGCTCACCAACGAGGATTGCTTCCGCGAGGATGTCACCCACATGAGAGATAAGATCAAACAGGTGTTCGGGCAGACCCCGAAGGTATTCCGCAACTCGAGCCTTATCTATTCGAATGATATAGGTGCATTGGTTGCCGATATGGGATTTAGGGGGATGCTGACAGAAGGAGCCAAACACGTGTTGGGATGGAAAAGTGCGCACTATCTGTATCACTGCGCCTTCAACCCCAACCTCAAACTACTGTTGCGCGACTTCAAGCTGTCCGACGATATCAGTCTACGTTTCTCCAATTCCGACTGGAGCGAGTATCCGCTGTTTGCCGACAAGTACATGGACTGGATTGCAGCCTTCCCCGAAGAAGAGCAAGTCATCAATATCTTTATGGAGCTTGGCGCATTGGGCATTGCCCAGCCGCTTTCGTCCAACATACTGAGCTTCATCAAAGCGTTGCCGGCGTGTGCGAGAGAGAGGAAGATCACGTTCTCCACGCCGACGGAGCTTATCTCGAAGCTGAAGTCGGTAGACCAAATCGACGTGCCTTATCCTATGTCGTGGGTCGACGAAGAGAGAGACACCAGTTGCTGGCTTGGCAACGTGATGCAACGCGAAGCATTCAACAAGCTGTATAGCGTGGCAGAGCGCGTTCATCTATGCGACGACCGTCGCATCAAGCAGGATTGGGTGTACCTGCAGGCAAGCAACAACTTCCGTTTCATGACGACAAAGAACACAGGCATTTGGCTGAACCGCGGCATCTACGATTCTCCATACGATGCGTTCACGAACTACATGAATATCCTCGGCGACTTTATCGACCGCGTCAATTCCCTATATCCTGTCGATGTGGACAACGAAGAGTTGAACTCGCTGCTCACCACAATCAAGAACCAGGGGATAGAAATCGAGGCTCTTCATAAGGAAGTGGACAAATTGAAAAAGAAACTCGCCAAGAAAGCCGAGAAGTAGAAACAAAAGAGTTGATTCTTTTGCTCAAAAGAGTCAGCTCTTTTGACAGAAAGAGTCGGCTCTTCTGAAATCGGAGGTCCGAATCACTTGTGCGTGCCGTTAATACGCAACTTTAAGTTTTACGGGATAGCAATATAATAATATAAGGCTGTGCCCCTAACCATCGGAATATAATCCGGCGATTAGGGGCACTGATATGTTCGATCCACCTTACTTGTATTCCGTCGTCGTCACAATAATCTGCGTGGCGTCTTTTGTCTTCAGCAACTTCACGGCTGAAGGCAGCAGGTAGTTGTTGATTGCCGAGGTATACGTTTGGGAAGTTCCCCAATAACTGTAACTGCTGGATGTAACACGCTCAACCGGCACCAGAAGCAACACCAAATCCTCATCCGGATTGTTGTTTATGTGTTTCTGCATCAGGTTGGATATGTTTCCAAACGAATATGAGCGTGTGTCGGACGTATAGCTGGCGCGGTATGCAGTCTCACTGTCTTCCATCTTGTTGTTGACAAAGAACGTTGCCAACGAGTCTTTTGGCATCAACATCAGATTTTCCGGTGCGCTGAGTGCCCACTGCCAGTTTTCCTGAGGCAATGCCTTTATCGTGAGCGGTACATTGTTGATGACGCGGTCACCAATTTTTTCCGCAATGCTCTTTGCTGGAATGGTCAGCTGCGTATATACTCCAGCAGGAGTCTTCAAGTAGGTAATCGAGTCGCTCGGCTCCAAAAGCGGCGAGAGATCCGTATTCTTGAAGCGGTTAAGTTGCAGCACTTCCTTCGTCACATAAAACGTTTCACTGACGTGCACCGTAGTGTCCTGCCCCTGACTCCCCACTGCCGTATACCTATAATAGATGGAAATCGAGGAATAGCTAATTTTCAAGATATTTCCGCTTCCGTATGTGTTTGTCACGTACAGTCCCTGAAAGAACTTATTGAAATTATCCTGACTTGAGAATGTCTCCGGATTGTTCACCGACTCATCATAGAAACTCTGACCAAACTCCTTGGGCAGTCGGACTGTGATAGTCGGAAGATAAGACGACTCGCTGCGCACACTGTCGGAGACCGAATTGTCGTGAGCCGTGTATGTCTGCACACCGAGCGACTGCGTCATATCACAATACTCCAAAGGATCAAAGTTTGTATAGAAAATCCGCTCAGGCTCCCTGTCTATTTCGTACACCTCAACACGCATAGGTGCCAATGAATCGCCGACCCAAGCACCACTCTGATACATAATCTTGAACTCAACGGAGTCTATCTGTCCGTTGATAGGAGTCCGCCTGAACTGAAAATCTTCCGGACAATAAAACTGGCATATGTAATCGGATTTCACATCCCCATACAAAGGATCGTAGAACTCACCGAGCAGTCCGTTTGTTGTCCTTGCATACACCGAATC
The DNA here is from genome assembly GCA_963652435.1 of Desulfovibrionaceae bacterium. Taxonomy (GTDB): domain Bacteria; phylum Bacteroidota; class Bacteroidia; order Bacteroidales; family Tannerellaceae; genus Parabacteroides. The sequence goes on along the minus strand of CAVJTV010000008.1, from coordinate 12,865 downwards.
CATCAGCAAAGTAGTTGCCTGCATCTGAAAGGTATCCACATACACAGGCATCCTGTCCTCGCTTGGCTGAATGGTCGGCCCAACTAAATTCAAATCATCACTACACCCGCTCAGGATCGTCAATCCCAAGCCTACGCCAACTAACAGCGGCTTAATGTTCATCATCATCTTTTTTATCTTACGCTTATTTGGAGCCCAACACAACGTTGTAAAACTCGTTGATTGCATCTATGTAAGTTTCCGGCGACGGATAAGGAAGGAATTGCAAGCCCTTCTTGTTCGCAATATAATCCGAAATCTCCGGATTAATTTTCTCGCTACCCTGTATCACACCGTCAGACATATCAATAGCCAGTTTAGTCAAGCTGACAAAACCGGTATCCGTCTTGAGGAGTTTCAAGTCGCTATCTTTTGCTCCGTCGGCTTTCAGCTTACGAGCCAAATTGCTGTTCAACGGCGTATGGAACTCATTGTCATAAACAGAATAGACCACCTTGGAGTTTTTAAGGCACGGGTCGTCGGCATATCTTCTCTTTATGTATAATGCCGTCAAAGCCGACATCCATCCGTGGCAATGGATAACATCCGGAATCCAAAGCAGCTTCTTGACTGTCTCCAACACACCACGTACAAAGAATATGCAGCGGTCATCGTTGTCTTCATATTCTTTTCCATCTTCGTCACAGATTGTATTCTTACGCTGGAAAAAGTCTTCATTGTCGATAAAATACACCTGTACACGTGCGCTTGGGATGGATGCCACCTTGATAATCAACGGGTGGTCCGTGTCGTTAATGATAAGATTCATACCCGACAGACGGATTACTTCGTGCAATTGATTGCGCCGCTCGTTGATAACACCAAACTTAGGCATGAACGTCCGGATTTCACGACCACGATCCTGAACACCTTGCGGCAGACACTTACATATCTTTGAGATCTCAGACTCGGGGAGGTAGGGCGTTACTTCTTGGGTAATAAACAAGATTCTTTTTGCATCCATTCTACAAACCAATTTTATAAAGACGGCACAAAGATATAAAAATTCTTTCGTTTGCGGTATTTATTTATTTGCTTTGCACCGCAAAAATAGGCATCTAGAACAAGATGAAAATCGTAAGTAAAATCCAGGAATTAAAGGATTGTCTTGCCCGAGAAAGGCAACAAAACAAGAAGATAGGCTTTGTTCCCACGATGGGGGCACTGCACGCCGGGCATTTGAGTCTGGTCAAACGTTGTGTGGAGGAAAACGACGTATGTGTTGTCAGCATTTTCGTGAATCCGACGCAGTTTAACGACAAGAACGACCTTGCCACTTATCCCCGCACG
>CAVJTV010000008.1:8031-10978 GCA_963652435.1 Desulfovibrionaceae bacterium | reverse complement strand
GTGGGTTGCGTCACTGTCTATTGTGGCGAGGTCCGCTTGATTGACAACGTAAGGTATAAATAGCAGACATACGAAGGGCGTATGCGCCCGATAGAAGTCCCCGCTTTCTGATTTGAGAAGAAAGCGGAGAATTGAAATCATATAATACGATGTTTATAGAGGTAGTTAAATCGAAGATTCACAGAGTAACGGTGACTGAGGCAAATCTGAACTATATCGGCAGCATCACCATTGACGAGGACTTGCTGGATGCCGCGAATCTTATCCCGAACGAGAAGGTTGCCATTGTGAACAACAATAACGGTGAACGTTTCGAGACGTATATCATCAAGGGGGAAAGAGGTTCGGGCATGGTTTGTCTGAACGGTGCCGCCGCCCGAAAAGCCCAACCCGGAGATGTTATCATTGTCATGTCGTATGCCTTGATGGATTTTGAGGAAGCCAAGACATTCCGTCCGGCAGTCGTGTTTCCCGACACGGCAACCAACAAACTGATAAAATAGAAACAAATACACATACGAATTATGTTTGAGAATTTAAGCGAGAGGTTAGACAGGTCGTTCAAGCTGCTGAAAGGTGAAGGCAAGATTACCGAAATCAACGTTGCCGAGACACTGAAGGATGTGCGGAAAGCCCTGTTGGATGCCGACGTAAACTATAAAGTGGCAAAATCGTTTACCGACACGGTGAAGGAGAAGGCATTGGGGCAAAACGTGCTCACGTCCGTGAAGCCGGGTCAGCTGATGGTGAAGATAGTTCGCGACGAGCTGGCAAACCTTATGGGCGGCTCGGCTGCCGACATCAACCTTACTGGTTCGCCTGCCATTATCCTTATGTCCGGACTTCAAGGCTCAGGTAAGACCACTTTCTCCGGTAAGTTGGCGAATATGCTGAAGATAAAGCGGAGAAAGAATCCTTTGCTGGTGGCTTGCGACGTGTATCGTCCGGCAGCTATCGAACAGCTACGCGTGGTCGGCGAGCAGGTGGGCGTAGCCGTTTACTTGGAGCAGGAAAACAAAAACCCTGTGGAGATTGCCATGAATGCGATTCACGAAGCCCGTGCAAAAGGCAACGATGTCGTGATTGTTGATACTGCTGGTCGTTTGGCTATCGACGAGCAGATGATGACGGAGATTGCGGCCATCAAAAGTGCCATACAGCCGAGCGAGACACTGTTTGTGGTGGATGCCATGACAGGACAGGATGCCGTGAATACCGCGAAGGAATTCAACGAGCGTCTGAACTTCGACGGCGTTGTTCTGACCAAGCTCGACGGCGACACCCGCGGCGGTGCAGCCCTATCCATCCGCACGGTTGTGGATAAGCCTATCAAGTTTGTCGGGACCGGCGAGAAGATGGATGCCCTCGACGTGTTCCACCCCGAGCGTATGGCAGACCGTATCCTCGGCATGGGTGATATTGTTTCATTAGTGGAACGTGCACAGGAGCAGTACGACGAAGAAGAGGCAAAACGCCTACAGAAAAAAATCGCAAAGAACCAGTTCGACTTCAACGATTTCATTGCCCAGATACAGCAGATAAAGAAGATGGGTAACCTGAAAGACTTAGTGTCCATGATACCGGGCATCGGTAAGGCACTGAAGAATGTCGATATCGACGACAATGCCTTCAAAAGCATCGAGGCGATTATCTACTCCATGACACCGAGCGAGCGTTCCAACCCTGCCATACTGAACGGTTCGCGCCGTCAGCGCATTGCCAAAGGCAGCGGCACGACGGTGCAGGATGTAAACAAACTCATCAAGCAGTTCGACGAGACCCGCAAGATGATGCGCATGATCACCTCCGCCAAACCCGGAAGCAAGAAATTCCCTTCGTTCAAGAGATAAACACATATAAAACATATAGGTATATGGAAGAAAATCACTATCAACTGCTGGACGGAAAAGCCGTTGCCGCTCAGATGAAGAAAGAGATGGCAGAAGAAGTTGCCCGGATAAAGGCGGCAGGGGACAAAGTGCCTCATCTGGCTGCTATCTTGGTCGGGCACGATGGTGGAAGCGAGACCTACGTAGCCAGCAAAGTGAAGACTTGCGAAGAGATCGGATTCAAGTCGACACTGATTCGCTACGAAGACGACGTGACCGAAGAAGAGTTGCTCCGTAGGGTAGATGAACTGAACAACGACCCTGACGTGGACGGTTTTATCGTGCAACTTCCGCTCCCGAAGCATATTTCGGAGCAAAAGGTCATTGAGGCTATCGACTACCGCAAGGATGTCGACGGGTTTCATCCTATCAACGTCGGACGTATGTCGATTGGTCTTCCGTGTTTTGTCTCCGCCACTCCGGCAGGTATCCTCGAGCTGCTGAAACGCTACAACGTAGAGACGAGCGGCAAACATTGCGTTGTATTGGGCAGAAGCAATATCGTCGGCAAGCCGATGGCTACACTGATGATGCAGAAGTCTTACCCTGGCAACTGCACCGTAACAGTTTGCCACAGCCGTTCGAACAATCTCAAGGAGATGTGTCTAAGCGCGGATATCATCATTGTCGCCCTTGGTGTCCCCGAGTTCTTGAAAGCAGACATGGTGAAAGATGGGGCTGTAATAGTTGATGTAGGCACAACGCGTATGCCGAGCAGCGTAACCAAGAGCGGATACAAGCTGATGGGCGATGTGAAGTTCGACGAGGTGGCACCGAAATGTTCCTACATTTCTCCGGTGCCGGGAGGCGTCGGTCCTATGACCATCATTTCGTTAATGCGAAACACACTGTTGGCGGGTAAGAAGGAGATTTATAGGTAGACTTGCGGCATTTTTCTTTGGCAAACACTTGCAGGGCGACAAAAAAGGTCTACCTTTGCGCCGTCTTAAAGGAATGTGTCCGGCAAGACCAAGATGGTGAGCGTAGCTCAGTTGGTTAGAGCATCGGATTGTGGTTCCGAGGGTCGTGGGTTCGAGTCCCCTCGTTCACCCTACAAG
>CAVJTV010000008.1:0-7905 GCA_963652435.1 Desulfovibrionaceae bacterium | reverse complement strand
CTGCGGTGACAGCTCCTTTTTCGGCGGATTGACGCTGAAACCTGCGGTGACAGCTCCAATCGACGCAGATTCATGCTGGCGAGACTGACTTGTGTTCAAATTACAGCGGGAATAGTTGGTTGGTATTGGGTAAAAGCATACTTTTGCGCCGCTAATACAAACAGCTTAATTTAATTATTCAAACATGGCAACAAAAATCAGATTGCAAAGACACGGTCGTAAGGGTTATGCCTTCTATCAGATCGTAGTCGCAGACAGCAGGGCTCCACGTGATGGAAAGTTTATTGAAAGGATAGGTTCTTATAATCCGAACACTAATCCTGCTACAGTAGATTTGAACTTCGAAAGAGCTTTGTATTGGTTGAAGGTAGGTGCACAGCCTACAGACACGGCGCGCAACATTCTTTCCCGAGAGGGTGTATGCTTGAAGAAGCATTTGCTGGAAGGTGTGAAGAAAGGTGCGTTCGACGAAGCCGCTGCGGATGCAAAGTTCGAGGCTTGGTTGAAGAACAAACAGGCTTCTCTCGAAGCGGTGAAAACGAAAGACAGCGAAGCTGCCAAGGTTGTGGCGAAAGCTCGTCTGGATGCTGAAAAAGAGGTAAACAAGGCAAAGGCAGAAGTGGTTGCTAAGAAGAGAGCCGAGGCAGCCGCTGCAGCAGAGGAAGCTGCAAAAGCAGCCGCTGCGGAAGCCGCAGCCGCCGAAGCAGCTCCCGCTGAGACGGAAGATGCTCCGGCAGGAGAAACAGCTGAATAATTCGCTTCGTGCCAAACTTAGAAGAGAGGGTGCTCAGAGATGGGGCATCCTCTTTTTTTATGCGTGGCGCAAAATGACTACATTTGTGCCGGTCGCAACGCGACGAGTAAAATATATCATTAGCATGAAAGATCTTCCCTTGATAAAGTTTGCCGAATTGAGCGATGGAATAATAATCCGCGACAGTTTTCAAGACGTTTTCCTTGTTGCCGATATCAACGGCGATCAGATTGAAGACGAGAGTGAGGTATATAAGCAAGCCATCCCGATGCGCCTGGATGCGCTGCTGATGGTCTTGGTCACGGAAGGATCTTCCGAGATTGCGCTGGATTATGTTCCCTATACCATAGAAAAGGGCAGCTTCACCGTGATCATGCCGACGCACACCTTGCAGATAAAAAAAGCAAGCAGCGACTTCAAAGCAAAGCTACTTGCCGTCTCGCATGAGTTTCTTGAGGAATGTAACACAGCAAAGCGCAGCCCCTCAATGATAAACTATATGCAGCTGAAGAAAAACCCATATACCATGTTGGAGTCGCAGGAGGCGGAGCTTATCGACAACTATATCGAACTGCTGAGAAGCAAGATTCGCAACCGTAAGCATTTCTTCCAAAAGGAGGTGATGCAAAACGCTTTTGTCGGCTTCCTCTTAGAGGTGGCAAACATATTCATGGGAAAGAAAGAAGGGCTGTCAGTACCCTCGCTCTCTCGTAAGGAAGATATTTTCGAAAAGTTCCTCCGTCTGTTGTTCGAGCACTGCAAGGAGCAGCATGTGGTGACGTTCTATGCAGACAAACTTTTCATCACGCCGCAATATCTGTCGCTTATACTGAAGGAACAGACGGGGCGATCTGCCAACAAATGGATTGACGATGCTCTGATTGTGGAAGCGAAAATTTTGCTGAAGGCTCCGCAGACGACGGTGCAGGAGGTGGCAGACGCGCTGCATTTCTCCGACCAGTCGACGTTCGGCAAGTTCTTCAAGAAACACATGGGTATTTCGCCTATGGAATACCGCAAATCATGACATATCTCCCATCATAAAGACAAACGAAAGGTTATGAGGATAGAAGAGAACTACTCCCTTGAGAAGCATAATACGTTTCATCTGCCGGTGAAGACACGGTGGTTCATGGAATACTCCTGCGAAGAAGAGCTGGAACGTATCTTACGGGACGAGTATTTTCAGGAATGTCTGTCGCTGCATATCGGTGGCGGAAGCAATCTGTTGTTCATAAATGATTTCAACGGCATCATCCTTCATTCTGCCATCTGCGGCATAAGCGTGGAGAAAGAAACCGACAAACACGTATGGCTGCGCGTCGGAGCTGCCGAGAAGTGGGACAACGTGGTTGCGCATGCCGTGGCAAACGGCTGGGGAGGCGTTGAGAACCTCTCTCTCATCCCTGGCGAGACGGGTGCAGCCGCCGTGCAGAATATCGGAGCCTACGGGGTTGAGATAAAAGATGTGATAGAAAACGTGGAAACATACAACCAGCTCACCTTCGAAAAGCGGGTATTCACAAATGAAGAGTGCCTGTACGGCTACCGCTCGAGCTATTTCAAGAACGAACATAACGACCCACATATCGTCACGCACGTGGTGCTCAGGCTCAACAAACGCCCGACATTCTCCATCGGCTACGGCAATCTGCGGGAAGCACTGTCTGTATATCCTGAGATTTCGCTCGAAGCCGTCCGCCGTGCTGTGATAACAATCCGTGGGGAGAAACTGCCCGACCCCGACACATTGGGCAATGCCGGCAGCTTCTTCATGAACCCGATCATCCCCGCTTCCCTTTTCAACAAACTGAAGAAGACATATCCCGAAATGCCCTCCTACCCTGCCGGCGAGGGAAAGGTTAAAGTGCCTGCCGGATGGCTTATCGAGCAATGCGGCTTCAAAGGCAAATCGCACGGGCAGGTCGGGGTTTACGAGAAACAAGCATTGGTGCTCGTAAATCTGGGCGGTGCAAAAGGATATGAGATTGCATTGGTGGCAGAAAGCATCCGCACTGCCGTAAAAGATCGTTTCGGCATTGAGATAATGCCGGAGGTTAAGTATGTAGGGTAAATCACAGCTTTGCTTTCAAGAAATACCTGCACCAGAGTTTGAGCCCGCAGGATTCACACTCTGGCTTCCGTGCCGTGCACACATACCGCCCATGCAGGATAAGCCAATGGTGGGCGATGGGTATCTGCTCTTTCGGGATATGCTTCACCAGCTCCTTCTCCGTCTGCAGCGGCGTTCGGCTGTTCGTAGTCAAGCCTATACGCTCTGCCACACGGAACACGTGCGTATCTACTGCCATTGCCGGCTTGTTATAGATAACCGAAGCAATCACATTCGCCGTCTTACGCCCCACGCCCGGCAGCTTCTGCAGTTCGTCGATGTCAGACGGCACCTCACCGCCGAAATCCTTCACCAACACCTTTGCCATTCCGACAAGATGTTTCGATTTGTTGTTCGGATAAGAGACGCTGCGGACATACTCATACACCACCTCGGGTTTCGACACCGCCAAGACATCCGCAGTCGGAAAATCGCGAAACAAGGCAGGAGTAACCATGTTCACCCTCTTGTCGGTGCACTGCGCCGACAGGATAACTGCCATAAGTAATTGAAATGGATTGTTGTAATGAAGCTCCGGCTCTGCCACCGGCATGTTTTTTTCAAACCAACCTAACACACCTTTATACCGTTCTTCCTTTCTCATCTTTCCGGTGTGTTTTCCCCGGGCTCAATCAATGAACCCGGGGAATGGTAAATGATTTAGGTTTGCAATTTAATTGGCTGATTCGAACTGTCTCAGGAAACGGATATCGTTCTCCGAGAACATTCGAAGGTCTTTTACTTGATATTTCAGATTAGTTATACGCTCGATACCCATACCCAGTGCATAACCGGTATATACCTTGCTGTCGATACCGCAATTCTCGAGCACATTCGGGTCTACCATACCGCAACCGAGGATTTCCACCCAACCTGTATGCTTGCAGAACGCACATCCTTTACCACCACAGAGGTTACACGAGATATCCATCTCGGCAGAAGGCTCGGTGAACGGGAAGTACGAAGGACGCAGACGTATCTTCGTCTCCGGACCGAACATCTCCTTCGCAAAGAAAAGCAACGCCTGCTTCAAATCGGCAAACGATACATTCTTGTCGACATACAGTCCCTCCACTTGATGGAAGAAGCAGTGTGCGCGATAAGAGATTGCCTCGTTGCGATACACGCGCCCAGGGCAGATAATACGGATAGGAGGCTTCTGGCTCTCCATCACGCGAGTCTGCACCGACGAGGTATGCGTGCGGAGCAAAACATCCGGACTATGTTGTATGAAAAACGTATCCTGCATATCGCGCGCAGGGTGGTCTTCTGCAAAGTTCAGGGAAGAGAACACGTGCCAGTCGTCTTCCACCTCCGGTCCTTCCGCGATGCTGAACCCCAGTCGCCCGAAGATGTCGCATATTTCTTTTTTCACAATGGACAGAGGATGGCGTGTGCCCAGCTCCACGGGATAGGCTGTGCGGCTAAGGTCGATATCCACATCGCCCGTCTGCACATTGTCGAAGCCGGCTTTAAGCTCGTTGATTTTATTCTGTGTTGTTTCTTTCAGTTGGTTCAAGAACTGCCCCACCTCACGCTTATGCTCCGCTGCCACGCTACGAAAATCGTTCATCAAGGAAGATATCTCGCCTTTCTTGCTGAGATATTTGATACGCAAAGCCTCCAGATCTTCGGCATTCGCTGCCTTCATATTCTCCACTTCCACAAGCAGAGCCTTAATTCTATCGATCATTTCCAATCCTGTTTTTTCAGACGGGCACAAATGTAGCCCATTCTATCGGATACTACAATTTATTGTTACAGCTTTTATCACTTTTTGCCCAGCAGGAATTCATCAATCTGCCGAACGAACTCCTCCTTCGAAAGCGCACCACAAGCCATCTGAGGCTTACCTTTCTTCGGGATGAACAACAAGGTCGGGATGCTTTGTATGCCGAATGCCGAGGCAAGATCCTTGTCACTGTCGACATTGATTTTATAGACAACAATGTCGTCTTTATACTTCGCGGCAAGTTCCTTCAGTATGGGCGCAACCTTTTTGCACGGTCCACACCAGTCGGCGTAGAAATCCACGATGCAGGGCAACGCACCCTCATACACCCATTCCGACGGATTCTTTTCGTAGTCATACACCTTCTTTAGAAAGTCTGCCTTGTTTATAAGAGTCACCTCGCCTTTTGCGGAAAAGGTATCATCCGTCTCGTTCTTACCCGACTTGGCAGACATGGAGCAGCTGACGAGCAACAACACGACCGAAACCAAGAGTAAGTCTTTTATCTTTCTCATACAAATCCGTTATTTCATTGATTATTACGGGAGGCAAATGTAGAAATAAAACGACAAACCGCCCATCCACTCAAGCGGCTAAAAGGGGAATATTCGCGCAAAACGAAAAAAAGCAGACACCGGTTAGGTCGTGTAGAAATAATGGTTACCTTTGCCGCGCGATCGAGAGAGGTTGCAAATGTTTGCAAAAGAAATGTTGGAGAGATGGCAGAGTGGTCGATTGCGGCGGTCTTGAAAACCGTTGAACTGAGAGGTTCCCGGGGTTCGAATCCCTGTCTCTCCGCTGAACTAACCGGACAAAACCGGACAGTAAGCAGACAAGTCCCACAAATTCAATGATTTGTGGGACTTTTTTTATCCCCTTGTGTCTGCCTTGAAGTACATCTTTTCGCCCCTAAAAGACAAAGTTCGTAACCTAACTCGTACCCCCGACAAACAAAATCGGTAAGGGGGTACAGATTGTCCGAAATTGGCGAAGTCCTATCGCTATTTGGCTTGCCTGCATAAAACTCATTTTAAGAGATTTACAATAGTTTTGCAACTTAAAGAAGTGAGTTATGAAATCGACATTCAACATTTGCTTTTACGCAAAGAAAGACAAGCAGAAAGCCAACGGTGCGTACCCCATTTTCGCCCGTATCACAGTGGACGGCGTGGCAAGCCGTTTTAATACCAAGCTGGACGTGCTGCCCTCTATTTGGGACGGTAAAATGGGCAAGGCTACCGGACGTACTTCGGAAGCCAGCCGCATAAACCGTATGCTGGATGATATAAACGCATCTTTGAACACCATTTACCACGAAATGCAGCGGCGTGACAACTACGTGACCGCCGAGAAAGTAAAGAACGAGTTCTTAGGGCATAGCGAGAGCCACGAAACTATCCTTACCCTGTTCCAAAAGCACAATGACGATGTGAAGCAGCTTGTGGGCATATCCAAGACGATAGCGACCTACCGCAAGTATGAAGTGACCCGCCGTCACCTCGCCGAGTTCATCCGCAGCAAGTACAACGTATCGGACATATCCATAAAGGAGATAAGCCCGATGTTCATTACCGATTTTGAATTATACCTGCGTACCGCCTGCAAGTGCGGCTACAACACCACCGCCAAGTTCATGCAGTTCTTCAAGCGCATCATCATCATTGCCCGCAACAACGGCATACTGGTGGGCGACCCGTTCGCCGGCTACAAAATCCGGCTGGAAAAAGTGGACAGGGGTTATCTGACAGAGGACGAGATAAAAATCATCCTTAAAAAGAAAATGGTTTCCGAACGGCTGGAACACGTCAGGGACTTGTTCGTCTTTTCCTGTTTCTGCGGTCTGGCTTACAGCGATGTCGCCAACTTGCGGCAGGAGAATATCCAAAAGTCTTTTGACGGCAACCTTTGGATAATCACCAAGCGGGTAAAGACCAACACGGACGTGAATGTCCCCCTGCTGGATATTCCCAAGATGATTTTGAAGAAGTACAAGGGCAAGTTGCCGGACGGCAAGATACTTCCCGTAATCAGCAATCAGAAGCTAAACGCCTACTTGAAAGAGATTGCCGATATTTGCGGTATTAAAAAGAACCTGACATTCCACCTTGCCCGGCGCACGTTCGCCACGAACACCACGCTGTCAAAAGGCGTACCCATTGAAACGGTGTCCAAGATGCTGGGACACACCAATATCGAAACGACCCAAATTTACGCCCGCATCACTAACAGCAAGATAGGCAGCGATATGCAGGGACTTGATAAGAAGTTTGTCGGTATCGAAAAGATTTACAAGGAAGTCGCCATGTAATCTTGATTATTGGGAACTGGTCACAAATTGTGACCAGTCCTTTCTATTGTCCCAATATTACTTAATCCCCTAAAATATACAATTATGGATTTACAGATTATCCAAAACAAGATTTTTGAAGTCAGAGGTTGCCGGGTGATGCTTGACTTGCATTTGGCAGAACTTTATCAAGTGGAAACACGAGCCTTGAAGCAGGCGGTCAAACGCAATATCGAGCGTTTCCCCGGTGATTTTATGTTTGTCCTCACCAAAGAGGAAGCTAACTTGCTGTTATCCATAGGGGTGTCACAAAATGTGATACCCCCTGATTATAACTTCGGCGTTGCTCTGCCTATGGCTTTCACGGAACAGGGCGTAGCCATGCTGTCCTCTGTTCTCCGTTCCAAAGTAGCCATAGAGGTAAACATTTCAATCATGCGGGCTTTCGTACTCATGCGCCAAATGGTAATCGGTTACGAGGAACTGTTAAAGCGCATTGAGGAACTGGAGGTAAGCACCGATGCGCAGTTCAATGAACTGTACCAAGCCCTTACCCAGCTTCTAAGCCAGTCGCAGCAGCAAAAAGAACGTCGTCCGATAGGTTTCGTTACCTATGACCGTTCAGGTAACAAATAGGTAACGATTTCGGTAACGAAATTCCACCTAACAAACTATATCCCAATAAAGTATATTCTTTCACCTTGCGGGCAGTCCACCTACTGCCCGCATTTTTTATATCCTTTTCCACTGGCACATTCCCCGAAACGCCAGCCGTGCGTGGCATGGCCGACTAATTTTCGTAAAAAGAACCATTGGAAACCCGCACAAGCGTACCGCAAGATAAACTTGCCATACCCTTGCCTTTCCCGCCCGCATGGAGTGTTCCCTAAAAGACGAAAGAGAACGGGTCACCTGCAAAAGTGTGTGGCTGGCTGTACATACTAAATTCTTCATTTTATCGTTCTATAATAAATATAGAGAACGAAAAAATGAAAGAATATATAGCCCTTGCAACTTGT
>CAVJTV010000007.1:0-33467 GCA_963652435.1 Desulfovibrionaceae bacterium | reverse complement strand
AACAGAATATGAAGATATTGATTGTAAACACATCGGAGAGGACCGGCGGTGCGGCTGTTGCGGCGGTGCGGCTAAAGAGGGCATTGCGGAAGCAGGAGGGCGTGGACGTGAAGATGCTTGTCAGGGACAAGACGACGGACAGCCCCGATGTCGTGTCATTGAACACTTCCTCTGTTTCGAAGCGGATGAACTTCCTTCGTTTCGCGTGGGAACGCCTGGTAATCTTCCTTTGTAACGGGTTGAACCGGAAGTCGCTGTTTCAGGTTTCCATTGCCAACACCGGCACGGACATCTCTGGGGCTCCTTCGGTGCGCGAGGCGGATGTGATCCATCTGCATTGGATAAATCAAGGTTTCCTGTCGCTGGGGGATATTCGGAAGCTGACCCGATTGGGCAAGCCCATTGTGTGGACCATGCACGATATGTGGCCATGCACCGCGATTTGTCATCATGCAAGAAGCTGCGAGAAGTTCCAAAGCGGTTGTGAAGCCTGTTTTTTCTTAAAGTCGAAAGGTAAGGACCGCTCTACCGTGGTGTTCGGTGAAAAGCTGTCTCTGTACGAAGAAGCAGATATAACCTTTGTCGGTTGCAGCAGGTGGATTGCGGAAAGGGCAAGGAAGAGCCGTTTGCTGAAAGGAGGAAGTGTCCTGTCCATTCCCAACCCGATTGATTTGTCTGTTTATCATACGATGGACCAGGAGCAGGCTCGTAAGGAGCTGGCATTACCGATGGGGAAAAAGCTGCTGCTGTTCGGAGCGTTGAATGTTACGGACAAGAGAAAAGGCATCGATTATTTGATTGAAGGATTGAGGAAATTGGACGCTCAAGATGTGGAGCTTGTTGTGTTCGGGCAAGTGAAAGACGATATCAGAGACCTTTTCCCTGTGCCGCTTCATTCGATGGGATACCTGACGGATGAGAAAAAGATAGTGGCGTTGTATAATGCAGTTGATATGTATGTGACATCTTCTTTGGAAGACAATCTGCCCAACACCATTATGGAGTCGATGGCGTGCGGAACGCCTTGTGTCGGGTTTGAAACGGGAGGTATTCCGGAGATGATAGACCACAAAAAGAATGGCTACTTGGCGAGGTATAAAGACGCGGATGACCTGGCTGCCGGCATCCGTTGGGTGTTGGACAGTCCGAATCCCGAAGAACTTGCGGACGCTTGCATAAAGAAGGTCCAAACGGAATATTCGGAAGAGGTTGTTGCCGGGAAGTATACCGCCCTCTACAAAGAGCTTTTGCGCTAAAAGCAGAAAACCGTAGCTTTGCTCACGAATTTTTACACACAATGAAGACGACGAGGAAATACGTATTGTCCGAAATAAAAAGAACCTTGCAGCGGGTGGCACCGGATGCAAAGGCTGTGCTGTTCGGCTCCAGGGCAAGGAATGATGCCCGTGAAGATTCGGATTGGGATATCTTGATTTTGGTCGACAAGGATAAGATCCGAAATGACGATTTCGACACGATAGCCTATCCCCTGTTTGAATTGGGATGGAACATAGGAGAGATGATACATCCGATATTGTATACTTTCAGTGATTGGAAGAAAAGGAGTTTTACGATATTCCATAAAACCGTTGAAGAGGAGGGTATAGCCTTATGACATTAAGCGTAGACGAAAAGAGAGCGATTATCAAATATCGTATAGGAAAAGCTTGGAACAGTGTCCGGGAAGCCGAGGATAACGGAGGGTTAGGCTATTGGACATTGGCGGCTTCGCGGTTGTATTATGCCGCACACTATATGGCATCTGCTCTACTTGTGGACAAAGGTCTTGTTGCCCGTTCGCATTCCGGAATAATACACATTATAGGTGCTGAATTTGTAAACAATAACCTTCTGTCGAAAGAAGACGGTCGTTTGTTTTCTCGATTGTTCAGCATGCGCCAGTCTGGCGATTACGATGACCTTTTCGACTGGACGGAGGAGGACGTAAGACCTTTTTTCGGGAAGACAAAAGAATTTCTGACGCGTATGGAGAGTCTGATAACTTTGAAATAGTCCATCGGCACACGATGAAGACGACGAGGGAGAGCGTTCTATGAAGAGAGGTTCGAACCTTTCGGGCAAAAGGTTCGAACGATTCGGGCAAAAGGTTCGAACCTCCCCCAAAAACAAAGGGATCGGTCCTTTGGGGGAAAAGGGTCGGTCCTTTCGACTAAAACGACCGGTCCTTTAGTTGGAACATAAGTAAAAGAATATGCACACACCGGTTTTTTCGATTATAACGATAACGTATAATGCCGCTCGATGGTTGGAGCAGACGGTACTGAGTGTGCTGAGCCAGTCGTACTCCAATGTGGAGTATATTATTGTCGACGGCGGGTCGACGGACGGGACGGTCGACATCATCAAACAGTATGCCCAGGGCATTGCCTATTGGGTGAGCGAGCCGGACGGCGGGCTTTATGACGCGATGAACAAAGGGCTTCGGGCGGCAACCGGCGATTATGTGTGGTTCATAAATGCCGGCGACACACTATATACGTCGGACACGCTCCAGCGCATAGTGTCGCTCATTCAAAACAGAAAGACGCTTCCGGATATCCTCTATGGCGAGACGGCTATCGTGGATGAGAGCGGACGATCTTTGGGGAGGCGCAGGCTGAAGGCTCCGAAAAAGCTCTCGTGGAAGAGCTTCAGGATGGGGATGCTGGTATGTCATCAGTCGTTTGTGGTAAGGCGCGCGATAGCTCCGGTGTACGATTTGTCGTACCGTTATTCTGCCGATTTCGACTGGTGTATCCGTTGCATGAAGCAGGCTGGGAAGATATACAATACCCACATGACGCTCTCGAACTTCTTGGAGGGCGGGGTGAGCACTTCGCAGCGTAAGGCTTCGCTTAAGGAGAGATACGAGATTATGTGCCGGTATTACGGCAAGGTGCCGACCTCGCTGCTTCACGTATGGTTTGCCATACGTTTCTATGCGGCGAAGCTGGTGAAGGGAAGAGTTTAGACGAAACGATTATAAAAAACGGAAGATATACGATTATGAGTATGATAAAGAAGGTGGGCAAGCACGTGGCTGCCCTTGTTTTGTTTCTTGGGTTGGTGATGGTCTATTTCTCTCCCGCAGTGTTCGACGGGAAGGTTATAAGGCAGGGTGATAACATAAAGGCGACCGGTATGGGCGGCAGTCAGGCGGAGAAATATGCCGCGACAGCCGAGAAGGGCGAGTATAGCCTGTGGTCCGACGCGATGTTTTCGGGAATGCCTTACAGTGCGGGGTATGGCAATCCGGCACCGGAGCTTCCTTCTTATCTCATAGTGGACGGCATGATGAAGAAGCCAGGGTATTTCCATGCGGCCATGGTCTTCACAGGATTGGCGTGCTTCTATCTTCTGATGTGTGTGATGGGAGTAAACTGGTGGTTGGCTATTGCCGGAGCGATAGCGTTTGCCTTTGCTTCGTACAACATCATTATCATTGAGGCGGGACATATCGTCAAGGCGTATGTGATTGCTTATATGCCGGTCACGCTGGCAGGAATGTATCTGTTGTTCAGGCGCAGGTGGCTCTGGGGAGCGGTGTTGTTTCTGCTCGGCGTTGCGCTGTCGCTGGCAAACGGGCACGTACAGATTACGTACTATCTGGTGCTACTTTGCCTCTTTATCTACGTTGGATATACGATAAAGAAGATATGCGAGAAGGCATACGGAGAATGGATGAAGGCTTCGCTCATTATGGCGGGTTGTGTTGTATTGGCAGTCCTCCCCAATGCAAAGCAGATGTATGCCAACTGGGATTTGGGACAACATTCCATCCGTGGTGCGACAGAGCTGACGCCTAAGGCAGACGAGAGCGGTCATGTCGAGAAGGTCTCTTCCGGCTTGGACAAGGATTATGCTTTCCAATGGAGCTACGGTTGGAAAGAACTGCTGACGGTGATGGTCCCGAACGTATACGGAGGAGGTTCGGGCGGAACGTTGGGCAGTTCGTCGGAACTGTATAAGGAACTTCGCAAGAACGGTGCGCAGGTGGGGAAAGAAGTGCAGACCTATACATATTGGGGCGACAAGCCGTTCACTTCCGGACCGGTATATTTCGGTGCGCTTGTCTGCTTCCTCTTTGTGCTGGGGATGTTTGTCGTCAAAAGCCCGATGAAGTGGTGGCTGCTGGGCGGATCTGTCTTCCTTACGTTCCTGGCACTCGGGCGTAACTTCGATGCTTTCAACGACCTGATGTTCCATTACCTGCCGCTCTACAATAAGTTCCGCACGGTGGAGATGGCACTTGTAATCCCGGGTTTGGTGTTTCCGATTGTCGGAATTTGGGGGCTTAGAGAGATATTGGCGGATAAGGTTGATGAGGCACGTCTGAAGAAAGGTTTCTTCTGGTCGTTGGGATTGACCGGAGGTCTTTGTTTGGTGCTTTGGCTTATGCCGACGCTGCTGCTCAGCTTCCAGTCGGCATACGACGCACAGTTTCAAAGCCGGGTGCCGGAATGGTACTACGCTGCCCTGCTTATGGACCGTGCTTCGCTCGCCAGTGCCGATGCCCTTCGTTCGCTCGTCTTTATCATCTTGGGCGTAGCACTGCTTGTGTGGTATTGGAAGTCCGGACGAAAGCAGTCGACAGCCATGCTGGTGAGTGCAGGAATGGCAGTGCTGATATTGGCAGACCTTTGGACTGTCGACCGCCGTTACCTTAACGACAGCAATTATGTCAAGGAAAAACCGCACGAGACCTATAAGGAGAGTGTTGCCGACAAAGAGATCTTTAAGGATACAGACGAGTCGTTCCGCGTGTTCGGGCTGAGTAACCCGTGGCAAGACACCGAAGTGTCGTATTTCCATCACTCCATCGGAGGGTATCATGCCGTTAAGCTGCGCAGATACCAGGAGCTGATCGACCATCGCCTGGACGGTGAGTACCGAAACATCGTCGGCACTCTGCAAAAGGTGCGGTCCGTAGACGAAATATATGCAGTGCTTGCTGCGTCTCCGTCGCTGAATATGCTCAACACCCGCTATATCATATATGATCCCGAACAGGCACCGATCCGTAACCCGTATGCTTTTGGTAATGCGTGGATGGCGGATAAGGTGGAGATTGTGGAGAATGCAGATGCCGAGATAGAGGCATTGGACAGGATTGATCCGCGGACGACGGCAGTTGTGGACAAGCGTTTTGCCGATTGCCTCAAAGGGTTTACCCCGCAGAAAGACTCGACGGCTACGATTACGTTGGAGAAATATCGCCCGAGCTGCCTGACATACCGGACGAAGGCTGCGACGGATCAGCTGGCTGTCTTCTCCGAGATATACTATTCCCCGGGATGGAAGGCGTATGTCGACGGGAAGGAAGTGCCGCACTTCCGCGCCGATTGGATTCTGCGGGGCATGATTGTGCCATCAGGCGAGCATACGGTTGTTTTCCGGTTCCAGCCGGATACGTACATATTCGCGGCGAACGTGTCGGCTTACAGTTCGTTCCTTATCCTGCTGTTGCTTCTCGTTGCCGTGGGCTGGTCAGGCTGGAAATACTGGAAAGAAGAGCGTCATTTGTAGAAGCTGTTCCGAAAGGCGGAATAGCTCTCTTTCTTCAAGACAAGAAGATTCCATACCGCAGCAATGAAGCCGCTGCCGTAGCCCATGAGCTGCACAAAAGACGCTATGACGGACAGCGCGCCGATCTTCATGCTTCTGTTTCGGCAAGACGAATCTGCGAATATCAGCGCGGCGAAGGCAAGCAGCGGCAGCAAGCTCCACCGGCAGAAGAACGCCCCGAAGAGGAGCGCAATCACTCCGAGGGTGAAGGCGGCGGGCAGCAGATGGACAATCTTGAGCGACTCGGGGTATTTCCTATATAGAGATATGCGGGCTATTCCCGAGTTGTACACCTGCCGGAAGAATTTCTTCCAGTCTGTCCGACGCTTGTGAAAGACCCAAGCCGACGGAAACAGACAAACCTTATAACCTCCCTTGTAGAGGCGGATACTGAAATCTATATCCTCTCCGAAGCGCATATCCGAGAACCCGCCCAATGTCTCATACGCACTTCTTTGTATCCCCATATTGAAACTTCGGGGATAGAACTTATCCATTTTCTTTTTCCCTCCACGGATGCCGCCGGTGGTCAGAAAAGAGGTCATCGAATAGTTGATGGCTTTCTGCACGTCGGTGAAGCCCTCGGATGCCTTGTCCGGTCCGCCGAACGCATCCGCACGGGTCTCCTCCAATTCCTTATGCACCGCCTCGATATAATCAGGGGGCAGTATGCAATCCGAATCCAACACAATGAGATAGTCCGTGGAGGCTTGTTTCGCTCCGTAGTTGCGTGCCTTACCGGGACCACCGTTGGGCGTGAAGAAATAACGCACCGCCAACGAACCTTCGTACTTGTCCACGACGTGTTTGCAGGTGTCCTTCGATCCGTCTTCAACGATGATGACTTCGAAGTCTGTCCGCGTCTGTCGGGCGAGGCTATCCAATAGTTCGTCCACTTCGCCGGGACGGTTGTACACGGGGACGATGAGCGATAACGTTATTGTATCCATGATGTGAGGTCGCTTTTTTAGTATCTGTAATGCTCGGCTTTGAAAGGTCCTTCAACAGGCACTCCGATATAGTCTGCCTGCTTCTGTGTCAGCACGGACAGTTTCACGCCGATACGTTCGAGATGCAGGCGTGCCACTTCCTCGTCCAAATATTTGGGCAGGCGATACACGCCCACCTTATAGTCTTTCTGCCATAGATCCATCTGTGCGAGCACCTGGTTGGTGAATGAGTTGCTCATCACAAACGACGGATGCCCCGTTGCACATCCAAGGTTGACCAGTCTGCCCTCTGCCAGAAGGAAGAGGCTGTGCCCGTCGGGGAACGTGTACTTGTCCACTTGCGGCTTGATGTTCGTATGCCGTATCCCGGGATAGCTTACGAGGTCGGCAACCCTTATCTCGTTGTCGAAATGCCCGATGTTGCAGACAATCGCCTGGTCTTTCATCTGCGTCATGTGATCGATAGTTATGATGTCGCAGTTGCCCGTTGTGGTAACGAAGATGTTGCCTTCCTTCACGGCTTCCTCCATCGTGGTCACCTCGAAGCCTTCCATCGCAGCCTGCAGGGCGCATATCGGGTCAATCTCGGTAACCAACACCCGCGCTCCGTAGCTCCGCATGGAATGGGCGCAGCCTTTGCCCACATCGCCATAGCCGGCAACGACCACCACCTTTCCTGCTATCATCACATCCGTGGCACGTTTGATGCCGTCTGCCAGCGACTCGCGGCAGCCGTACAGGTTGTCGAACTTCGACTTCGTCACCGAGTCGTTCACGTTGATTGCAGGGACGAGCAGCTCCCCCCGTTCCATCATCTGATACAGACGGTGCACGCCGGTGGTCGTCTCTTCCGAAACGCCTCTCATTCCGGCCACAGTGCGATGCCAACGCCCGTTGTCTTCCCCCAGGATGCGGCGCAGCGTATCCAAAATAACCTGCGCTTCATGGCAATCACCCTTCTTGTCAATCGTTGCGGCGTCTTCTTCTGCACGGTAGCCTTTATGCACAAGCAGCGAAGCGTCGCCGCCGTCGTCTACAATCAGCTGCGGGCCTTTCCCGCCAGGGAAGCGGAGCGCCATGTCTGTGCACCACCAGTATTCCTCCAATGTTTCGCCTTTCCAGGCAAAGACGGGCACGCCGTCGGCTGCGATGGCGGCGGCGGCATGGTCTTGCGTGGAGAAGATATTGCAGCTTGCCCAGCGCACGTCGGCACCAAGGGCAACAAGTGTCTCTATGAGTACGGCAGTCTGAATGGTCATGTGCAGCGAGCCGGTGATACGTGCACCTTTGAGGGGTTTGTCGTCGGCATACTTGCGGCGTAAAGCCATAAGCCCCGGCATCTCGTGTTCGGCTATCTCGATCTCTTTCCTGCCGAAATCGGCAAGTCCCATATCTGCCACCTTGTAGGGCAGGTCTGTCGGAAACAATTGTAGTTGTGACATAAAATGATGTTTTTATTCGTTTTTACCGGCGGCAAAAGTAGCCATAAAAGTCGGGCAGCCGTTGGCTCCGTCGCGTAAAGTTTGCAGCCCTGGGGGTGGAGACCTATTGGAGCGCATGCTGTAGCGTCCGTTCTAATTTTGGTTATCTTTGCACCTTCGGAAAAACAAATAAAAACAACAGATATATGGCATTACAATGTGGCATCGTAGGTCTTCCGAATGTTGGGAAATCTACTCTTTTCAACTGCTTGTCGAACGCAAAAGCACAGTCGGCGAACTTCCCGTTTTGTACCATCGAGCCTAACGTGGGCGTGATTACCGTCCCCGACGAACGTCTCAACAAATTAGCTGAGCTTGTTCACCCGCGGCAGATTGTCCCCACCACTGTGGAGATTGTCGACATTGCCGGTCTTGTGAAGGGTGCCAGCAAGGGCGAAGGCTTGGGAAACAAGTTCCTTGCCAATATCCGCGAGACGGATGCCATCCTGCATGTGTTGCGTTGTTTCGACGACGACAATATCGTGCATGTCGACGGCAAGGTAGACCCCGTGCGCGACAAGGAGATTATTGATGCCGAGCTACAAATAAAAGATCTTGAGACAATAGAGAGCCGCATAGCCAAGGTGCAGAAGCAGGCGCAGACGGGCGGCGACAAACAAGCAAAGCAGGCATACGAGGTGCTGGTGCGTTATAAGGAAGCTCTGGAGCAGGGGAAGAGTGCACGCACGGTCACGTTCGACACGAAAGACGAGCAGAGGATTGCCCACGACCTGTTCCTGCTGACCAGCAAGCCTGTCATGTATATCTGTAATGTCGACGAGGCAAGTGCCGTCACCGGCAACCGATATGTCGAGGCTGTGCGCGAGGCGGTGAAAGACGAAGACGCACAGATATTGGTCGTCGCAGCCAAGATAGAAAGCGAGATAGCCGAGTTTGAGACCTACGACGAGCGGCAGATGTTCCTTCAGGAGATTGGTCTGGAGGAGTCGGGCGTGAACCGTCTGATAAAGTCGGCTTACCACCTCTTGAACCTCCAGACGTTCCTCACTGCCGGTCCCGACGAGTGTCGCGCCTGGACTTTCCTGCGGGGATGGAAGGCTCCGCAATGCGCTGGCGTGATACATACCGATTTCGAGAAAGGCTTCATCCGCGCCGAGGTGATAAAATACGACGATTACATACACTACGGCTCGGAAGCAGCCGTGAAGGAAGCCGGCAAGATGAGTGTGGAGGGTAAAGACTACGTCGTTCAGGACGGCGACATCATGCACTTCCGTTTCAACGTCTGAGAAATACCGGAAAAGTGATCTTCTTCCTTCGCTGAGCCGAAAAAAACGCTGTCCGAGGAATCTTCTTCCATTTCTAAAAAATGGGAGAGACAAGAAAAGCTCTCTTCCGGGTTTTGCCTCAGGGCAGGGAAGCGAAAATTGGCGATTGATTTATACCTTTGCGGCTGTTTGAATAAAAAAAACATAAAGAACATGGAAACAGTGGTGAGCGGCATCAGACCGACCGGTAATTTGCATCTGGGAAACTACTTCGGTGCAGTAAAGAGCTTTCTGCAGATGCAGAACGAGTATAATTGCTTTTTCTTCATTGCCGACTGGCATTCTTTGACAACGCATCCCCGCCCTGCCGATATCCGCGAGAGCGCGAAGACTATCCTTGCAGAATATCTGGCTTGCGGCATCGACCCTGAGAAGGCAACCATATATGTGCAGAGCGATGTTCGCGAAGTTGCCGAGTTGTATCTCTATCTTAATATGAATGCCGGTATCGGCGAGCTGATGCGCACGACTTCGTTTAAGGACAAGGCACGCCAGCAGCTACATATCGACCGCGTGCATACCGAAGAGGGTGATGTCGAGCGTGAGATATTCAACGAAGGCAACCGCCATAGCGTGAGTGCGGGGTTGTTGACATACCCGACGCTGATGGCTGGCGATATTATCATACACAAGGCAGTGAAGGTGCCTGTGGGTAAGGACCAGGAACAGAACATGGAGATGGCACGGAGGTTTGCCCGCCGCTTCAACGCAACGTTCGAGGTGGATTTCTTCCCCGAGCCCGCTTCTTTCTATATGACGGAAAAGGCAGTGAAGGTGCCCGGACTCGACGGCTCCGGCAAGATGGGCAAGAGCGAGGGCAATGCCATCTATCTGATAGACGACGAGAAAACAATCCGGAAAAAGGTGATGAAGGCAGTGTCCGATGCTGGTCCTACGGAGCAGAACAGCGTGAAGCCCGAGCCTATTGCCAACCTGTTTACGATGATGGACATCGTGTCGACAAAAGATACCTACGACTATTTCAATGAGAAATACAACAACTGCGAGATCCGCTACGGCGACATGAAGAAGCAGCTTGCAGAAGACATCAACCGTTTCTGCGCTCCGATCCGCGATCGAATTCTTGAGGTCCGTGCCGACGATGAGTATATGGAAAAGGTAGTCCGTATGGGTGCCGAGAAGGCTCGCGAGAGTGCTGCGAAGACATTGGCCGAAGTGCGCGAGATTATTGGTTTCCGTCCTTATTGACGGGGTGTTGATGTGTTTGGCTTTTGTTTTTTTAACGGGCACGTTTCTGTTTTATTTTGAAAGACGACTGAAAAGCGTCACCTTTGCGAGCGTTAATTTAGAGTTGAAAAAGATTAAATAGAATCTTGAGGAATAATGTTGAGGATTGATAAGCTATTGATGATGCTAATGACGGGTGTGCTTGTGTGCTCGCAGTTGCCGTTGTCGGCACAAAATAATACGAACTCGCCATACACGCGTTTTGGTTATGGTGAGCTGGCAGACCGTTCGTTTGGTGCAGGGCGGGCTATGGGTGGTGTCGGCGTAGGGCTTCGCTCGCCGAAACAGATTAACCCGATGAACCCTGCTTCGTATAGCAGTATGGACTCGTTGACATTTATCTTCGATTTTGGTGCCTCAGGACAACTCTCGTGGTTCGACGACGGCATAAACAACCAAAAGAACATCAACGGAAACGTTGAATATATCGCGCTTCAGTTTCCCGTCCACAGGCGTATTGCCATAAGTGCGGGGATTTTGCCTTACTCATACGTAGGGTATAGTTTCGGTGCACAGCGGACGACTGACGGCGGGTTCAATTATGTGGAGACCTTTTCCGGCACAGGCGGGTTGAATGATTTGTATCTCGGCGTATCAGTGGATGTGTGGAAGAAGCGGTTCAGCGTGGGCGCGAATGTGGGGTATTTCTTCGGGAGTATCACGCACGAGCAGTCCTCGATTGTCGGTAGTAATACGGAATATAATACGATAAGGGATCAGAATCTGGATATACGCGACATGAAGCTAGACTTCGGCATTCAGTATACTCATCCGATTGGCAAGACTGAAGATTTGGTGTTCGGACTTACGTTCTCTCCCAAGAACCGTCTGCACTCCACGCTTACTAATATAACGTATAAGTCCACTACCAGCGGGACATCTGAAGTGGTGACTGCTGATACGACGAAGAACTCCGCGTTCGACCTCCCCAATTCGTTTGGTTTCGGAGCATCGTATGTGAAGAGAAGTAAACTGACGCTGGCAGCCGACGTGTTGTATGAGACCTGGGATAAGGCGTTTTATGCAGGAGAGAAAAGTAGCTTCAAGGATCGTGTGCGGGTGGCGGCAGGAGGTGAGATTATCCCGGGTTTTCAGGCTCGTAACTATTTCAACCGCGTGAGATACCGCGTGGGTGCGCACTATAGTAATTCTTATCTGAGGATAAACAATACGGATGATGCGGCTTACAAGGGGAACGACTATAAGGAATATGGTGTGAGTGTAGGTGTGGGGTTGCCGTTGATAGATAACCGTTCGCTGATAAACGTGTCGTTTGAATACACGAAGATTCTTCCGAGCGGAAAAAGTATGATCGACGAGCAGTATTTCCGTTTTACGGTCAACTATACATTCAACGAGATGTGGTTCTGGAAGAAGAAGGTGGATTGATTTAACTTGCTAACTTAAATAAAGAAAAATATGAAGGTAAAGGTTTTGTTAGTTGCGGCTGCATGCTCTATGGGGGCATTCGGCGCGTATGCACAAAAGGGTGTGGATAATGGCACACGGTTCGGGTCGGGAGAAGACAGTATCCGCTGCGTGACCAATATCAGCTTGTTCGTTCCTTATGCTAAAGCCGGGAACTTTAAGGATGCATACGATTTTTGGAAGATAGTTTACGAAGAGTGTCCTGCTGCTACAAAGGACATTTATCTGCACGGTGTGAAAATCGTTGAATGGAAAATTGCCAACGAGAAAGATCCTGCTGCTAAGGCTGCTTTGGTTGAAGACCTGATGGAGGTGTACGACAAGCGTGTGAAGTATTTCGGCGACGACCGTCGTTATGGAAAAGACTGGATTGTTTCCCGTAAGGCTCAGGATTATATTCAGTACATGGGCGAGAATGCAGATTATAATAAGCTGTATAGCTGGCTTGGTGAGATCATCAACGAGAACGGTGAAGGCACAGATCCGCTGGGCGTTTCCCTGTATATGTTTGCTTCTTATAAGAAGATGGTAGCCGACCCGAGCCATAAGGGACAATACGTGGAAGACTATCTGAAGGCTTCCAAGATTTTGGATGTTCAGTTGCAGGCTGCTCAGGCTGCCGGCAAGGAGAAAGATATAAACAACTTGACTGCATATAAGACGAGTGTGAACGGCGCGTTTGCAGGTAGTGGTGCTGCCGACTGCGAGACGCTTCAGAACCTGTACGCTTCGAAGGTTGAGGAAAGCAAATCCGACTTGGCTGCCTTGAAAGAGATCGTTTCTCTTCTGAGACGTGTCCGCTGCCAGGAAATCGACGCTTTCTTCGCTGCTGCAGCCTATGTATATGAATTGGAACCGAGTGCAGATGCTGCTATCGGTATTGCAAAGCAGGCTGTGAAGAACAAGGACTATGATAAGGCGATCAAGTATTTCGAAGAAGCTGCCGGTATGGAAACCGACCCGACTTCGAAGGCTGAAGACTACTATATGATGGCTGTGCTGAGTTTTGATCAGAAGAGTTATTCCAAAGCCAGAGAATATGCTCTGAAAGCTGCTGCTGCCAACACGAGTTACGGACAGCCTTATATTCTGATCGGACAGATGTATGCAGCAACGGTCAAGACGGTATTCCCGAACGACCCTGTATTGGCAAGAGCTGCCTACAATGCTGCTATCGATAAGTTCGAAAAAGCAAGACAGGTGGACGACAGTTGCGTGGAAGAAGCTAACAAACTGATTGGAACATATCGCAATCACTTGCCTTCCACGGAAGAAGTCTTCATGCATCCGGATATTGAAAAAGGTAAGTCCTTTACTGTCGGCGGCTGGATTGGCGAGACAACACGAATCAGATAAGCATGACAGGAACGTGTTTTCCGAGCGAAACGAGCAAATACGGCATAATAACTACCTTCGTGGTGGTTGTTATGCTTCTTTTATTTATGGCTTCTTGTGGTAAGGAGGATAAGGAAATGGTCGAGGTGGAGTTCGATCCGGAAAATACATATACTATGAGGACGACCGACGTAAGTAGTTTGGTCTCCGACTCCGGCATCACACGCTATCGGATAAATGCGAAAGAATGGCTGATGTTCAGCAAGGCAAAAGACCCATATAGCTATCTGCCGCAGGGCGTTTACGTGGAGAAGTTTGACTCCCTCTTTAATGTGGAGGCGAGTGTGAAAGCTGACACTGCGTATTATTGGGACAAGAAGGGGCTGTATAAGTTGGTAGGTCACGTAAGTATATTGAGTTTGGAGAAAAGAAGGTTGAACACTTCGTTGTTGTTTGTTGACCAGAAAACGGACAAGATTCATACGGATCAATATTTCGAGTTGCAGGAAGGAGAGAAGATTATCACTGGCATAGGCTTTGAGTCGAATCAAAACATGACGAAATACAAGATATTCAACTCTAAGGGGACTTTCCCTATAAGCGAATCGTCTCGAGGTGCGGCGAATGCGGAAGAGGAAACAAAAGACACCGTTACAGTGGATGCAGGACGGAAAACGGTTTCGATAGAGTTGGAGAGGTGAAGCCGCTCAGATGGCGTGAAATCGGGTATTTGCTAAAAAAAATAGGACGAGAGGTACGGCAAGTCTTTTTTTTTGTACTTTCGTGCCCCTAAATCGTGGAATATAAACATTAAAATAGATAAAGATAAATGGCTACGCTGGAAAAAATCAGAAGCAAAGCAGGACTGCTGGTACTCGTTGTGGGTTTGGCATTGTTTGCTTTTATCATCGGAGACTTTTTGAACTCCGGTTCTACTTATTTCAGACAAACTCAAGAGAGAGTTGCTAAGATCGATGGGACGGTAATCAAGATTCAGGATTATCAGGGACGTATAGACGAGATGACGGAAATGTATAAGATGCAGTCCGGTCAGAACAGTTTGCCCGAGGAATATATGAATCAGATTCGTCAGTCGGTGTTCGATGCAATGGTGCAGGAGGTTGTGCTCGACGAAGAAATGGAAAAATTGGGGATGGGTGTAAGTCCGGAGGAACTGTTCGATATGGTTCAGGGCGAGAATATCTCACCGATGATCCAGCAGATGCAAATGTTTGTCAATCCGGAGACGAAGGCATTTGACAAGACTGCTCTGCTTAACTTCCTCAAAACGATTGACGACGATAACATTGCCAGCTATCCGGCAGATCAGCAGGCGCAGCTGATTCAGGCACGCAATTTTTGGCTGTTTTGGGAAAAGAATATCAAACGTCAGCGTTTGGAGCAGAAATACACGACATTGCTGAGTAAGGCAATTTCTGCGAATGTGTTGGATGCCAAGGATGCATTTGATGCCACTTCGGAGAATGCTAACATTGTTTACGCTATGCAGTCGTATGCAAGCATCCCCGATTCGACTATCGAGGTGAGTAAAAGTGAAATCGAGAAGTTGTACAACCAACGTAAGGTGCTTTTCAAGCAGAAAGAAAGTAAGGTGCTTAAGTATATCGCTGTTGACATTCGCCCGAGTCAGGACGATTATGACAAGGCAAATGCTGACATAGAGTCGCAGAAGGGTGAGCTTGCTTCATCGGATAAGGTTGCTGATATAGTAAATGAAAATTCAGAAGTGCCTTATATGGATGCTTACTTCTCGGAAGGAGCATTCGATCCGGAAATGAAACAGTTTGCAACCACGGCAGAAGTGGGAGCGGTGTACGGTCCGGTGTTCGACAACGACAAATACAGAATGTTCAAGCTGGTGGACAAGAAAATGGCTCCGGATTCTGTTAAGGTGAGTCATATCATGCTGGCAGGAGATGATGAGGCTCGTAATACGGCTTTGGCAGACAGCTTGATGAATGTGTTGAAGCACGGTGGAAACTTTGCTGATTTGGCAAAGGATTTCTCTGCAGATCAGGCTGCGAAGAATGGTGGTGAGCTGGGATGGTTTACTGAGGTTACCGCTTTGAGAGGTGTGAACGAGGATTTCAAGAACGCGATATTCTCGACTCCGGTGAATGATGTAGCAAAGGTGAAGTCGATGTATGGTATTCACTTGGTAAAGATAACGGATAAGACTGCCAATGTTGCTAAATATAAGGTGGCAGACATTGATATGACAGTGTCGCCAAGCTCGAAGACTTATAGTGATATCTACAATGACTTGAACCATTTCATTTCTCAGAACAACGATTTGTCTAAACTTGATGATGCAGCGAAGGAGGCTGGTTACAACTTGGTTTCGGATGTGACGGTGACGGCAGACAACCAGACGCTTGGTAGCATAAAGAATTCCCGTCAGGTAATCCGTTGGGCATTCCAGCATGACAAGGGTGAAATCTCTGAGATTTTCGAATGTGATGATAAGTTTGTTATCGCCGGTGTTGAGGGTACAATAAAAGATGGATACCGTTCGGTTGCATCTGTAACTCCGGCTTTGAAGTCTGAAATCGCTGCTCAGAAGAAGGGTGAGAAGATTTCCGCAGACTTGAAGGCAAAGAACTTGACCTCCGTGGAAGCGTATGCGGAAGCTATGGGTGCGAAGACTGATTCTGTGAAGTTTGTCAGCTTCGGTACTCGTCGTATCTCCGGTATAGGTGTTGAGCCTAAGCTGAATGCTATGGTTTCTCTTGCTGAAGTAGGTCAGGTGAGCGAGCCGGTTGCGGGAAATAATGGTGTGTATGTATTTAAGGTATACGAAAAGAACAAGGACGCCAAGGAATACAACGAAACTAACGAGATTAAAGCATTGGATGCTTCGAATGCATATCGTTTCGGATATCAGGCTATCCAGTCGCTGGTTAACAAAGCAGATATAGAAGACAACCGTATCCGTTTCTTCTAAACAAACAATGGTATTAGAGGATATTATTGCTATCCGGTAAAACTTTTTTGAACTGGATCGAGTAGGAGGTAAATGCTAATCATAGAAAGGTGTTTACCTCCTATTTTTAGTATGCTCATCATGGCATACCAAAAAGAGAGGGTTAGCCATTTTGCCCGAAACGGTTAGCCCCTTTGAAAAAGGAGGTACGAACGTTTCTCCCAAAAGGTTCGATTGATTTGCCCAAAAGGTTCGAACCTCCCGTACGTGCCGCTGAGGCGTGCGGCGGTTTCGTGCTTTCAACACCTCACAAAGTTTTTACCCAATAAAAGCTGAGGGGACGTGTAGAGAGGTGCATATCCTCCCGGTTTTTTGTCAGAACAAACAGTTATGGAAGAGAGCACTATGCAAAAGAAAAGGCGGTTGTTGGGAATGACGCTTGCCGAGCTGAAGGAAGTTGCCGAAGAGATCGGCATGCCGAAGTATGCCGCAGGGCAGATGGCAGATTGGCTGTACAAGAAGAAGGTCACTACCATCGAGGAGATGACGAACATTGCTGCAGTGAAGCGTGCTATGTTGTCGGAGTCGTTTGAGGTAGGAGTGGAATCCCCTGTGGATTGTATGAAGTCGGTAGACGGAACCATCAAGTATCTGTTCCCTGCCGGAAGCGGAGGTTTCGTAGAGTCGGTGTATATACCGACTGACGACAGGGCAACCTTGTGTGTATCTTCGCAGGTTGGCTGTAAGATGAACTGTTTGTTCTGTATGACGGGCAAGCAGGGGTTCACAGCCAACCTCTCGTCTAACGGGATATTCAACCAAATACGGTCGATACCCGAGGCGGATATGCTGACCAATATTGTCTTTATGGGGATGGGAGAGCCGTTGGATAATACGGACGAGCTGTTTAGGGTGCTTGAGATTCTGACATCAACGTATGGATACGGGTGGAGCCCCAAGAGAATAACTGTATCTACCATTGGGGTGATGAAGGGATTGAGAAGTTTTCTGGACGAGAATCATTGTCATCTGGCAGTCAGTCTGCACTCTCCGTTTCATAATGAGAGGCTCTCACTGATGCCGGTGGAGAAGGCATATCCGGTGGAGGAAGTGATTGATCTTATACGGCAGTACGACTTCACGCATCAACGTCGTGTCTCATTTGAATATATCGTGTTCCGTGGGTTGAACGACAGTATGAGGCATGCCAAGGCTCTTGCCGACTTGCTGAAAGGTTTGGAGTGTAGGGTGAATCTAATCCGTTTCCACGCCATACCGGGAGTGTTGTTGCAGAGTTCGGATATGGAAACGATGGAGGCGTTCCGCGATGCTTTGAACACTGCAGGGGTTGTCTGTACGATAAGGGCATCGAGGGGGGAAGACATATTCGCTGCCTGTGGAATGCTGTCTACGGCAAAGAAGCAACACACGAAATAGATGGCAGGGCGTGTGATGGAAAAGAGCTATATTTGCGCGGTTAAAAAACGGATTGATATGAGAAAGAACGCTTTGCTGATAAGTCTGTGCATGTTGTTGGTGATGTTGGCTGCGTGCAGTTCCTCTCCGGTGGGAAAACGTGCTACCGGTCTCGCCTATGAGGTCGTTGTCGTTATGAATAAGGCTGGATGGGAAGGTCCTGCGGGGAAGACTATCAAGGGGCAGTTGATATCCGATGTGCCGGGGCTTCCGCAGTCGGAGCCTGCCATGAGAATAACGTATGCAGATCCGTCTCAGTTTAACGGGTTGCTGACATATGTCCGCAATATACTGATCGTGAACATCGATCCTTCCATTTATACCAAGGCGTCGTTGGGGTATGAGAACGACCGTTGGGCAAAGGGGCAGGTGGTGGTTACACTGACTGCGCCGACGGAAGACGCAATTATAGAATACACGGAAGCAAACCCGAAAGCTATTGTGGATTTCTTCGTGAAGGTGGAGATGGAGCGCGCGGTGGCTCTGTTAGAGAAGGACTACAGCTCCGTGGTTATGGAGCACCTGCGTGAGGGTTACAACCTGGAGCTAAAGGCTCCTGCTAACATGACCTACTATCGCGATACGACGAACTTCTTTTGGGCATCCAACAATGCCAATACAGGACGTACGGATCTGATAGTGTATACATTCCCTTATACCGACCCGAACACATTTACGGTAGAATATTTAGTGGCGAAGCGCGACTCTGCGCTGAAGGCTAACCTGCCCGGTGCTTTCCCCGGGTCGTATATGACGACGGAGTCGAGGTTTGGCGTGGGATACACTCCTATCACAGTGAATGGAAAGTACTGTGGGGTGGTGCGCGGATTGTGGAAGATGGTGGGCGACATGATGGGTGGACCGTTCGTCAGTCATGTTCGCCTCGACGAGAAGAACAACCGTGTGGTGGTTGCCGAGGGTTTTGTCTTTGCGCCTGAAACAGATAAGAGAAACTTCATCCGTCGCATAGAGGCGGCTTTATATACGCTTCGTCTGCCGGGTGAGTTTGATAAGAAATAAACAATACGCATAACACATGGAAGAACGATTGATTAGGGTGGGGATTACCCACGGAGATATAAATGGTATCGGATACGAGGTGATACTGAAGACCTTCTCGGATGCCAGGGTGGCTGAGCTTTGTACGCCGATAATATATGGCTCGTCAAAGATTGTGGCTTATCACCGAAAGGCGATGGATCTGCCTGCTGTGAATATGAGCACCATCTCCCAAGCGGAAGAAGCAGGTGTGAACAGGGTGAATATCATCAACTGTGTGCCCGATGATACGAAGGTGGAGTTGGCGCAGTCGACCGCGATAGCAGGTGAGGCGGCGTTCCAGTCGTTGGAAGCTGCCGTGACCGACCTGAAGAGAGGGGTGGTGGATGTATTGGTGACTGCTCCCATCAACAAGCATAATATCCAAAACGATAGGTTTCGCTTCCCCGGGCATACGGAATATCTTGAGGAGTGCTTCGGCGACGAGGGACAGAAGGCACTGATGATATTGTTGAAAGACGACCTGCGCGTTGCATTGGTGACTGGGCATATCCCACTCTCGGAAGTTCCTCGGAAGGTGACGGCAGAGGCAATTGTGTCGAAGCTGTGTGTTTTCAACCAGTCGCTAAAGCAGGATTTCGGGATTGTGAAGCCCCGTATAGCTGTTCTCTCACTTAACCCGCATGCCGGCGACAACGGTCTTTTGGGAAAAGAAGAAGAGACGGTCATACGTCCGGCACTGGCTGAGGCGGAGAAGAAAGGCGTGATGTCTTTTGGTCCGTATGCAGCAGACGGATTCTTTGGCTCGAGGATGTACGACAAATTCGACGGAGTGCTGGCGATGTATCACGATCAGGGGCTAGCTCCGTTCAAGACTCTTGCTATGGACGACGGCGTAAACTACACTGCCGGCTTATCTGTTGTGCGTACTTCTCCCGATCATGGTACTGCTTACGATATTGCAGGGAAGAACCTTGCTTCCGAGGCATCGTTCCGCCAGGCTCTCTATACGGCTCTCGACATCTACCGCAACCGTGCAATCTACCATGAGGCTACGGCGCACCCGCTCCGCAAGCAGTATTTCGACAAGAGCAACGATAGCGAGAAACTGGACCTTTCCAAAGACGACGACGAAATCTGACATCTTTGGGATGTCTTTGAAAATGGGGGTATGCTCGTTTTGATATATCTTGTATCGTGTGGTCATATTCGTTCGATGACAGATGTTGAAACCGACCGAGGCAAGAATGTCTGCAGATAGGAGGGTGGGGCATGAAAAAGAGCCTACTGACGTTTCTTCTTTTCCTTTGTGTTTCTCATGCGTGGGCGCGAAGCGCGCTTAGTGACAGTGCGCGAATCAGTGTGCTGACGGCAGCCCCGTCGGACGATGAGGTATATACCCTCTACGGGCACACGGCATTGAGGGTGAAAGACTCGCAACATAAGCTGGATGTGGTGTTCAACTATGGTATTTTCGATTTCTCCAAGCCCCATTTCATCTATCGCTTTGCCAGAGGGGAGACCGACTACAAGTTGGCTGCCTACAGGTTTTCGGATTATATTATAGAATACGAGATGCGTGGAAGTGAGGTGACGGAACAGGTGCTCAATCTTACTGCTACGGAGGTACGAAGGATATGGAGCGCACTTATAGAAAATGTGAAGCCGGAGAACGCCGTCTACCGCTATAATTTCTTCTTCGACAATTGTGCCACCCGCCCTGCCGCTATTATGGAAGAGCTGGTGGATGGAGAGCTGAAGTATAATGACCCTCCCGAGCCGCAGACGTTCCGCTGTCTTATCAACCATTGTACGAGAAATCATCCGTGGCTGACGTTCGGGTGCGACCTTGCACTTGGCAGCCCCACTGACAGAGAGACCACGCCGTATGAGATGCTCTTTCTTCCGATGTGTTTGAAGGATGCACTTGCGAAGGCAACCATAGTTGGCACGGACGGAAGCGAGCGCAGGTTGGTTGACAAGACGCTCCGTTTGTCGGAGGAGGCTGTCGGCGATGATGGCGAGGGTACGGAGTGGTGCACTCCGATGCTATGCAGTGTGATGCTCTTCTCTCTTATCCTGCTTGTGACTTTGGTGGAGTGGAGAAGGAAAATCTACTTTAGATGGGTAGACTGTGTCTTGTTTGCCACGGCAGGGATGGCAGGAGTGGTGCTGTTCTTCATCTGCTTCGTCTCTACGCATCCGTGCGTATCGCCAAACTGGTCTGTCGTGTGGCTGCATCCGCTGGGACTGGTAGGAGTCGTACTGTTTGCTGTAAAAAAGCTTCGGAGGGCGGCTTATTATTACCATTTTACTAACTTTGCCGCGCTTACGCTGCTATTGGCAGGGTGGAGCTTCATTCCACAACATTTGAATATAGCCTTTATCCCGCTTGTTGCCTCCCTTTGGCTTCGCTCCGGATACGGAATATACAGATGGCGGGCACATGATCGGAAGAGATGGAGAATAGAATGAGGAAAATAATAACGTCGCTTATAGCTATCCTGGTTGTTACTAACCTGGAGGCACAGCAACGTACCCCGAAGCTGGTTGTATGTATCACTGTGGATCAGTTGAGGGGCGACTATATCGAATACTTCTACAATACTTTCGGCGAGCGCGGATTCAAGCGGCTCATGAACGAGGGATTGGTGTACAACAATATCCGCTTCGAGTTTTCCGATGTTGACCAGGCAAGTGCCTTTGCCACCCTCTTTACAGGGAGCAACCCTTGCTTCCACGGGGTGACCAATGGTAAGGTCTACGACTTCGACAACGATAGGGAGACGTCCATACTCTACGACAAGGATTACCTTGGCAACTATACCCGTGACAACTATTCGCCGAAGATGCTGATTGGCTCCACCATCGGCGACGAGCTGAAGATTGCTTCCGGCGGACGGAGCGATGTGTATGCCATTGCGCCTGATGCGGAGAGTGCTATTCTCTCTGCGGGGCATGCTGCCAACGGCGCCTTTTGGATAGACGACATTAACGGCAAGTGGGCAACGACGACATACTACAAAGGTATCCCTTGGTATGTGGACAGATACAACAACGGAGTGGAGTCGCTCTCAGCCCGTCTCGACAAGATGGTATGGACGCCGTCGCTCCCTCTCGACAAGTACGACGTATTCCCCTATCTGCTGGATGAGATACCGTTCAAATACATCTTCGATGAGAAGACAAAAGACTGTTTCCCGCGACTGAAGACAACGCCCTTCATCAACAAGGAGATTAACCGCCTTGCTCTGCAGTTCCTTGAATACGGAGCTTTCGGTACGCGTACCTGCCCGGATATGTTGGCGATTACCTACTATGCCGGTAACTACCGCGGCACGGTGAGCAAGGACTATACTCGCGAGATACAGGACACCTACTACCAACTCGATAAAGACATCGAGCAGCTCCTGGATGCCATTGATAAGAAGGTGGGGCTTGCAAATACACTGGTGGTGTTCACCGGTTCGGGCTACTACGCCGGCGAGGAGGCGTATGCCGACGGGATGCAGATAAACGGCGGAGAGTTTCACCCGAAACGTTGCGTCGCTCTGCTCAATATGTATCTTATGGCTCTCTATGGTCAGCAGAACAGTTGGGTGAAGGGTTATTACGACAACCAGATATTCCTTGACAGGAAAGCCATTGAGGATGCCAAGCTCAGCCTGTCGGAGATACAGAAGAGGTCGGCTGAGTTTCTTATGGAGTTCAGCGGCGTGCAGCACGTGACGACCGACAATGCCTTGCGTACAGGCGACTGGAACGAGGGGACGGCGAAGTTCCGTCAGGGCACTCATCACCTCAGACGAGGAGACTTGATTATAGAGCTGCAGCCGGGCTGGGTTGTCAACAGCGATAATCCGAAGGAAAAGATAAAGATCATCCGCAACAATGCTGTCATCACTCCGCTCGTGTTTATGGGTAGCGGCATCAAGCCAGAACGTATATACCGCGATGTGAAAGCCACCGAGGTGGCTCCTACCATAACTCATGTGCTGAGGATACGCCCGCCGAACGCGTCGGAATCATTGCCTCTTTGGGAGTTGACGACCAAGAAATAAGATGCTTTCTTGAAACCCAACGGGGAGTGTTGCCTTAGGCAGCAGAAATCTTCCCCGCTACGTCGGCAAATAATCACTTTACGAAACAAATAAAAGAATATATCATGGGATTTAATGAATTTATGACGAAGCTGTTCGGCAACAAGTCGCAGCGAGACCTGAAAGAGATCACGCCCTATGTGGACAAGATCAAGGCTGTGTATCCGTCTATTCAGGCACTCTCCAACGACGAGCTGAGAGCCAAGACAGACGAGATCAAGCGGCGCATCCAAGATTATGTGGCGGATGAACGCGCCGAGGTGGAGGCTCTCCGCAGCGGAATAGAAGACAAGGAACTGGAGGAGAGGGAAGCCATCTGGGAGAAGGTGGACAAGATGGATAAGACTATAACCGACAAGATGGAAGTCGTCCTCGAGGAGGTGCTGCCCGAGACGTTTGCCATAGTCAAGGACACTGCCCGCCGCTTTGCCGAGAACAAAGAAGTGGAGGTGACGGCAAACGGCTTCGACCGCGACCTTGCGACAAAGCACGACTTTGTACGCATCGAAGGCGACAAGGCTATATATCAAAATCACTGGGTAGCCGGAGGAAACGAGATAACATGGGACATGGTGCACTACGACGTGCAGCTGTTCGGTGGCGTTGTGCTCCACAAAGGTAAGATTGCAGAGATGGCAACAGGTGAGGGTAAGACCTTGGTGGCAACCCTGCCGGTGTTTCTCAACGCACTGACGCGAAACGGTGTGCATGTGGTGACGGTGAACGACTACCTCTCGAAGCGCGACTCGGAGTGGATGGGACCGCTGTATATGTTCCACGGGCTTTCCGTGGACTGCATCGACAAGCATCAGCCCAACTCCGATGCCCGTCGTGCGGCATACAACGCGGATATTACATTCGGAACGAACAACGAGTTCGGTTTCGACTACCTGAGAGACAATATGGCAATCAGCCCGGGTGACCTTGTGCAGAGAAAGCACAACTATGCCATTGTCGATGAGGTCGACTCTGTCTTGATCGACGATGCCCGTACACCGCTTATCATCTCCGGACCTATCCCGCGCGGCGAGGAGCAACTGTTTGAGCAGTTCCGCCCAAATGTGGAGGTTGTGGTGAATGCGCAGAAGGATTTGTGCGCGAAGCTGCTTATCGAAGCCAAGAAGAAGATGGCAAGTAGCGATCCGAAAGAGGTGGAGGAAGGAACCGTCCAGCTCTATCGTGCGTTCAAGGGTTTCCCGCGAAGCAAGGCTCTCATCAAATATCTCAGCGAGCAGGGCGTGAAGGCGCAGATGCTCAAGACGGAGGAATATTTCATGTCGGAGAATATGCGTCACATGCACGAGGCGACAGACGAGCTTTACTTCGTTATCGACGAGAAGAACAACAGCGTTGAGCTGACGGACAAAGGTATCGACCTCCTGACGGGTCGCTCGGACGACCCGACGTTCTTTGTCCTTCCGGACATCACTTCCGAGTTGTCGCAGCTGGAGCATTACAGCGGTACGGAAGAAGAAAAGCAGGCAAAGAAAGACGAGCTGCTGTCGAACTACTCTGTGAAGAGCGAGCGCGTGCATACCATCAACCAGCTACTGAAGGCTTACACGTTGTTTGAGAAAGACGACGAATATGTTGTGATAGACAACAAGGTGATGATTGTTGACGAGCAGACGGGCCGTATCATGGATGGCCGCCGCTACTCCGACGGTCTGCACCAAGCCATCGAGGCCAAGGAAGGCGTGAAGGTGGAAGCTGCCACGCAGACCTTTGCCACCATCACGCTCCAGAACTACTTCCGCATGTATCACAAGCTGGCGGGTATGACCGGTACGGCAGAGACCGAAGCCGGAGAGTTCTGGGATATCTATAAGCTGGATGTTGTGGTAATCCCGACGAACCGTCCTATCGCACGTATCGACATGAACGACCGTATCTACAAGACCAAGCGCGAGAAATACGCTGCCGTGATCGAGGAGATATGTTCGCTTATAGATGCAGGGCGTCCGGTTCTGGTCGGTACGACCTCTGTCGAGATATCGGAGCTGCTGAGCCGTATGCTTACCCTGCGCAAGATAAAGCACAACGTGTTGAACGCGAAGCTG
The DNA here is from genome assembly GCA_963652435.1 of Desulfovibrionaceae bacterium. Classification (GTDB taxonomy): domain Bacteria; phylum Bacteroidota; class Bacteroidia; order Bacteroidales; family Tannerellaceae; genus Parabacteroides. The sequence goes on along the minus strand of CAVJTV010000007.1, from coordinate 8,592 downwards.
CACCAGAAGGAAGCCGAGATTGTTGCCCTGGCTGGTCAGAGCGGGACGGTTACGATTGCCACCAACATGGCAGGTCGTGGTACCGACATCAAGCTCTCGCCCGAGGTGAAGGCTGCCGGAGGTCTGGCAATCATTGGTACGGAGCGTCACGAGAGCCGCCGCGTCGACCGTCAGTTGCGTGGTCGTTCGGGGCGTCAGGGCGACCCGGGTTCTTCCGTATTCTTCGTCTCTCTCGAAGACCAGCTGATGCGTCTCTTCGCTTCCGACAAGATTGCAGGGCTGATGGACCGCTTAGGCTTCAAGGAAGGTGAGGTGCTGGAGCATAATATGCTGAGCAAGTCGGTGGAGCGCGCGCAGAAGAAGGTCGAGGAAAACAACTTCGGTATTCGTAAGCGCCTCTTGGAATACGACGATGTGATGAATTCGCAACGTAACGTTATCTACACCCGTCGCCGTCATGCCTTGATGGGTGAACGTATCGGCATGGATGTGCTGAACACGATTTATGACACTTCTGTCGCCATTGCCGAGCAGCACGCCGACGGACTTGACTTCGAGGGCTTCAAGCTGGAGCTTTTCAAGACGTTTGCCATGGAATGTCCCCTCACCGAAGAAGAATTCAAGTCGATGAAAGCCGAAAGTCTCGGCGACCGTCTGTTCGACGAGGCCTTGAAGCTGTTCAAACGCCGCATGGAACGTATGACGCAGGTGGCAAACCCCGTCATCAAGCAGGTATACGAGAACCAGGGCGCGATGTACGAGAACATTCTCATCCCCATCACCGACGGCAAGCGCATGTATAATGTTTCCTGCAACCTCAAGGAAGCCTACGAGACGGAATGCAAGGCAATCACGAAGGCTTTTCAGAAAGCCATCGTGCTGCATACCATCGACGAGGCTTGGAAGGAGCACCTGCGCGAGATGGACGAGCTGCGCCACTCGGTGCAGAACGCCAGCTACGAGCACAAAGACCCTCTGCTAATATACAAGCTGGAGTCGTATAACCTCTTCAAGACGATGGTCGACACGATGAACCGTAAGACGGCATCCATACTGATGCGTGGGCAGATCCCTGTGCGCGAGGAGCCGACGGAAGAGGAAAAGCGTGCTATGGCAGAGCGTCAGGCGGCTGCTATCGCTGCTCAGCGCCGCAGCATAGGTGTGCGCCAGGCAGCTCCGGAGGTGCGGCAGGACATGAGTCGTTACCGCACGGAGAAATCAGACCTCAGTGGCAACACCGAGACGCGCGAACCTCAGCAGCCCGTCCGTGCGGAGAAACGCGTCGGGCGCAATGACCCGTGCCCCTGCGGAAGCGGTAAGAAATATAAGAACTGTCATGGAAAAGGTCTGTAAGACCTGACCGACATAAGGAAAACGACTTTTTGATTTATTGTGAAGCCCGCTTTCTTCTCTCTCGGGGTTCTCCCGAAGGAAGAAAGCGGATTTTTTTGTTTCGCCGGAATCTCAGCGGCTCTCGTGAATTGCTTCGATAGCTTCGCTGGAGCTCAGCGACGAAGAAAAAAAGTGGACTTTCTTGTTCCCCCTGAATTTCGGGAGTGAAGAAAGTCCACTTTCCTGTTTCTTTCGTAGTCTGTCCTATCGTGCAGCGTAGAAAGAATGGCTCTCCACAGCCTGGCGGAACGCGAGAACACCGGCTTGGTTAAGCTCCACGTTCATTTCACCGCCGCTCGGCAGATACATCACGACCTCGTCGCCGCCTTTGAACTGTAACAGCTTCGCTACTTCGCCGTCAGCCTCGACGCTCCAGCTCTTGTCAGCCTCGTTGAACACAAGGTCGATGGCTTTATCGTCGCCTTCCTTTTGGATGTGATAGCCGTCTTTCTTGGTCTCGACGGTGTATGTGCCGTTTTCGCCCTCGATGGTCTTCACAGTCCCGGCATCTGCCACAGGGCTGCTGCCGCTCCAAAACTCGATGGAGTTGAGCACAAGAAGGTCGGCAATCGCAGAGATTTCATAGACGGGAACAATGCAGAAGGCAATAAACACAAGCTCGTTGACAAACTTACTGTCGATATTGCTGTTCCAGTTCAGAAGTTTGTTTGTCAAACCGAACGAACCGATACACGATGAGAAGAGAATGCTGCTCGACAGTGTCGCGGCCACCAATAATGTTACACTTTTTTTCTTCATGACTTGAAATGTTTATGATTTATGGCGGCGAAGGTAGTTATATTTTCATTTCGGCTGGGCCTCGACGGTCCGCTATTTGAGGGGACTCACCCCGCGGGCTTTATTTCGTATATTTGCGCCCTGTAATTCTGAAAAGTATATGATTTCGGTAGAAGGATTGAGAGTTGAGTTTGGCGGGTTTACGCTTTTCAACGATGTGTCGTTTGTTGTCAACAAGAAAGATCGCATCGCGCTGGTCGGGAAGAACGGCGCAGGGAAATCCACCATGTTGAAAATCTTTGCCGGCTTGCAGTCGCCCACTTCCGGTACGGTGAGCGTCCCCAAAGACACGACGATAGGCTATCTCCCCCAGCAGATGCAGTTCACGGACAGCCGCACGGTGCGCGAAGAGGCTGAGCAGGCTTTCAGCCATATCCGCGAGACGGAAAAGGAGATAGAACGGCTGAACACGGAGCTGGCAGAGCGCACCGACTACGACACGGACGAATACGGGAAGCTGATCGAGCGGGTGACGCATCTCTCCGAGCATTTTCAGATGATGGGCGGGAACAACTACCACGCCGAGTTGGAGCGGACGCTACTGGGGCTTGGCTTCAGGCGTGAGGATTTCGACAGGGTTACGTCGGAGTTCAGCGGCGGCTGGCGCATGCGCATCGAGCTAGCCAGGCTGCTGCTGTGTCGTCCGGATGTCCTGCTGCTCGACGAGCCGACCAACCACCTCGACATAGAGTCCATTCAGTGGCTGGAAAACTTCATTGCCACCCGCGCCAATGCCGTCATCCTCGTCTCGCACGACCGTGCCTTTATCGACAATACCACGACGCGCACTATAGAGATCGAGCTGGGACATATCTACGACTACAAGGTGAAGTATTCGGAATACGTGAAGCTCCGCAAGGAACGCCGCGAGCAGCAGCTGCGTGCGTATGAAAACCAGCAGAAGAAACTTGCCGACACGGAAGCCTTCATCGAGAGGTTTCGCTACAAGGCGACGAAGTCCGTGCAGGTGCAGTCGCGCATCAAGCAGCTCGAGAAGGTGGAACGCATCGAGGTGGATGAGGTGGACACGGCAATGCTCAGCCTCAAGTTTCCGCCCGCTCCCCGCTCCGGCTCTTACCCCGTGATAATGGAAAACGTTGCCAAGAGCTATGGCAACCATCTTGTGTTCAAAGACGTGACGTTGACGATAAGCCGTGGCGACAAGGTTGCCTTCGTCGGCAAGAACGGCGAAGGAAAATCCACCCTCGTGAAATGTATCATGAACCAGATCGAATATGAAGGCAAGCTGCAGATAGGGCACAATGTGAAGATAGGCTATTTCGCGCAGAACCAGGCGCAGCTTCTCGACGACAACATGACCGTGTTCGACACCATCGACCGCGTGGCTGAGGGCGACATACGTACCAGGATACGCGACATCCTCGGTGCTTTCATGTTTGGCGGCGAGGCTTCGGACAAGAAGGTGAAGGTGCTCTCTGGCGGCGAGCGCAGCCGCCTCGCGATGATACGCCTCCTGCTGGAGCCTGTCAACCTGCTTATCCTCGACGAGCCGACCAACCACCTCGACATGCGTTCGAAGGATGTGCTGAAGGATGCTCTGCGTGAGTTCGACGGGACGGTGATTGTCGTGTCTCACGACCGTGAGTTCCTCGACGGATTGGTCGACAAGGTGTACGAGTTTGGCGGCGGACGTGTGGTGGAGCATCTTGGCGGCATATACGATTTCCTTGAAAAGAAGAAGATGGACAGTCTCCGCGAGCTGGAGCGCACTGCGCCTCCCACTTCCCCTACAGCGGAGGAAGACGCTGCCCCGACGCAGAACAAGATGTCATACGAAGCCCGCAAGGAGCAGAGCCGCGCAATCAAAAAGGCAGAGAAAGCTGTAGCCGATGCCGAAAGCAGGATAACGGCTATCGAAGGTGAGATATCTGCCCTCGAAGCCCGCCTTGCCACGCCGGAAGGTGCGGCGGATGTCTCGCTCTACGAAACCTATTCGTCGAAGAAAAAGGAGCTGTCCGACACGATGGATTCGTGGGCAACGCTGACCCTCGAGTTGGAGGAACTCAGCGGAAAAGCCTCGCGGTAAGCCCCGCCGGTATCTGCCTTTTTGATGTTAAAGGGGAAATCTCATGTACGTGAAAAGTGCTTACTTTTGCCGAGCAGGAAAAACAAGAACAGAATGATAAACACATAATACAGATATGCTGACTCAAATTATTAACGGCCGTATCCTGACGCCGCAGGGCTGGATGAAAGACGGCTCGGTGTTGATTGATGGTAGCAAGATTTTGGAAGTGACGAACTGTGACCTTGCCATAGTCGGGGCGAAGCTGGTCGACGCGAAAGGAATGTATATCGTCCCCGGCGGGGTGGAGATTCACGCTCATGGCGGCGGTGGGCGCGACTTCATGGAAGGGACCGAAGAAGCCTTCCGCGCTGCGGTGGCTGCCCATATGAAGCATGGCACGACGAGTATTTTCCCGACACTTTCCTCGTCGACAATCCCGATGATACGCGCAGCGGCGGAGACAACCGAGAAGCTGATGGCTGAGAAAGACAGTCTCGTACTTGGTCTGCATCTCGAGGGGCATTACTTCAACCTGAAGATGGCAGGCGGTCAGATACCTGAGAACATCAAGAACCCCGACCCCGAAGAATACATCCCCTTGCTGGAAGAGACAAGTTGCATCAAGCGGTGGGATGCCGCGCCGGAGCTTCCTGGTGCAATGCAGTTTGGTCGCTACGTTACCTCGAAAGGCGTGCTGGCTGCCGTGGGACATACGCAGGCTGAATACGGCGACATACAGACAGCTTATGAGGTGGGCTACACTCATGCGACGCATTTCTACAACGCCATGCCCGGCTTCCACAAACGCCGCGAGTACAAATACGAAGGCACGGTGGAGAGCATCTATCTTATCGACGACATGACGGTGGAGGTTGTGGCAGACGGCATTCACGTCCCCCCGACAATCCTACGTCTGGTGTATAAGGTGAAGGGTGTGGAGCGTACCTGTCTGATAACCGACGCGCTGGCATGTGCGGCAAGCGACAGCAAGGTGGCTTTCGACCCGCGTGTGATCATAGAAGACGGCGTATGCAAGCTGGCAGACCGTTCGGCTCTGGCTGGCAGCATTGCGACGATGGACAGGCTCATCCGCACGATGGTGCAGAAGGTGGATATCCCTCTCGAGGATGCTGTGCGTATGGCTTCCGAAACGCCTGCCCGCATTATGGGTGTCTATGATAGGAAAGGCTCGCTGCAACGCGGCAAGGATGCCGACATTATGGTGCTCGACAAAGACCTGAACGTATGTGCAGTCTGGGCGATGGGCAAACTGGTTGAAGGAACGAATAAATTGTTTTGACATATATGCTGACACAGATAATAAACGGACAGATACTGACGCCGCAGGGCTGGCTGAAAGACGGTTCGGTGTTGATTGAGGGCGGAAAGATATTGGAGGTTGCAAACAGCGACTTGGCAGTGGTTGGTGCCACTGTGGTGGATGCCGGAGGAATGTATATCGTCCCTGGTTTTGTGGCAATGAGTGTGCACGGTGGCGGGGGATACGACTTCCGCACATGCACCGAGGAAGCCTACCGTGGAGTGGTGCGTGCGCATATCAAATATGGCGCGACAACAATCTTCCCGACGCTCTCGCCGCTTCCCATAGAAGAGATACGCGAGGCTGTTGCCATGTGTGAAAGGGTGATGGCAGAGAAAGACAGCCCTGTGATGGGGCTGCAGCTCGAAGGTCCGTATCTTAACCCGAAGATGGCTGGCAGTCTGCTGACGGATGCACTGAGAGACCCCGACGCGGAGGAATACAAGTCGCTGCTCGAGAGCACGACCTGCATCAAACGTTGGGACGCAAGCCCCGAATTGCCCGGAGCGTTGGACTTTGCCCGTTATGTCCGCTCGAAAGGCGTTCTGCCTGCCGTGTCGCATACTGTTGCAGAATTTGGCGACATCAAGGCTGCATACGAAGCAGGCTTCACTCATGCGGCGCGTTTCTACAACGCCATGCCCGGTTTCCACAAACGCCGCGAATACAAATACGAAGGGACGGTTGAGAGTGTGTTTCTCGAAGACGGCATGACGGTCGAGGTGATAGCCGACGGCAGGCATCTGCCTTCGACAATCCTCCGTTTAGTGTACAAGCTGAAAGGTGTGGAGCGCACCTGCCTCTCCACCGACGCACTGAAGTACGCCGCAGGTGGAGGTGAGACTGTGGACGATCCGCGTATCATTATCGAAGACGGCGTATGCAAGCTGGCAGACCATTCGTCGTTGGTGGGAAGCCTTGCCACGATGGATGTGCTGGTGCGCACGATGGTGCAGAAAGCAGGGGTGCCGCTGGCGGATGCTGTCCGTATGGCTGCGGAGACGCCTGCCCGCCTTATGGGTGTCGACGACCGCAAAGGCTCTCTGTGTCGCGGCAAGGATGCCGACATTGTGGTTCTCGACCGCAAGCTGAATGTCCGTGCCGTTTGGTCGATGGGCAAACTTGTTGAAGGAACGGACACACTGGCTTGACATCATAGACATGAAGATCGATGTCTGTTTCTCTCCGGCACTCTATCCTGCGTATCACGACAGGGAGGCTGTTGTGGTGGTTGTCGATGTGTTTCGTGCAACGACAACGATGGCGGCAGCTTTTCACTGTGGCGTCAGAAGTATCCGCCCCGTGGCAACGGTGGAGGAGGCAATGGATTACAAGAGGAAAGGCTGGCTGGTAGGTGCCGAGCGCAACGTGAAGCGGTGTGACTTTGCCGACTTCGGGAACTCGCCGTTCGACTACACAAGAGAGAAGGTCGAAGGGCGCGATATTGTCTTTACAACCACCAACGGGACGAAGGCAATAACGGTGGCAAAGTCTGCATACCGCGTCATCACGGGCGCGTTTGTCAACCTTCAGGCTGTGGCAGACTACTGCCTTGTGCACAGGCGGGATGTCGTCGTGCTATGCTCCGGCTGGCAGGACAAGGTGAACATTGAAGACTCGCTCTTTGGCGGCGCACTGACGGATGTGCTTCTTGCCACGGGCGAATACTGCGCGGCGTCCGACGCGACGGTCATTGCCCGCGAAATGTGGACACTCCATCGCGACGACCTGCCGGCATATATTTCTTCTACGGATCACGCTGCCCGTCTCCGCGCCAACCATCTGGAGGATGCCATACCCTATTGCCTGACGCTCGACGCGGCGGCTGTCGTGCCGGAGTTGACTGTGGAGGAGGGCGGCTCCCTTGTGCTGAGGGCGGGGAAACAATAGAGCGACAAACGAAAGAAAAGCAAATCATGACGAAGGACACTGAGATACGCTTCGGCGTTGTCGGGACAAACTTTATAACAGACTGGGTGATTGCCGGAGCACGGCAGGACGAGCGTTTCTCGTTGGAGGCAGTCTATTCGCGGACCGAAGAGCGTGCCGCCGAGTTTGCTGCCAAGCATCATATACCTCACAAATTCACTTCCCTCGAGGAAATGGCACGAAGCTCGCTGATAGATGCCGTGTATATCGCCTCCCCCAATTTCCTGCATGCCTCGCAGAGCATCCTTTGCATGAAGCATGGCAAGCACGTGCTGTGCGAGAAGCCTCTTGCCTCGAACGCAGCGGAGGCACGGGCAATGATCGAGGCTTCGCGCAAATACGGCGTGACACTTATGGAGGCGATGAAGCCTACGCTCACGCCTGGCTTCCGTGCCGTGCGCGACAACCTGAGTCGTCTCGGGACCATACGCCGCTACTTCTCCTGCTATTGCCAATACTCCTCGCGCTACGACAAGTTTAAGGAAGGGACGGTGCTGAACGCCTTCAACCCTGCGCTCTCCAACGGGGCAATGATGGATATAGGCATCTATACGCTCTATCCGATGGTTGTCCTGTTCGGCAGACCGAAGAAGGTGGACGCAACGGGCATCCTGCTCTCCTCGGGAGTGGACGGACAGGGCGCAGTGAATTTCCTCTACGACGGGATGAACGCGACAATCCTCTATTCGAAGATTGCCAACTCCACGCTGCCGACCGAGATAGAGGGCGAGGAAGGCAACATTACTCTCGACCGCATAAACACAATAGGTAAGGTGAGCTTCACGCCCCGCATCCCTTCCGCAGCAGGGCGGACGGAGACTGCCCGGCCGGAAGACATCAGCGCGGTGACAGACCACGACGAATATTATTATGAGGTGGCAGAGTTCATGAACCTTATTCATGAGGGGCGACGCGAGTCGGAGACCAACAGCCACGGAAACTCCCTCATCACCCTTGAAATCATCGACGAGATACGCCGCCAAATCGGCGTTGTCTATCCCGCCGACAGATAATTCCACAGTTAGTGTTGAGTATATAATAAGGCGACAGTGCCGGCGGCAAGGCTTCGCACACTGTTTCTAAGCCCATGCAAATTGCAGGAAGGAAAAACACACTGTTTCTA
>CAVJTV010000006.1:7218-36305 GCA_963652435.1 Desulfovibrionaceae bacterium | reverse complement strand
GCAGGTCGAAAGTATCAAAAAGTACTCCGCGATGATTTTGACGCACGTCAAAAGTATCAAAAAGTACTCCGAGATTGTTTTGATGCAGGTCGAAAGTATCAAAAAGTACTCCGCGATGATTTTGACGCACGTCAAAAGTATCAAAAAGTACTCCGCGATGATTTTGACGCACGTCAAAAGTATCAAAAAGTACTCCGCGATGATTTTGACGCAAGTCGAAAGTATCAAAAAGTACTCCGCAATGGTTTTGACGCAAGTCGAAAGTATCAAAAAGTACTCCGTGATGATTTTGACGCAAGTCGAAAGTATCAAAAAGTACTCCGCATCATATTTGATGAATATTAAAAGCAGCAGAGAGACGCAAGAGAGTTATTTATTTTATGTCTTATCATAAACGGATTGAGTAATGGGAACTGAAAAACAAATCGGATGTATTAGAAAGGCTAATTTGACGAACTCCGCCCACCTGAGTATGAACACGGAGCTGTACGGGCGCATTGTAGAGACCACGCCGGAGGCCCTGAAGCTCGAGGCACTCGCTCCGCTCTATCGCGAAGCCCTGGACACGGAGGGGCTGTGCGTCAACCGCATACTGAAAAGTGCCGCGACGCGCCCGATGGTCGAGAAAGATGCCGAGCGGGGGAAGGTTTTCTCGTTCGTGAACGCCGTCGTGAGGTCTTATATGACCTGCCCGGACGCGGCGATGCAGAGGGCTGCCGCGGAGGTCAGGGCGCTGCTCTGCGCGTATGTTGGCACGCCCTGGAGGGCTTTCAGCGAGGAGACGGCAGCCGTCGACGCACTGCTGCGCGAGATGGAGGGCGAGAAGCTGAAGGCTGCCGCCGCGACCCTCGGCATCACTACGTACCTCGCCAAACTGAAGACCCTTAACGACGAATACCGCGCGATGGACGCGGCGCGGACGGACGAGTACACCTCCCGCGTGAAGATAAGCACGGCTTCTGCGCGCAAGGCAGTGGACGACATTTGGGCTGACATAGCCCGACGGGTCAACGCCGTTGCCGTGCTCAATCCGAGCGATGCGGTGGAGCTGTTCGTCGACACGGTGAATGAGATTTTCCGCGGATACAAAAACCTCATCGCCGCCAAAGGCAGGACGCCGGCGAAAACTGAACCGGCGGACATATGAGGGAAATCAGTTCAACTGCCCCAACAGTGCCGACCTTTTTTCAAGGGAAGACCCGCAAACAAAACACTCCCCATTCTATACAGTATGAGGGAGATTTGTTTACTTTTGCGCGCTGTAAAAACAAATAAACAGAGAGTGAGCTATGTTGACGCTTAGAATGATTACGGAAGAGACAGACCGCGTGATTCGAGGTCTGGAGAAGAAGCACTTTAAGAACGCTGAGGAAGCTGTTGCTAAAGTGATCGAACTGAATGACAAGAGACGCGGTGCACAGAACCGGCTGGATATAAACTTGGCGGAGGTGAACACGCTTTCGAAAGCCATCGGCTCGCTTATGAAAGAAGGCAAGAAGGATGAGGCGGAAGCAGCCAAGAAGCATGTTGCCGAGATAAAGGAAACGAGCAAAGGTCTGCAGGCAGAGATGGACAAGGCTGCGGAAGAGATGCAGACGTTGCTCTACACGATACCGAACGTCCCTTACGACGAGGTGCCCGAAGGTGTGGCTGCCGAGGATAATGTGGTGGAGAAGATGGGCGGCATGGAGACAGAGCTGCCGAAAGACGCGCTGCCGCACTGGGAGCTTGCGAAGAAATACGACCTGATAGACTTCGATCTCGGCGTGAAGATAACGGGGGCGGGTTTCCCTGTATACAAAGGGAAGGGGGCACAGTTGCAGCGTGCGCTGATAAACTTCTTCCTCGACGAAGCCCGTAAGTCGGGCTACACGGAGGTGATGCCTCCCACGGTGGTGAACGCTGCCTCCGGCTACGGCACGGGGCAGCTCCCTGACAAGGAAGGGCAGATGTATCACTGCGAAGTGGACGACCTCTATCTCATACCGACAGCCGAGGTGCCGGTGACGAACATATACCGCGACGTCATTCTCGACGAGAAGCAACTGCCGGTGAAGAACTGCGCATATACGCAGTGTTTCCGCCGCGAGGCAGGTTCATACGGCAAAGACGTGCGCGGACTGAACCGTCTGCATGAGTTTTCGAAGGTGGAGCTGGTGCGTATCGACAAGCCGGAACACTCGAAGCAGTCGCATAAGGAGATGCTCGATCACGTGGAAGGATTGTTGCAGAAATTAGAGCTCCCGTATAGAATACTTCGTCTGTGCGGCGGCGACATGAGCTTCACAGCAGCTATATGCTTCGACTTCGAGGTCTATTCCGAGGCGCAGAAGCGTTGGTTGGAAGTAAGCTCGGTGTCGAACTTCGACACCTATCAGGCAAACCGCCTCAAATGCCGTTATCGCGACGAGAACAAGAAGACGCAGCTCTGCCACACGCTAAACGGCAGTGCCCTTGCCCTTCCGCGCATAGTGGCAGCCCTGCTCGAGAACAACCAGACGCCCGACGGTATCCGTATCCCGAAGGCATTGGTGCCCTACACAGGTTTCGATATGATTAAGTAGGGTCATATCGAACCCCACACGATTTAATCTCTGTTTGAAAAGTATTTCATGAACTGCGAACGCTCGAATATCGCCGGGTCGGGGATATTCGAGTAGTCGAGTTTACCCCGTAGCTGCGCGAGGCTTTGGAACTGCATCTGGTGCATCCACTCTTCCAGGCAGGTGAGCATCTGCGGGATTATCTCGCTGCCGTGGGTGTACAGCGCGCTGCACAGTTGCACGGCAGAAGCACCTGCCAAGAGACATTTCGCGGCATCTTCCCAGTCGTGTACGCCTGTGGAGGAGGCGATGCTTATCCCGGGTACTTTCCCGCTGACGATTGCCGTCCAGCGGATGGTGTCGCTGAGGTCGGAATGGTTGCTGAACACGTTGCCGGATACCATCTGCAGATGGTTGATGTCGATGTCCGGCTGGTAGAAGCGGTTGAACATGACGACGCCATCCGCGCCGTTTGCCTTCAGCGTGTTGACGAGTGCAGGGATATTGTCCATGTTCTTCCCGATCTTCATGACGATAGGTATCGTGACTGTCGCCTTCACCTTCCGTAGGATATCGACGCAGGTACAGAAGGTCTCATCCGAGGTATACGACGTGTTTGTCGGGAGCGAGAACACGTTAAGCTCGATGGCATCGGCTCCTGCCAGCTCTGTCTGACGGGCGAAGTCGCCCCACTCTCCGGCGTGGCAGCAGTTGATGCTGCTGAAGACAGGAATGGTGCACAGCTCTTTCGTCCGCTTGATAAGCTCCAAGTAACAGAGGGTATAATCGGTTGTCTCCGCATGAGCGGGGTCTTGCGCGGGCGTGTTGCCCTGCATCTCTATCTGTTCTTCGAAGATGGATTTGAGAACGATGGCTCCTGCACCGGCTTTCTCGAATTCCTTGTTTCGCTCAGGGTTGTTTGTCAGCCCCGAACTTCCTACCATAAGCGGATTGCGAAGTGTCAGCCCTGCATATAGGGTTTTCATGTCAGTCATGTCAGATTCGTTTTTAGTGTGTTAGTTAGTACTCGCGTTCACCGAAGATGCCGGTTCCAACCCTTATCATGGTGCTGCCCTCGCGGATAGCGACAGTGTAATCGTGGCTCATCCCCATGGAAAGCACTGCGAAGTTGTTGTCGTCCTTGAAGTGCGCCGACTTCAGTTCGCAGAAGAGGGAATGCAGTGTGCGAAACTCATGCTCGACAAGCGTCATGTCTTCCGTATATGTCGCCATTCCCATCAGTCCGCATATCTGTATGTTCTTGAGATTGGGCAGCTCTTCGTTTTGCAGAAGACTGCGACATTCGTCGGGCGTCAGTCCGTGCTTCGTCTCTTCCCGTGCAACATGTATCTCCAGCAACACACGGATGATGTGACCGTTCTTCGAAGCCTGCCTGTCCACTTCCTGCAAAAGCTTGAAGGAGTCGATGCTGTGTATTGTATGGATGAAGGGGGCAATGTCTTTCACCTTATTGCTTTGCAGCGGACCGATAAAGTGCCATTCGATATCGCTCGGGAGCAGTCTCTGCTTCGCCACCAGCTCTTGCGCACGGCTCTCGCCGAAGATGCGCTGACCGGCATCGTAGGCTTCCTTCAAGGCCTCCACCGGATGGAACTTCGACACTGCCACAAGCGTCACTCCCTCGGGCAGCGATGCTTTCAGTTTTGTTATTTTCTGCGAGATGCTCATTTCGCTTCTCCCAGCTTAGAAGCTTTCTCTTCGAGTGAGAAGGGGAAGACATCCACCAACATGGTTTCCGCAACAGAAGCGATGGTGTAGTCTGCCAACGAACTCTTCATTCCTTCTTCCAGGGTGGCAATGGCTTCCTTCAGCGTGCTTGCCTGGGCGAGCATTTGTGCGGCTGTCTTTTTCTCTGCGCCGCTCTTTTCGTCGAGCGTGATGAAATAGACTTTTATCTTATAGAAACGGTCGCCGCTCTCGTTGAAGAACAGTTCTGAGAAACGTGCGCGTTTGATGTCTGTAACAGTAAATTCGCCGGAGATGAACGGACGGATTTCTTCGATGATACGTGCTTCTGCCTCCGTAAAAGAGAGAGCGTCGACGAGGTAAGGCTCCGTCACCTTCTTCTGCATCCCGTTTTCCATTACTTTCTCAAAGGAGACTTTACACTCAAACCAACTATGCATATTGTGTTTTCTTTAGTTCGTTTTCAAAAATGCGAGCGCAAATATAGACCCTATTCGGAAATAAAGCAAATGCGGTTTAGTCCTTGTGTAGGCAGGATAATCTGATGCAGACGGGGCGTTGAACGGTGAAAATTACTACTTTTGTCGGCGTACTTACACTATATATATGAAGAAATTATTGTCGTTACCCCCTAATTTGGTAAACAGTTTTCATCGGGTGACCAAGACGACGGAGAGTGAGTGGTTTTGCACGTCCGACCCTGTGGGTGCCCGTTTGGGTTCCGGCGGAGGGACAACGTGGCTGCTGGATGCATGCCGACAGCAGGAAGCTCCCGCCCTTGGCGTTGGCGAATGGCTGAAGATAGAGAAGAGAATATTGCTTCATGCCGGCGGTGAGAGTCGCCGCTTGCCCGGGTATGCCCCGTCGGGTAAGATACTGACACCAATCCCCGTGTTCCGGTGGGCAAGGGGACAAAGGCTGTCGCAAGACTTGCTGTCGCTCCAGCTTCCCCTCTACGAAGAGATAATGGCGAAAGCTCCGGCTTCGTTTCATACACTTATTGCCAGCGGGGATGTGTACATACGAAACAACAAGCCGATAGAAGATATTCCTGATGTGGACGTTGTCTGCTACGGATTGTGGGTCGACCCGGTGTTGGCAACACATCACGGCGTGTTCGTTTCCGACAGAAACGCTCCCGACAAATTGGACTTTATGCTTCAGAAGCCTTCCCTCGAGGAGCTTGGACGGTTGGCACAGACGCATCTCTTCCTTATGGATATAGGTGTGTGGCTGCTTAGTGACAGGGCTGTGGAGATGTTGATGAAACGCTCATACGAAGTGGACGGGAAGACGATGAAGCCCTACGACCTTTATGCGGAGTTCGGTCCGTCGCTGGGCGAACATCCGCGTGTCGGAGATGAAGAGCTGAATAGTCTGAGCGTAGCTATCCTTCCTTTGGAGGGAGGTGAGTTCTACCATTACGGGACGAGCCGCGAGCTGATTTCCTCCACGCTGGCTGTGCAGAACCTTGTGCGCGACCAACGGGCAATCATGAACCGTAAGGTGAAGCCTCATCCTGCCATGTTCACGCAGAATGCACGTATCGACATCACGCTGACTGCTGCCAACTCGGAGCTGTGGATAGAAAACAGTCATGTGGGCAGCCGTTGGAAGATAGACCATAGTCACGTTATCACCGGAGTGCCGGAGAACGACTGGGCGTTGACCGTCCCGCCCGGTGTTTGCATAGATGTTGTCCCCATCGGCGAAAGGGAGTGGGCGGCGCGTCCTTATGGGTTCGACGATTCGTTCAAGGGAGCGTCGGCGGATAAGGATACGGTGTTTATGGGCCGTCCTGTAGGCGAGTGGGCTGCGGAGAGAGGCATACGGCTTGAGGTGTTCTGCGACTTGCAGCGTGCACGGCTGTTCCCCGTCTGCGAAAATGTGGAAGATTTGGGGACGGTCATGCGCTGGATGGTGTCCGAGCCTGCATTGGAGCAGGGCAGGGATATATGGCTGTCGGCAGAGAAGATGTCGGCAAACGGCTTGTCGGACCGTGCTTCGCTCAGCCGCCTTTTTGCCCAACGCGAGAAGTTCCGCTCAGCCAACCTGCCCGAGCTGGCTGCCAACCACGAGAGGAGCGTGTTCTACCAGCTCGACTTGGCAGATACCGCACGTGAGTTTGCCGCTGCGGGTATCGCACTGCCGGAAGTTCTTTCCGAAGATATGCCGCTGATGAAGCGGATACATAACTATATGTTCCGCTCCCGTGTGTTGCAGCTCACGGGGAGAGCATACGAGGAAGAGCAGCAGGCGGCATTCTCTTTGCTGAGGGAAGGGCTGATAGGTTCTGCCACCTGCGAGAAACAGCTTCCTCGGAAGGATGTGTACAGCGACCAGATAGTGTGGGGGAGAAGCCCTGTGCGTATCGACCTTGCGGGTGGATGGACCGACACACCGCCGTATTGCATGTATGCCGGTGGCAATGTGGTCAACGTTGCCATCGAGCTGAACGGTCAGCCGCCGTTGCAGGTGTATGTTAAGCCGTCGGACACACATAGGATTATCCTTCGCTCCATCGACTTGGGCGCGATGGAGATTGTCACCACATGGGACGAGCTGCGCGACTACAGGAAGGTCGGCTCCCCGTTCTCCATTCCCAAGGCGGCATTGTCGCTCGCGGGTTTCCTCCCCGAGTTTGCGGCTGTGCAATATCCTTCGTTGGAGGAGCAGCTGAAGAGCTTCGGGTCGGGACTGGAGGTGACCCTGCTGTCTGCCATCCCCGCAGGCTCGGGGCTGGGCACAAGCTCTATCCTCGCTGCCACAGTGCTGGGCGCAGTGTCCGACTTCTGTGCCTTGGCGTGGGACAAGGGCGAGATAGGTCGTCGTACACTTGTCTTGGAGCAGCTTCTTACCACCGGCGGAGGCTGGCAAGACCAGTATGGCGGAGTGTTGCACGGCTTGAAGCTGTTGCAGACCGCCGAAGGCTTTGCCCAATGTCCCGCTGTGCGCTGGTTGCCCGAACATCTGTTCACAGACCCGCAGTATCAGCCTTGCCACCTGCTCTATTACACCGGCATCACCCGCACGGCAAAGAATATCCTTGCGGAGATTGTGCAGGGAATGTTTCTCAACAGTGCCGCGCATCTTGGCCTGCTTTCCAAGATGAAGACGCACGCCATGGATATGTTCGAAGCCATACAACGCGGCGATTTCGAGGCATACGGCAGACTTGTTGCCAAGACATGGGCGCAAAAGAAAGCTCTCGACGCAGGGACGAACCCGCCTGATGTGGAGGCTCTGATCGCGGAGATAGAAGACTATGCCTTGGGCTGCGGGTTGCCCGGCGCAGGCGGAGGAGGCTACCTCTATATCGTGGCAAAAGACCCTGAGGCAGCTCTGCTCATACGCAAGAAGCTGACAGCCGCAGGGCGTCATTCCAACGCCCGCTTCGTGGAAATGGGGCTTTCCGACAAGGGTCTTCAGATCAGCCGTTCGTGATGGATATGGAAAACAAAACGATATTGCCGGCGGAATGGTATCCGCAGAGTGCGGTTCAGCTGACTTGGCCGCACGAGGGGACAGACTGGGCACCGATGCTCGGCGAGGTAACGCCCTGCTTCGTGGCGATTGCAAAGGAGATTGTCCTAAGGGAAAAGCTCCTTATTGTCTGTCGGGACGAAGCCGAAGTGCGCTCGCAGCTGGGCGGCGGGGTGGACTACAGCCGCATCATCTTCCGCGAGATGGAAACGAACGACACTTGGGCACGCGACCACGGGGGGATATCTGTCTTCGACGGTGGTGTTCCTATGGTGTGCGACTTCGTGTTCAATGGATGGGGGATGAAGTTTGCTGCCGACTGCGACAATCTGATTACGCGCAATCTGTTTCGCCTCGGGACATTTGCTGAGGCGGTTGTCCCCGTCAATATGCAGCCGTTCGTACTGGAGGGCGGCAGCATCGAGTCTGACGGCAAGGGCACGCTGCTCACGACGGTGGAGTGTCTTTCCTCGGTGAACCGCAACGAGTATCTGCAGAAAGAGGAGATAGAGAATTACCTGAAGCAGGTGTTCGGCTTGGAGCGCATACTGTGGATTGAGAACGGTTATCTGGCGGGCGACGACACGGACAGTCATGTCGACACGCTGGCGCGTTTCTGTAGCGAAGACACCATTGCTTACGTGCAGTGTACCGACCCTTCGGACGAGCACTACGGCGAGCTGCGGGAGATGGAAGAAGAGCTGAAGGCATTCACGCAGACAGACGGCAAGCCTTACCGGCTCGTTCCACTTCCTATGGCTGACAAAGTGGAGTGGGAGGGCGAGCGTCTGCCGGCAACGTATGCCAATTTCCTTATCATAAACGGGGCTGTGCTCGTGCCGTTTTATCTCTCCGAGAAAGACGAGGTGGCTCGTGCCGCCTTGCAGGGGGCGTTCCCCGACAGGGAGATTGTCGGCATAAACTGCTTGCCGCTGATTAAACAACATGGGTCGCTGCATTGCGTGACGATGCAGTACCCGAAAGATTTTATCGTATGAAAACAGGACTTATCCAGCAGGCGAACACCTGCGACATGGCGGACAACGTAAGAAGACTTAAAGACAGCATACGCCGCTGTGCGGAGATGGGGGCGGAGCTTGTCGTGATGCAGGAGCTGCACAACGGGCTGTATTTCTGCCAGACGGAAGACGTGCAGCGGTTCGACGAGGCGGAGACGATACCCGGACCTTCCACCGCGACGTTCGGCGCACTGGCAAAGGAGCTGGGGGTGGTGCTTGTGCTCTCGCTCTTCGAAAAGCGTGCCCCCGGGTTGTATCACAACACGGCTGTCGTCCTTGAGAAAGACGGCACGATTGCCGGCACATACCGTAAGATGCACATCCCCGACGACCCTGCGTATTACGAGAAGTTCTATTTCACGCCGGGCGACTTGGGGTTCACTCCCATAAAGACCTCCGTCGGGAGGCTCGGTGTCCTTGTATGCTGGGACCAGTGGTATCCCGAAGCAGCCCGCCTGATGGCTATGAAAGGTGCGGACATGCTTGTCTACCCCACTGCCATAGGGTGGGAGAGCAGCGACACGGAGGACGAGAAGATGCGGCAGAAAGATGCCTGGCAGACGGTGCAGCGCGCCCATGCCGTGGCAAACGGCATTCCCGTGGTCACGGTGAACCGCACAGGTCACGAGGCAGACCCTTCGGGGCAGACTGCCGGCATACGTTTCTGGGGAGGCAGCTTCGTGGCAGGTCCGCAGGGCGAGCTGCTCGCAGAGCTGCCCGCAGACCGCGAGGAGGTGCGCGTTGTGGAGATAGACATGGCGCGGAGCGAGGAGGTGCGCCGCTGGTGGCCCTTCTTCCGCGACCGCCGCACAGATGCCTTCGGCGGCCTGACCGAACGCTTTCTGATATGACACACACTCACCTCTCATCCTCCACGATGCCCCCGCCTGCTTGTCTGTCAAACAAAAGAATGCTCAACCCAATACTAACTGTCATCCCGCACCCAGACGGCGGAATCTCCATACTAAACGTTGAACATTTCTTTTTTGTACATTTGCCGCCAATTCCGCACGTTCATAGCGATGAAGCCTCTGCGGAAGGATACTTATTAACGTAAAGGTGTTATTGATATTATCTTCTATTATCAAATCTCGCAAGTTTGTATAATTGGAATGGATAAAGCAATAGCACCCGCATCTTTTGATATACACTCACCCCGTGAGGGGGAATTGTTATATCCAATTGGTGTGGGTTGCTATTGCTTTATCCATTCCAATGGGCAATGCGAGAGCCTGATAATAGGATAAAGCAATACGTTCCCACACCTTTTTTATTTTGATAATCTTCCCGCAGGGGACAGGGAGAAAAGAAAAAAAGACCTCGTGAATGTGAGATTTTTGATTGGGGTATTTCTCCTCATAGTATCCGTATCGGATATTTTTCGTTCCGGTAGCGTCTTCTTCGGAGGGTGGATATTATGGTCTCACCGTTGGGGTGTCGCTTCTGATTTAGTTGAATAACCCGATAAAATTTGATGGAGATGAAAAAAGAAGACTTGGGAAAGGTTTCCGTTATAGTATCCACGTACAATCGCCCCGATGCGCTGCGGGTTTGTTTGCTGAGTTTGTTTAAGCAGACGGTTCTGCCCGACGAGGTTGTTGTGGGAGACGATGGCTCCACGGAAGAGACTGCCATGCTGATAACGAGATTGCAGAAAGATGCGCCGTTCCCTATTATACACGTGTGGCATGAGGATAAAGGTTTCCGATTGGCTATGATGCGAAACAAATGTGTGGCTCGCAGCACGGGAAACTATATCATAGAAATAGACGGAGACGTATTTCTGCATCCTGAATTTGTGACAGACCACCTTCGCGAAGCCGGTCATGGCATTTATGTAAAAGGCGGACGGGTAAACTTGGGGAAAAAGCTGACAGAGGATATATGTGGATTCGGCAAGGTGCGACCGATTCGCTTTTGGACGAAGGGTATAGAAAGTAAGAGGGAGAATGCGGTGCATTGCGTGTGGCTCGCTCGTTTCTTGGCTCCGAGATACAGAAAGAATCATTCGGCGGCGTTGGGCTGCAATATGTCTTTCTTCCGTGAAGATTTTATCAGGATAAACGGTTACGATGAGTTTTATGAAGGCTGGGGAGGCGAGGATGTCGACTTGGGAATACGTTTGCTGAACAGTGGCTGCAAGAAACGATACTTGAAGCTCGCGGGTATTGTCTATCACCTTTGGCACGAGGATAAGTACATGTACAATAAAACGAAGAACTTCGGCTATATGCGAATGATGGAAGAACAAAAGAGCGTACGCTGCGAAAATGGGATAGATAAGTATTTGCGATAGGTACCCTCTGAGTCCCCCGTCACTGTCGCACCCATAGATGTCATCCCGCACCCCTCAACTGTCCTCTGAGCTGCAAGAGGGTCTTGTAAGCCGTATCTAGCCTTTACGCGGATTGCGGCAGCTCATAAACACCGTACAAGACCTTCATGTAGTTTTTGGAATGGCAGGAAATGCTATTTCTAGCCATTACAAAAGCTGCATGGGATTAGAAATGCTATTTCTAGCCGTTACAAAAGCTGCATGGGATTAGAAATGCTATTTCTTGGCGTTACAAAAGCTGCATGAGGTTAGAAATGCCATTTCTTGGCGTTACAAAAGCTGCATGAGATTAGAAATGCTATTTCTAGCCGTTACAAAAGCTGCATGGACTTAGAAATGCCATTTCTTGTCATTACGCGAGCTGCAAGAGGGTCTTGTATGTCGTATCCTGCCATTACGCGGACTGCATGAGCCAAGAAACAGTGTACTTTCCTTTGTACACGGACTGCAAGAGCTTAGAAACACTGTGTTTTCCTTTCAGCGGAAAATCTTGGGCTTAGAAACAGTGTATTTTTCCTTCAGCGGATTTTCTTGAACGTAGAAACACTGTGTTTTTCCTTGTGCACGGACTGCATGAACCAAAAAACACTGTACTTTCCCTTGTGCACGGACTGCATGAACCAAAAAACACTGTACTTTCCCTTGTACACGGCGTGCAAGAGCTTAGAAACACTGTGTTTTTCCTTGTACACGGACTGCAAGAGCTTAGAAACACTGTGTTTTTCCTTGTGCACGGCGTGCATGAACCAAGAAACACTGTGTTTTCCTTTGTGCACGGACTGCATGGACTTAGAAACACTGTGTTTTTCCTTGTGCACGGACTGCATGAACCAAAAAACACTGTGTTTTCCTTTGTACACGAACTGCATGAACCAAGAAACACTGTGTTTTCCCTTGTGCACGAACTGCGGGAAGGCTTCGTACAGTGTTTCTTGGCGTTTTCCGAATTACATGAGACAAAAAAGGGGCTGCGCACCCTTCTCGCGCAGCCCCGTGTGGTCCCGGATTTCGTGTGGCGGGATGTGTCGCTACAGCGTGAACTCGCCTTCGAGGCGAATGTCATTGGAGGCGGCTCCGATCATCACCTTGAACTCGCCCGGCTCGACAATCTGCTTCATCTCCATATCGTAAATGGACAGCTCTTCCTTGCCGAGGGTGAAAACGACCTTGCGGCTTTCCCCCTTCCTTAGGGCGATACGCTCGAATGCCTTCAGGAGGATGGGTGCCTGCGCGACGGACGCCACCTTGTCGCGGATGTAGAGCTGCACAACCTCCTCACCGTCGCGGTCGCCCGTGTTGGTCACCGTGCAGCTGACGGTCTGCAAGGCATCTTCGCCGTTGCCGCCTTTCTGCATCTTGAGGTCGCTGTATTCAAACTTCGTGTAGCTCAGTCCGTAGCCGAAGGCATACAGAGGTGTCCCTTCACCATCCATATACGCCCGCTGGGTGCCCTGCGAATAGAACATCGGCAGCTGACCTTCGCTGCGGGGGACGGTGACGGGCAGCCGCCCCGCAGGGTTGTAGTCGCCAAACAGAATGTCGGCAATGGCAGCTCCGCCCTGCTCGCCAGGATACCAGGCGGTGAGCAGTGCCTGCGCCTTCTCCGAGGCAAGGTTCATGTTGAGCGTGCGCCCTTGGATGTAGACCACCACAAGCGGCTTGCCCGTGGCGGCAAGAGCCTCCATCAACGGCTCCTGATCGCCAAGAAGACGGAGTGTGCTGCGGTCGTACCCCTCGCCGCAGTCCATGTCCGAGAGCGTCTGCGCGCCATCACTGGAGATGTCGGCAGCTCCCGTCCCGATGTATTTCGTCTTGAAGTCGCGCGCACTCGAGCCGCCCACCACCAGCACCACGGCGTCGGCTTCGCGGGCAGCCTCCACCGCTGCGGGGATATTGCTTGTCGCGACGTCGCGTATGGCGCAACCCTTCACGTAGCTTACCTTCGTGGCTGGGGAGACAGCCTGCCGTATGCCGTCCAAGACGGTCACTATCTCACTGCGGTCCTGCGGAGCCGTGTAGTCGCCCAGCTGATTGTACATCATGTCGGCATTGGGTCCGATCACGGCAATCGTCCCGATGTCTTTCTTCAGTGGCAGCACGCCGTCGTTCTTCAGCAAGACGATGCCTTCGCGGGCAACCTCGCGTGCCAACGACTTATGCTCAGCGGAGCGCACCTTCTCGGCGGCTTCCGAGGGAGAGACATACGGGTTCTCGAACAGCCCCATGCGAAACTTCAGGCGAAGGACGTTTGCCACAGCCCTGTCGATGTCTTCCGTCGTGACGGCACCTTCGTCGAAGGCTTTCCTCAGGTTCTTGCCATACGCATTCCCCCCGAGGTCCATATCGAGACCGGCTTTCAGTGCCAACACGGCAGCGTCCTTATTGTCTTTTGCCACTCCCGCACCGACAATGCCTTCGATGCTCGTAAGGTCGGAGTAGACAAACCCCTTGAAGCCCCACTGCCCGCGCAGGACATCCGTCAGCAGGTATTTATTGGACGTGCAGGGCACGCCGTCTATCGTGTTGTATGAAGTCATGATTGTTGCCACGCCTTCTTCCACCGCCTTCTTGAAAGGAGGCAGATAGTCGGAAAAGAGCTGCCGCAGTCCGACGTTCGACCGTGCCCCGTTGTGCCCCGCCTCCGGTATGCCGTAGGCTGCGAAATGCTTCAGGGTGGAATACAGATGCCGCCCGTCGCTCTGCGATTCGCCCTGCATACCTTTCATAAAGGAAACGCCCAGAGTGGACGTCAGCACGGGGTCTTCGCCGAATGTCTCTTCCATGCGCGACCAACGCGGCTCGCGGGCAATGTCGAGCACCGGACCATACCCCACGCCTGCGCCCTGGAGACGTGCCTCCAGGGCTATCGCCTCGCCCATGCGGCGGATAAGATCCCTGTCCCATGTGCTTGCCTGAAGCAGGGAGGTGGGGAACACCGTCGTGCCGATAGCCATGTGTCCGTGCGGACATTCCTCGGCAAAGAGAACAGGGATGCCGAGGCGTGTCTCCTCCACAGCGTACTTCTGCATTGCGTTCAGTGCTTCGGCTGCCAGCTTGGGGTTAAGCCCCGTCTCCAATGTCTTCTGCGTCCACGGGTCGGCGCGCAGAACTGCCCAAAGCGAACCTACGGGCATTGCCTTCATGCGCTCTTTGTAGAGGTCGGAAACCCTTACGCCGTCGTTTGTCTTGGTATACATCTCCCATCCCATCGGGCAACACAGCTGCCCGATTTTTTCATCAACACTCATGCGCCCTATAAGGTCGTTTACTCTCTCCTCAACCGGAGCCGATGCCTGTTTGTAGAGCGGTTGCTGTGCGAGTGTCTGCCCTCCTGCCATAATGGCGAAGCCGATAATCAATGATGCTGTCTTGTTCATATACGTATGTCTTGTTTTATTTCTTCAAAGTAAACTGCAAGGCGATCGGTTCGTCCTTCAATCCCTTCGGGAGAGTGACCCTTACCTTTCCGCCGCTGCTGGTATATCTCACCGTTTTGTTTCCCTTCAGCATTTTCATCCCTCCGGCGGGGATGTTTCCGCTCCACTCGATAACCTCGGGAAGGCTCTCGCCCTCCGGCAAAGCATAGATGGCGTACAGCGTCTTGCCGTCTTTGTCTGCGGTAAACCAAACGTTGCCGTCGTGATACGTCGGAGTGATACGTGTGTTATAGATGGCTTTCCCGTTTGCCCGCAGCCATTCGCCGACGGCATGCAGCCGCTCAGCCGCAGCCGCCTCTATCGTTCCCTGCGCGGTCGGACCGACGCCCAGCAGCAGACAACCGCCTTTGGCGGTTATCTCAGCCAATAGACCTATTACCTTGCAGGGCGACTTATACGGAGCATTGGGCACCCATCCCCAGTCGTTGCTCAGCGTGATGCAGCTCTCCCACGGATGATCCATCTGCGTCTCGGGTATGCTGCGTTCGGGGGTTTGGTAGTTTTCGTTCCGTCCGCGTATCGTGCGGTCGACAGAGATCAGCCCGGGCTGCGAGGAAGCACGCACCTTTGTCAGCAGACTGTCGAGATGGACGTCGCTGCCCTCAACCCAGCCGCCGTCCAACCAGAGAATGTCGAAGCTGCCGTAGCCGGTCATCAGCTCGTACATCTGGTTGTAGGTAAAGTCCTGATAGTTTTTCCACCAATCCGGATGGTTCTCCTTCTTGTAATTGTGATGGCGGTCGGCTGTGGCGAAATAAGGATTCCAAAACCACTCGCAATGCCAGTCAGGCTTGGAGAAGTAACATCCGATCATAAAGTCCTTTCCTCGGAAAGCGTCGAACACGTGGCGCGCCACATCCTTCCTCGGATCACTGCCGAAAGGTCCGTGGGCGATGGAGAAGTCGGTATACTTCGAGTCGAACATACAAAAACCGTCGTGATGCTTCGTCGTAAAGATCATATACTTCATCCCTGCGTCCTGCATTATGTCCGCCCACTTCGCGGGGTCGAACCGTGTCGGGTTTAGCGAATCCTTCAAACTGTAATACCAATTCTTATACTCGTCGTAGGTCATGTCTTTCCGTCGGGAGATCCAGTCGACATCTTCCGAACAGATAGACCACGACTCGACAATGCCGGGGACGGAATAAAGCCCCCAATGAAACAGGACACCGAACTTCTTGTCCTGCCACTTGTCCAACTTACTCAGGACCTCTTGGTCCGTGGGCCATTCATAGCCCGTCGAGGGTTCGTGAACAAACCCCTGCACTTCTTGTGCATTTACATTCATCGCCAAAGCGATGGCAACAAAACCTGCGAATGATATTTGTGAGACCTTCATATATTTATTTGATTGCTTTAATAACAGCGGTCAAAAGTACAGAGATTTGCCGTACGATACGGCAAACTTTGAAACGCAATCGTAACGGTTATTTCATCTCGCTGAAACAGAGGCGGCGTTCCTTTGCGGCGAGAAATGTTACTTTTGCGGGCGAAAAAAAAGAAGCGTATGGACAACCTCAGGATACTTGTTGTGGACGACGAAGAGGACTTGTGCGAAATCCTCAAGTTCAATCTCGAGACGGAAGGATATGAAGTGGACACGGCTCTCAGTGCGGAAGAGGCATTGCAGAAAGACCTGTCCGTCTACCGGCTGCTCATGCTGGATGTGATGATGGGCGAAATCTCCGGGTTCAAGATGGCGAGTATGCTGAAGAAAGAGGAAAGCACCGCCGGCATCCCCATTATCTTCCTGACGGCAAAGGATACGGAGAACGATATGCTGACGGGGTTCAATCTCGGTGCGGACGACTACATCTCGAAGCCTTTCTCGATACGTCAGGTTCTTGCACGCGTCAAGGCGGTGCTGCGAAGGACAGCGGAGAAGGTGAAGGCCGAACAGGGCGAGTGTCTTGTCTACGAGACCTTGGTGCTTGACACGAAACGCATCAAAGCCTCCGTCGGTGGAAAGCCGGTGCCGCTGACCAAGAAAGAGTTCGAGATACTCCGTCTGCTGCTGGAAAACAAAGGGAACGTGTTTTCAAGGGAAGAAATATTGTCGCGCGTATGGAAAGACGAGGTGTATGTGCTCGACCGCACGGTGGACGTGAACATCACGCGCCTGAGGAAGAAGATAGGGCCTTACGGGAAAAACATAACAGCCCGTCTCGGCTTCGGATATTGCTTTGAATGCTAAAATCGCCGGTGAATGATGGTAAAGACAGACAGGAAGAAAAGCCCGACACCGTTCAGCCAACGGTTGTTTTGGTCCATATTCACGATGTTCCTCGGGTTCACCGTCTGCTTCCTGCTGTTCCAGTACCAACGCGAATGGGAGCTTTCGCAGGAGAAGCTGAACAGTGTGTTGAGCAACTACAACTACCAGCTCTTTGCCCGTACCCGACAGGGGGGCGACATCGATAGGAGCGTTCGGCAGTTCATCGAGGAGATTCCGCAGAAGGAACTGCGCGTGACCATCATCGACCCGAACGGGAAGGTGCGGTTCGACAACAGCGGCGTGGAAGAGTTCAACAACCACAACGACCGCAGCGAAGTGCGCAAGGCACGCCTCTACAACGAAGGGTTTGCCATTCGCACTTCCGGCTCCACAGGCAGACGTTATTTCTATTCCGCCAGCAACATCGACAGTTTCATCTACCGCTCGGCACTCCCCTACGACCCTTATGTGCAGAGCATACTCTCGACAAGCAACGATTTCGTCTATTTCATGATCTTGATGACGATTATCTTCTTCTTCGTCCTCTCACGCTTCACGTTCAGTATCGGGCGGACAATATCCAAGCTGCGCGACTTCGCCCTGAACATAGAGATGGACCGCATGCCGGAGACCGACTACGTATTCCCCAACGATGAGTTGGGCGACATATCGAAAAACATCGTCACGCTTTACCACCGGCAGCAGAAGGCGAAAGACGAGCTGAGCATGGAACGCGAGAAGCTGATAAAGCATTTCCAGTATGCCAAGGAAGGCTTTGCCATGTTTACATCCGAAGGAAAAGAGATCCTCTCGAACATCCTGTTCATCCAGTTTGCAAACATTATCTCCGACAACCAGATTCGCGGGGCCGAGGAGGTGATGGACATTAGTGAGATAGAACCTATCAAGACGTTCATAAGCGAGAACACACGCGATGCAGGGCGCAAACGCAAGGTGCTGCGCGAGTCGGTCACGACGGACAAGAACGGCAAGACGTTCCTCGTCGAGTGCATCCTGTTCCTCGACAACAGCTACGAGATATCCATCAACGACATATCGCGCCAGGAGGAGGAGAGCCGAATGAAACGCCAGCTCACGCAAAACGTGGCACACGAGCTGAAGACACCCGTCAGCAGCATACAGGGTTACCTCGAGACCATCATCAACAATACGGAGCTTGCGCCGGACAAGCGGCAGTTCTTCCTCGAACGCTGTTACTCGCAGAGCACACGCTTGACGGACTTGCTGCGCGACATATCTGTGCTTAACCGCCTCGACGAAGCCTCGAACCTCTTCGACCTCTCCGACGTGAACATCCCGAGGCTGATTGCGGAGATAGAAAAAGAATGCTCGAAAGAAATGGAAGAAAAACATATCACCTCCGTGGTCTCGCTCCCAGGCGACCCCGTGGTGCAAGGCAACCACTCGCTTCTGTATTCCATCTTCCGTAACCTCTACGACAACGCGATTGCCTACGCCGGCGAGGGATGCAGGATAAACGTTAGCTGCTACAAGGAAGACGACAAGTTTTTCTACTTCAGCTTTGCCGACAACGGCGTGGGCATCCCTGAGGAACATATCAACCGCATCTTCGAGCGTTTCTACCGCGTGGACAAGGGACGAAGCCGCAAGGCAGGCGGCACGGGGCTGGGGCTGTCCATCGTCAAGAACGGCATCCTTTTCCACAAGGGGCAGATCTCTGCCAAAAGCAGCCCCGGAAAAGGCGTCACTTTCTTTTTTACCCTAAAGAAAAAACTGTGAGAGGCAGACTTGCCCGTCGGACGATGCCCGTGTCGAGCATAGCACAAAAAAAAGAGGCTCGAGAAACAAATCTCAAACCTCTTTTTTGTTGTTCAACCAGGATTCGAACCTGGACAAACAGGACCAGAATCTGTTGTGCTACCATTACACCATTGAACAGTCCCAACTGTTGCAAAGAGCGACACCCCGCTCGATTACGGGCGCAAATATACAGACAAATTTTATACCAACAAGTGTTTGACGGAAATTTTCAGAAAGGCGAATCTTTCGCCTCCCGTCGTTGCTGAGGGGTGGATGGGCTTATACATATATTATATTGGAGGAATGATTTTGGGTAATGAATTAAGGAGTATCTTTGCCTTCCCGAAAAATTACTCATTAAGGATTAGATGGATCAAACAAAAGAATTGGTGCAGACGATAGTGGAAGGTCTGCAGGAGAAAAAGGGTAAAAATATTGTGACAATAGACTTAACCCGAATACCAGGAGCAATCTGTGAATATATGGTCGTATGCGAGGGCAACACTCCTACTCAGGTGGCGGCGTTGTCCGACTCGGTGTGGGACTTTGCCCGAAGGAATGCCGGCGAGAAACCTTTGTCTGTCGACGGTGCTCAGAGAGCGGAGTGGATTGGGATGGATTACGGTACGGTTCTTGTACATATATTCCTGCCGGCGCAACGTGAGTTTTATAGTTTGGAGACGCTTTGGTCTGACGCGAAAGTTACCGAAGTACCAAACATAGACTAAGCCGAGATTAACATTATTGATTTCAGAGTAGAGTATGGAGAACAAGAACGACATGTTTGACAAGATGCCGAAAAACAACAAGCCTAAGACATTCCGGTTTAACCTGTATTGGATGTACGGGCTGATATTCGCAATGCTTTTCGCGCTGTATCTGACCAACGATTCTTCGGCGACAAAGGAGCTTGGGTGGAGCGAGTTTCAGAGACTGACGGCGGAGAATGTGTTCGACAAGGTAACGGTATACAACAGGAAAAATATTGCTGAAGCTACCGTCAAGAGCGACAAGAAAGGGGTGGTCTTTAAGGGCGACAGCTCTGCGCTGGGGGCAAACCCGATTGTATTCGTGACGATTCCTTCTGCCGACAAGTTTTCAGACTTCTATGAAAAGGTGGCGGCAGACAAACATATCGACACGCAGGTGCGCTTCGAAGAAGGAAACGATACGGTGTGGAACTTTCTGGTTTCTTTCGGACCTATCATCCTGATTATAGCCGTATGGGTTATCTTGATGAGAAGGATGTCGGGCGGCTCCGGCGGAGGTCCCGGCGGTATGTTTAGTGTCGGCAAGGCAAAGGCAAAGCTCTTCGACAAAGAAAGCGAACAGAAGGTGACGTTCAAGGACGTTGCCGGACTGGCGGAGGCGAAACAGGAAGTGGAAGAGATTGTCTCTTTCCTCAAGAACCCGGGGAAATACACCGAGCTGGGAGGTAAAATCCCCAAGGGCGCGTTGCTGGTAGGTCCTCCGGGAACGGGTAAGACATTGCTGGCAAAAGCTGTCGCAGGCGAGGCTGACGTTCCTTTCTTCTCTCTCTCGGGCTCCGACTTCGTGGAGATGTTTGTCGGCGTGGGTGCGTCCCGTGTGCGCGATCTGTTCCGGCAGGCAAAAGAGAAATCACCGTGTATTGTGTTTATCGACGAGATTGACGCTGTCGGTCGTGCACGTGGCAAGAACGTGAACATGACAAGCAACGACGAGCGAGAGAATACGCTCAACCAGCTGCTGACGGAGATGGACGGCTTCGGCTCGAACAGCGGGGTCATTATCCTGGCAGCAACCAACCGTGCCGACATACTCGACAAGGCATTGCTGCGTGCGGGGCGTTTCGACCGTCAGATACATGTGGAGCTGCCCGACCTCAACGAGCGGAAAGAGATATTCGGTGTGCATCTGCGCCCGATCAAGACGGACGAGAGTGTCGACACTGAGTTCCTTGCGCGTCAGACGCCGGGTTTCTCGGGTGCCGATATTGCCAATGTCTGCAACGAAGCTGCGCTGATAGCTGCCCGTGGCGGGAAGAAAGCGGTGCAGAAAGAAGACTTTATGAATGCCGTAGACCGCATTGTCGGAGGTCTGGAGAAACGTACCAAGATAACGACAGCCGACGAGCGTAACAGCATTGCCAATCACGAAGCAGGTCATGCCACACTGAGCTGGCTGCTCGAGCATGCCAACCCGCTGGTGAAGGTCACCATCGTGCCGCGAGGCAAAGCCTTGGGCGCGGCTTGGTATCTGCCGGAAGAGCGACAGATCACCACTCGCGAACAGCTGCTCGACGAGATGTGTGCAGCGTTGGGCGGCCGTGCTGCCGAGGAACTGTTCCTTGGCAAAATCTCGACGGGAGCGTCCAACGACCTTGAACGCGTGACCAAGCAGGCGTATGCCATGGTCGTTTATTTCGGAATGAGCGATAAACTTCCAAACTTGAATTACTACGACTCGACAGGTCAGGACTGGGGTTTCACGAAGCCTTATAGCGAGGAGACTTCGCGCACGATCGATGAGGAGGTGCGGAAGATAATCAACGAACAGTATGACCGCGCGAAGAAGATCCTTTCGGAGCATGCCGAAGGGCATAACCGCCTGGCTCAGGTGTTGCTCGAGCGTGAGGTGATCTACTCGGAGGACGTGGAGCGTATCTTCGGCAAACGCGCGTGGGTGTCGCGCTCGGAAGAGATCCTTGAGCTGCAGGAAAAGGCAAATGGAGAGAAGGAAAAGTAAAGTGTTTCTAAGCCCAAGATTTTCCGCTGAAGAAAAAACACAGTGTTTCTAAGCCCATGCAATTTGCATGAAGGTTTTGCTCGTGCAATCTTGCTCCATGCAATTTGCATGAGGGTTTTGCTCGTGCAATCTTGCCGTTACGAAAACTGCATAAATCCCCAAAACAGACGACAATGCCTTGCTGCCGCTGTCACCGTAAACCTTGACTACGACAGAGCCTTGCGATAGGCTGCGGGGGTGATATGGCGGCGTGATTTCGGAAGAATCTTTTACGTACTTTTGCGCCCGGTATATAGAAACGGTTTGTAAAAACCCCGTGGAGGTCCGTGGTTGTCGGGGGATGCCCCGGGTTTCTGCGGGATATGAATTGAAAATCCCCTGTTTTAACAAGAAGAAAAATGAAAATGAAATCGAAATTAAGCGTCGGATGTTTGCTTTTGTCTGTGGCGTTTGCCTTCGCCTCGTGCAGCAAGAGCGAAAGCGAGGAGGAGGAGAAAGATGATGTGTGGGAAGAACATGTGGATTGTGGTTTCTCGTTGAATTGGAACCGTGGCGACAGCGATCATGCGAAAGTGCTGAAGACGACTTGCACGTATGCATGGGGCAGCGAAGAAGGAGAAGTGCTGGATTTGGGCGACGAAAACAGGGGTACGATAGAGGAGACGAACGAGAAGATTCCCAATACGCTGACGATTACGATAACCGAAGAGCTTCGTCCGGAGGTGGACCTTACAGCCGACGTGTCGTACAAGCTGAGCTTCGGGTTTTACCTCAAAGTTGCGGCTTATATGGAAAACTCGGTAACAGGAGAAAGGCTGGAAGGACCTGCAGAAGTTAAAAGCGTAGGAACGTCTGTGACCGTACCTGCAAAGAACCTCTCGAAGATGTATCCGAAAGAGACTACACTGAAGTATTCCATCGACGAAGAGGGGACAGTAAGTCTTGTTGAATAATGGCACAGCCCTTAGCAGAGAGATTACGGCCGAAAACGCTGGATGAATACATCGGGCAGGAGCATCTTGTGGGCAGAGGTGCCGTGCTGCGGACGATGATTGATGCCGGCAGGGTCTCTTCCTTTATATTATGGGGACCGCCGGGCGTGGGCAAGACAACCTTGGCACGAATCATTTCCCGTAAGCTGGAGGCTCCTTTCTTTACATTGAGCGCGATCAGCTCGGGCGTGAAGGACGTGCGCGACGTGATTGAAAAGGCTAAAAGCAGCCGTTTCTTCGGAGCGGCATCGCCTATACTGTTTATAGACGAGATACACCGTTTCAGCAAGTCGCAGCAAGACTCTCTGCTAAGTGCCGTCGAGACGGGAACAGTTACGCTCATCGGTGCGACGACGGAAAACCCGTCTTTCGAGGTTATCCGTCCGCTCCTGTCGCGATGCCAGGTGTATGTCTTGAAGCCGCTGGGCAAAGAAGACCTGCTCGCGCTGCTCCGCCGTGCCGTGAGGGAAGACGTCGTATTGAAAGAAAAGAACATCATCCTGACGGAGACCGACGCGATGCTCCGCTATTCCGGCGGGGATGCCCGTAAGCTGCTCAACATACTGGAGCTGGTTGTTGCAGCAGAAGAGACGGATACCGTGGAGATAACGGACCGTAAGGTGGTGGACCGCCTGCAGGAAAATCCTGCGGCGTATGACAAGGGCGGGGAGATGCACTACGACATCATCTCCGCTTTCATCAAATCCATACGGGGAAGCGACCCCGACGGTGCCATCTACTGGCTGGCACGTATGGTGGCAGGCGGCGAAGACCCCGAGTTCATTGCGCGGAGATTGGTGATTTCCGCTTCCGAAGATATAGGGCTTGCCAACCCCAATGCCCTGCTGCTGGCAAATGCCTGCTTCGATGCCTTGAAGAAGATCGGCTGGCCCGAGGGGCGCATTATCCTTGCCGAGACGACAATATATCTTGCAAGCAGTCCGAAAAGCAATTCAGCCTACAAGGCAATCAACGATGCCCTCGCGTTGGTTGAGCAGACGGGCAACCTCCCCGTCCCGCTCCATCTGCGCAACGCTCCGACAGGCTTGATGAAAGAGCTTGGCTATGGAAAAGAATACAAGTATGCGCACGACTATCAGAACAACTTCGTCCGCCAAGACTATCTGCCGAAAGAAATCTCCGACCAACGCTTTTGGCATGTGCAGGGCAACGCGGCAGAGCAGAAGCTCCTCGATCGTTTGAAGACTCTCTGGGGCGAGCGGTTTTGTCAATAAATTCGGGGATGTTTTCTCATATTGCAAGATAATATCTACTTTAGCCGTCCATTTCTGAAGAATTGAACAATACATAACAATAAAATGAAATTGACATGAAGAAGCACAATTTTTATGCAGGACCATCCATTCTGAGTGAATACACAATCAAGAATGCAGCGGCAGCAGTTGAGAATTTCGCAGGTACAGGGTTGTCTATTCTCGAGATATCTCACAGAAGTAAGGAGTTCGTTGCGGTGAACGACGAAGCCCGGGCATTGATAAAAGAATTGCTGGACGTACCATCGGGTTACGAAGTGGTGTTTTTGGGTGGCGGCGCAAGCCTGCAGTTTTGCATGGTGCCGTTCAACCTGTTGAACAAGAAAGCCTCTTACCTCGACACGGGAACGTGGGCGTCGAAAGCCATCAAGGAAGCCGAGCTGTTTGGCGAGGTCGACGTGGTGGCATCGTCGAAGGAAGCGAACTACACTTACATCCCGAAAGACTATAAGGTGGCGGCAGACTCGGATTATTTCCACTTTACTTCAAACAATACCATCTACGGAACAGAGATGCGCTACGATCCGGATCTGAATGTTCGTTTGGTTGCCGATATGTCTTCGGATATATTCTCTCGTCCGGTGGATGTCTCCAAGTACGACATTATCTATGCCGGAGCGCAGAAGAATCTTGCGCCGGCTGGCGTTACGTTGGCTATTGTCCGCACGGATGCTCTGGGGCATGTCGACCGCAAGATTCCGACAATGCTGAACTATGGCACGCATATCAAGAAAGATTCCATGTTCAACACACCTCCCGTGTTCCCCATCTATGCTGCACTGCAGACATTGAAATGGTACAAGGAGTTGGGTGGTATCAAGGCGATCGAGAAGAAGAACATTGAGAAGGCAGCCATACTGTATGATGAGATCGACCGCAACAAGCTGTTCAGAGGAACGGTGGTGCCGGAAGACCGCTCCATCATGAATGTCTGCTTCGTTATGAACGACGAATACAAGGAGCTGGAAGACGAGTTCAACAAGTTCGCCACGGCTGCCGGCATGGTTGGCATCAAGGGTCACCGTTCTGTCGGCGGATTCCGTGCTTCCCTCTACAACGCTATGCCTAAGAGCAGCGTTGAGGCTTTGGTTGCTACAATGAAAGAGTTTGAGAAAAAACATTGATCGTATGACAAAAGTATTGGTTGCTACGAGCAAGCCGTTCGCCGCGATAGCAGTGAACGGTATCCGTGAGGTTGTCGAAGGCGCAGGCTACGAGCTAGCCCTTCTCGAAAAGTATGCGGACAAGAAGGAGCTGTTGGATGCAGTGAAAGATGCCGATGCTGTGATTATCCGCAGTGATGTGGTCGACAGTGAGGTGTTGGATGCTGCAAAAGATCTGAAGATTGTTGTTCGTGCCGGTGCGGGCTACGACAATGTGGACCTCTCGGTTGCGACGGCGCACAATGTTTGCGTGATGAACACTCCGGGTCAGAACTCCAATGCCGTTGCCGAGCTGGTGTTCGGTATGCTGGTGTATGCCGTGAGAAACTTCTACAACGGCACTTCCGGCACGGAGCTCAAGGGAAAGAAGCTGGGTATCTTGGCTTACGGTAATGTGGGACGCAATGTGGCTCGCATAGCAAAAGGTTTCGGCATGGAGGTATACGCTTACGATGCTTTCTGTCCGGCTGAGGTAATTGAGAAAGACGGGGTGAAAGCCGTGGCTTCCACTGAGGATCTGTTCAAGTCTTGCCAGATCGTGTCTCTGCATATTCCGGCAACAGCCGAAACGAAAGAGTCTATCAACTTCGCGTTGATGAACTCGATGCCTAAGGGTGCCGTTCTTGTGAATACCGCCCGTAAGGAGGTTATCTGTGAGGCAGGTCTTGTGAAGATGATGGAAGAACGTCCGGACTTCAAGTATATCACCGACATCAAGCCGGCAGTGGATGCCGACTTAGCTGCCAAGTACCCCGACCGTTATTTCGGTACGCCCAAGAAGATGGGAGCACAGACAGCCGAGGCAAACATCAATGCAGGTATCGCTGCCGCCCGACAGATTGTCGATTTCCTGAAGAACGGCAACGAGAAGTTCAGAGTAAATAAATAACAAGAAAAGGTATCCCGCTATGGCAAAGATAAAACCGTTCAAAGGCATTCGTCCGCCGAAAGAGTTGATAAAAGAAGTCGCTTCGCGTCCATACGATGTGCTTAACTCAGAGGAGGCACGTGAGGAGGCACGTGGTAACGAGAAGTCGCTCTATCATATCATCAAGCCGGAGATTGACTTTCCTGTGGGGACCGACGAGCATGACCCTGCCGTCTATGAAAAGGCGGCGGAGAACTTTCGTAAGTTTCAAGACAAAGGCTGGCTTGTACAGGACGAGAAGGAACACTACTACGTATATGCCCAGACGATGAACTCGCATACGCAATACGGACTTGTTGTCTGCGCGTATGTGGACGATTATCTGAAAGGGAACATCAAGAAGCATGAGCTGACTCGTCGCGACAAGGAAGAAGACCGTATGAAGCATGTCCGCGTCAACAATGCCAATATCGAGCCCGTCTTCTTTGCTTACCCCGACAATGCGGAGATAGACGCCATCGTGAAGAAGTATACGGCACGCACTCCGGAGTACGACTTCGTTGCCGAGACGGATGGCTTCGGGCATACCTTCTGGATTATCGACGACGACAAGGACATTGCCCGTATCACGGAGCTGTTCGCAGCTATGCCATCCCTGTATATAGCCGACGGGCATCACCGTTCGGCTGCCGCAGCCTTGGTGGGCGCGGAGAAAGCGCGGCAGAACCCCAATCACCGTGGCGACGAGGAATACAACTACTTCATGGCTGTGTGTTTCCCTGCAAGTCAGCTGACGATTATCGACTACAACCGTGTGGTCAAAGACCTGAACGGACTGACCGACGAAGAGTTTCTTGCGAAGCTCGCTGCGAACTTCACGGTGGAAGAGAAAGGTACGGAGATATACAAGCCGGCGGGATTGCACAACTTCTCGCTCTATCTTGGCGGAAAGTGGTATTCCCTGACTGCCAAACCGGGGACTTACAACGACGGCGACCCTATCGGCGTGTTGGACGTTACCATCTCTTCGAACCTTATCCTTGACGAGATATTGGGCATCAAGGACCTGCGTTCGGACAAGCGTATCGACTTTGTAGGTGGTATCCGCGGCTTGGGTGAGCTGAAACGGCGTGTGGACAGCGGCGAGATGAAAGTGGCACTGGCACTCTATCCCGTTACCATGAAACAGCTGATGGATATTGCCGATACGGGGAATATCATGCCGCCCAAGACCACGTGGTTTGAGCCTAAGCTGCGCTCGGGACTGGTTATCCATAAGCTATCATGAAACATATTGCGAGGATAGCCTGTCTGATGCTCTGTCTGATAATTGGCAGCTCTCTCGTTAAGGCAGAGGATAAGAAGAACCTGAACATCGTGTTTATCGGAAACAGCATCACTGCAGGGGCGTTGATTGCGAATCCTACGCACGATGCCCCTCCGGTGAAGGCTGCCATGTATTTGTCGCGGCAGCCATCGGTTGCTTCCGTCAAGTATTCCAATCAGGGAGTGAGCGGTTGTACGACCGTGGACTACCTGCCGAAGACCGAGACACTCTTTACGAAGGCTGTGGCTGCTGCCGACAAATTCGCCGATGAGACTTGGGCTACGTTGGTGTTCTCCATTATGTTGGGGACGAACGACAGCGCGATAAGCGGACCGAACGGTGCGCCCGTCTCGGTGGAGCAATACGGGGAGAACATGAAAGCCATCATCGATCGTCTGCTTGCCCTGTATCCAGCGTGTAAGATTGTCCTGCACCGCCCGATATGGTACAGTCCGAACACATACAACGGGGCAATGTATCTGAAGGCGGGGCTTGTTCGCTTGCAGAGCTATTATCCTGTGTTGCAAAAGATAGTGGACGATTATGCGGGACGTTTCCCGGGTCAGGTGCTTATGGGTGACACGGAGGCGTTCGGTTATTTCGAGGCAAACCATCAGAGTGACCTTTTCCCTGAAGACGGCAATGCGGGCATCTTTTATCTTCATCCCAACGAAAAGGGCGCGGCAGTGTTGGGCGAGTTCTGGGGGAAAGCAATCTTGAAAGCCGTCGAATGGCGTTGGTAAATTTTAGCTGTCGGAGCTCCAAAAACAGGAGAGCCGATTGTTTTGACAAAAAGAGCCGACTGTTTTGGGCAAAAGAGCCGGCTCTTTCGTTTGAGCCGGTCAGCCAGTCCCGAAACGGGAGGGTCGACCCTTTTACCCAAAAGGGTCGGTCCCTTCATAAAAAGTGGTTCGGATTGTGGTTGTGAAAGTCGGGGGAGATGATATTTGTGTGGCGTAAATTCTAAGGAGAAAAATGAAACGGGTTTGGTTGGTATTTAAGGAACATCCGGTGGAGGTGTTGCTGTCTGTGGCGTTCGGCTTGGCGGGATGCCTTCACTTTGGGAGCGGAAGCAGGTATGACTTCCTCGTCGGACCGTTGTCGTATTTCCCCGTATGGTTTCTCGCAGCCTACGCGCTGAATGCGCTGACAGGGCAAGAGGCTTCAAGGCGTTTCGCCCGATGGCGACCGTTGTATTGTCTCTCGGCGTTCTTCTTTGTTCCCTCCCTTGGGATGGCGGCTGTGGACGTTTGGTCGCCGGTCTACGCTATGATGCTCGTCGCATCGCAGCTTGTATGTTTCGTTTGTTGCCGAAAGCTTTCCGTTTTACGTTATTTGAACGCTGTTTTGCTTGCCGAGCTGATTGCCTGTGCGGTGTATCTGTTGGCAATGTTGGCGTATGTCGCCTTGCAGCGGGCGTTCGGGATAAGTGGGGGATATGACAGATGGTTCTGCGTGGAGGCTGCGTACATCGTGTTTATGTGCTGTATGTCGTTGCTGTTCCTTCTCTTTACCCAAAGGAAGACGGAGGAAGGTTGTCGGCTGACCGAAGTCTTGCCGCGTTTTGTGAGGGTGTTTGTGCTGCCGGCGTGCGTAGCCGTCATGGTAACGGCTCTGTTATACGCAGTTCCGATTTTTATGTACATTTGCTGCCCGTAAAAACGCAAAGAGAAACATTTCGAAGAAACAATCAGATGGAAAAGAAAAACAAACAGAGCCTGTTCGCTGCGCCTGGCGGCAAATCATATCTCATCCCGTTCATTCTTGTCACAAGCCTCTTCCTCTTGTGGGGCTTTGCTCACGGATTGCTTGATGTCTTGAACAAGCATTTCCAAGGGACATTCACCATGACGAAGGCAGAGAGCGGCTTGGTGCAGTTTTCCACCTACATAGCCTATTTCCTTATGGCATTGCCGGCAGGTATGTTTATGAAACGCTACGGCTACAAACGGGGGATTATCCTCGGTTTGCTGCTGTTTGCAGCGGGGGCGTTTGCCTTTATTCCGGCGGCATTCCTGCATTCGGCGACACCTTTTCTTGTGGCTCTGTTTGTGATTGCCTGCGGATTGTCTATCCTTGAGACAGCGGCAAACCCGTATTCCACCATTCTCGGTCCTGCCGAGTCGGGCGCACAGCGTCTGAACCTCTCGCAGTCATTCAACGGTCTCGGATGGATACTTGGTCCGTTGGTCGGAGGTGCATTGATTTTTGG
>CAVJTV010000006.1:0-6951 GCA_963652435.1 Desulfovibrionaceae bacterium | reverse complement strand
AAATCCGCAGATAACGAATATTGAGGCTTCGCGGATATTGGCGTTCGGCGGGATGGCATTGTTCATGATAGGTCGTCTTTCAGGTGGCTTCACGATGAAGTGGACATCGCCGGGAAACCTGCTGGCGTTGTTTGCGCTGGTTGACGTTGTTTGTATGGCATTGGTTATCGCTTCGGTGGGGGCAGTGTCGCTATATGCCCTGTATGTATCGTTTTTCTTCATGTCGATAATGTTTCCGACGATCTTCGCGCTGGGTCTTGAAGGGATGGGGGTATACACTAAGAAAGCATCATCTTATATAGTGATGGGCGTTGCAGGAGGAGCCTTCAGCCCGATGTTGATGGGTTACATCGGAGAGAGCGATATGGCAGTCGGCTTCTTCGTTCCATTGGCGGCTTTCCTGTACATATTCTACTTCGCTATCAAGTGTAGGCGAAAGTGACTGTTTGCCATAAAAGTGTCAATTATAACGCGAGAAAAAGGAGCATTATGATTTATAAAGTGTATATCTTTGCGCCCAAAATAAACATGAGAGATGGAACAACTTAAACATGAGTGTGGAGTCGCCATGGTCCGGTTGCTGAAACCTTTAGAATACTATCACCAAAAGTACGGTACCTGGATGTATGGGTTAAACAAACTCTACTTACTGATGGAAAAGCAGCATAACAGGGGGCAGGAAGGAGCAGGTTTAGCCTGCGTGAAGTTGGAGGCGAACCCCGGTGAAGAATACATGTTTCGGGAGAGAGCATTGGGGACAGGAGCTATTACCGAGATATTCGCTGCCGTTCACGAACACTACAAAGACCTTCCACCCGGTAAATTAAGCGATCCGATTTTTGCTAAGAATAACCTCCCTTTCGCCGGAGAGCTTTACATGGGGCATCTCCGCTACAGTACAACCGGTAAGTCCGGTATTTCATATATCCATCCTTTTCTACGCCGCAACAACTGGAGAGCAAAGAACCTCGCTCTTTGCGGCAACTTCAACCTCACTAACGTAGACGAAATATTCAAAGAAATCACAGCCATCGGTCAGCATCCGCGCAAGTATGCCGATACATATATCATGCTTGAGCAGGTGGGGCATCGTCTGGATAGGGAGGTGGAGCGTCTGTACAGGAAGTATGAAGATGAAGGATTGAAGGGCATGGATATAACTCATGCGATAGAGGCAAACATTGATCTGTCGAACGTGCTCCGTCGTTGTGCCCCCTCGTGGGATGGTGGATACGTTATCTGCGGCATCACAGGTAGTGGCGAATCGTTTGCTGTGCGCGATCCGTGGGGCATCCGTCCGGCGTTCTACTACGCAGACGACGAGATTGTGGTGCTGGCATCCGAGCGTCCGGTTATTCAGACGGCAATGAATGTGCATGCCGAAGACATAAAGGAGCTCCAGCGGGGAGAGGCAATGTTTATCAGTAAGAATGGCGGTTTCCGGACGGCGCAGATTGTGGAGCCGAAAGAGAATAAGGCTTGCTCGTTCGAGCGCATCTACTTCTCTCGAGGCAGCGATGTGGATATATACCGAGAACGCAAGAAGTTGGGCGAGACATTGGTTTATCCGATTCTTAAAGCCGTTGACTACGACATTAGGCATACTGTCTTCTCCTTCATACCGAACACGGCAGAGGTTGCCTACTTCGGTATGCAGGAGGGGCTGAACAATTACTTGAACAAACTGAAGAAGGAATGGATTGCCGACCGCAGTCATCTCTTGCAGGAAGAAGAGCTTGACAGGATACTCTCCATGCGTGTCCGTTGCGAGAAGGTGGCTATTAAGGACATAAAGCTGCGTACCTTCATTGCCGAGGGTAACAGCCGCAACGATCTGGCTGCTCATGTGTATGACATTACTTACGGAAGCATTGAGCCGTTTGTCGACAATCTGGTCATAATAGACGACAGCATTGTCCGCGGGACAACGTTGAAGCAAAGTATCATCGGTATTCTCGACCGCCTGCATCCGAAGAAGATTGTGATTGTGTCGTCGTCGCCGCAGGTGCGTTATCCCGATTATTACGGCATCGACATGTCGCGGATGAACGAGTTTATCGCTTTCAAGGCAGCGGTGGCTCTGCTCAAAGACCGTGGAATGAAGTCGGTGATTATGGATGTGTATAAGAAAGCCAAGAAGCAAGAGTCGGAAGGCGGCAAGGCGATGGTGAACTATGTAAAGGAGATTTACGCACCGTTCACCGACGAAGAGATCTCTGCCAAGATGGTTGATTTGTTGACACCGGCAGGCATACATGCCAAGGTGGAGATTGTTTACCAGCCGTTGGACGGTCTGCATGCCTCCTGCCCGAATCATCCGGGCGATTGGTATTTCTCCGGCGATTATCCGACGCCGGGCGGTGTGCGGATGGTGAACAAGGCGTTCATCGATTATTTTGAAGAATTGACGATTGAATAAGATATGCAAGAAGAGAAAACAGCGACATTGATTTTGGACGACGGGACTGCTTTTCGCGGTCTTTCTTTTGGCTGCGAGAGAGCCGTTGCCGGCGAGGTGGTGTTCAACACTGCCATGACGGGATACCCCGAGAGCCTGACCGACCCCTCGTATGCCGGTCAACTTATGGTGTTGACCTATCCGCTGGTGGGCAACTACGGTGTGCCGCCGCGCACATTCGCAGCGAATGGGATTGCCACGTTTATGGAGAGCGAGAAGATACATGCGGAGGCGATCATCGTGAGCGACTACAGCCATGAATACAGTCATTGGAATGCTGTGGAGAGCCTGGGGAGCTGGTTGAAAGACGAGGGTATCCCCGGTATCTACGGAATAGATACCCGTGCGCTGACAAAGAAGCTGCGCGAGCATGGGGTCATGATGGGGCGGATCGTGATTGGTGACGGACAGAAGGAGGCAGACAACGGTGCGTTCCCCGAGTACGGAGCAATCAACTACGTGGACCGTGTCTCCTGTAAAGAGGTTATCTGTTACAGCCCAGACGGGAAGGCTCAGTCATACGCGGTGGAGGGCTTCGGTAACGAAGAGATGCCTAAGAGATGCGGGAAGAATGTCGTGCTTCTCGACTGCGGCGTGAAACACAACATCATCCGCAGCCTCTTGAAAAGGAGTGTGAACGTTGTCCGTGTGCCTTGGAACTACGATTTCAACGCTTTGGAATACGACGGGTTGTTCCTCAGCAACGGTCCGGGCGACCCG
The DNA here is from genome assembly GCA_963652435.1 of Desulfovibrionaceae bacterium. Taxonomy (GTDB): domain Bacteria; phylum Bacteroidota; class Bacteroidia; order Bacteroidales; family Tannerellaceae; genus Parabacteroides. Next base: position 3,773 of record CAVJTV010000006.1, on the reverse strand, counting down.
GACACCTGCGACGCTGCTGTGCAGAATATCCGCAAAGCTCTGTCCGCCGACAAACCTATATGCGGCATATGTATGGGCAACCAGCTCCTTGCAAAGGCAGGTGGCGCGTCGGTCTACAAGCTGAAGTACGGGCACCGCAGTCATAACCAGCCGGTGCGTATGGTGGGGACGGAGCGTTGCTTTATCACCTCGCAGAACCACGGATATGCTGTTGACAACGCGACGTTGGGAGCAGATTGGGAGCCGCTCTTTGTCAATATGAACGACGGCACGAACGAGGGTATCCGTCACAAGACGAAGCCGTTCTTCTCGTCGCAGTTTCATCCCGAGGCTTGCAGCGGACCGACGGACACGGAGTTTATGTTCGACAAATTCGTCGGGCTGCTGTAGGCAAACAAGAACAAGGAGAAAAGAAGGATATGAAAGAAGACATAAAGAAGGTCCTGATATTAGGTAGCGGTGCCCTCAAGATAGGTGAGGCGGGCGAGTTCGACTATTCAGGCAGCCAGGCGTTGAAAGCCATCAAGGAAGAGGGCATCCGGACGGTGCTCATCAACCCTAACATTGCAACGGTGCAGACTTCGGAAGGGGTTGCGGACACGGTTTATTTCCTGCCCGTCACTCCTTTCTTTGTGGAAAAGGTTATTGCCAAGGAACGCCCCGAGGGTATCCTGTTGGCGTTTGGAGGGCAGACCGCGCTCAACTGCGGCGTGGCTCTCTATCAAAGCGGCGTGCTGGAGAAATACAACGTGCGTGTGCTGGGTACGCCGGTGCAGGCTATCATGGATACGGAAGATCGCGAGCTGTTTGTCCGCAGACTCGACGAGATAGGCGTAAAGACCATCAAGAGCGAGGCAGTGGAGAACGTTGCCGATGCCCGCCGTGCTGCGGCGGAGCTGGGATACCCCGTGATTGTGCGTGCTGCGTATGCACTTGGTGGCTTGGGTTCGGGCTTCTGCGACAACGAAGAGGAGCTGGACGTGCTGCTCGAGAAGGCTTTCTCTTTCTCTCCGCAGGTGTTGGTAGAGAAGAGCCTGAAGGGATGGAAAGAGGTGGAATACGAGGTGGTGCGCGACCGCTTCGACAACTGTATCACGGTCTGCAACATGGAGAACTTCGATCCGCTTGGCATCCATACCGGCGAGTCGATAGTCATTGCCCCCTCGCAGACACTGAGCAATACGGACTATCACAAGTTGCGCGAGCTGGCAATACGCATCATCCGCCATATCGGCATTGTGGGCGAGTGTAACGTGCAGTATGCCTACGACCCCGAGAGCGAGGACTACCGCGTGATTGAGGTGAATGCCCGCCTGAGCCGCTCGTCGGCGTTGGCATCGAAGGCAACGGGCTATCCGCTGGCTTTCGTAGCAGCCAAGTTGGGATTGGGCTACGGGTTGTTCGACTTGAAGAACTCCGTGACGAAGACGACCAGCGCATTCTTCGAGCCTGCGCTCGACTATGTGGTCTGCAAGATACCGCGCTGGGACTTGGGTAAGTTCCACGGCGTTGCCCGCGAGCTTGGCTCGAGCATGAAGTCCGTAGGCGAGGTGATGGCAATAGGACGTACCTTCGAGGAGGCAATACAGAAGGGGCTGCGCATGATTGGGCAGGGCATGCATGGCTTCGTGGAGAACAAGGAGCTGGTTCTTCCCGACATCGACAAGGCTCTGCACGAGCCGACCGACCGCCGCATCTTCGTTATCAGTAAGGCGTTCCGCGCAGGTTATACCATCGACCAAATACACGACCTTACGAAGATTGACAAGTGGTTTCTTCAGAAACTTCATAACATCATACTGACAGCCGAAGCATTGGAGGGCTACAGCAATATCGCAGACATCCCCGACGACCTGCTTCGACGGGCGAAGGTGCAGGGTTTCTCCGACTTCCAGATTGCCCGTGCCATCTTCAAGGAAGGAATGGAAGACGGCGAGAAGGCAATCCTTCAGGTGCGGCAAGACCGCAAATACCGTGGCATTGTCCCCGTGGTGAAACAGATCGATACGTTGGCTGCCGAATATCCGGCGCAGACCAACTATCTGTATCTTACGTACAGCGGAACGGAGAACGACGTGCAGTACGTGGGCGACAAACGCTCCGTCGTGGTGCTCGGTTCGGGGGCGTACCGTATCGGCAGCTCCGTGGAGTTCGACTGGTGCGGCGTGCAGGCTTTGGGTACCATCCGCAAGGAAGGCTGGCGTTCGGTGATGATAAACTACAATCCCGAGACGGTGTCGACAGACTATGACATGTGCGACCGCCTCTACTTCGACGAGCTTACCTTCGAGCGTGTGATGGATATTCTCGAGTTAGAGAACCCGCACGGCGTGATTGTCTCCACCGGCGGACAGATACCCAACAACCTTGCCATGCGCCTCGATGAGCAGCACGTCAATATCCTCGGGACATCGGCAAAGAGCATCGACAATGCTGAAGACCGCGAGAAGTTCTCCGCTATGCTCGACCGCATCGGTGTCGACCAGCCGCGATGGAAGGAGCTGAGCAGTATGGAAGACATCAACAGCTTCGTCGAGGAGGTGGGCTTCCCTGTGCTGGTGCGCCCGAGCTACGTGCTCAGCGGTGCGGCCATGAATGTCTGCTCTAACCAGGAAGAGCTGGAGCGTTTCCTTCAGCTTGCTGCCAACGTCAGCAAGAAGCACCCCGTGGTGGTCAGCCAGTTCATCGAGCATGCCAAGGAGGTGGAGATGGATGCCGTGGCAGACCATGGCGAGATAGTGATGTATGCCATAAGCGAGCATATCGAGTTTGCCGGCGTACATTCCGGCGACGCGACGATACAGTTCCCCGCACAGAAACTATACGTCGAGACCGTGCGCCGCATCAAACGTATCAGCAAGCAGATCGCGAAGGAGCTGAACATCTCCGGACCGTTCAACATACAGTATCTTGCGAAGGGCAACGAGATAAAGGTCATCGAATGTAACCTCCGCGCCTCGCGCAGTTTCCCGTTCGTGAGCAAGGTCTTGAAGATAAACTTCATCAACCTGGCGACGCGCATCATGCTCGGTTTGCCTGTCGAGAAGCCGAACAAGAATGAGTTCGACCTCGATTATGTCGGCATCAAAGCCTCGCAGTTCTCGTTCAACCGCCTGCAGAAAGCCGACCCTGTCCTTGGTGTCGACATGGCTTCGACGGGCGAGGTGGGCTGTATCGGCGACGACGTGTCCGAGGCTATCCTCAAGAGCATGCTTTCCGTCGGGTTGCGTATTCCGAAAAAGAACATACTGCTCTCCACCGGCTCGCCGAAGCAGAAGGTGGCAATGCTCGACGCTGCCCGTATGCTGGCGGAGAAGGGCTACAGCCTGTTTGCCACGGGCGGCACCTATCGCTTCCTCGAAGAGAACGGCATTCCGAGCACCCTCGTCTACTGGCCGAGCGAAGAGGGCAAGGAGCCGCAGGCTCTCACCATGCTGCATGAGAAGAAGATCGATATGGTGGTGAATATCCCCCGCGACCTTTCCGCCGGTGAGCTTGACAACGGCTACAAGATCCGCCGCGCCGCAATCGACCTGAACACGACGCTCATCACCAACGCCCGCCTTGCGAGCGCATTCATCGAGGCTTTCTGCACACTTTCCGTCGACGACATCCAAATCAAAAGCTGGCAGGAATACTAAAGTATTGCTCAGATTTATCCGATCCTACTCGATCGGATAAATCTGATGGTGTGTTTTTATCCAATTGCGGGTGAGTTTTTATCCGTTCCAGTCGGATTGGATAAATCTACGGGTGAGTTTTATCCGTTCCAG
>CAVJTV010000005.1:0-39080 GCA_963652435.1 Desulfovibrionaceae bacterium | reverse complement strand
ACAATTGCCCCATGCAATTTGCATGAAGGTTTTGCTCGTAAACAATTGCCCCATGTAATTTGCATGAAGGCTTTGCTCGTAAACAATTGTCTCATGCAATTTGCATGAAGGTTTTGCTCGTGAACAATTGCCCCATGCAATTTGCATGAAGGCTTTGCTCGTAAACAATTGTCTCATGCAATTTGCATGAAGGCTTTGCTCGTAAACAATTGTCTCATGCAATTTGCATGAAGGTTTTGCTCGTGCAATCTTGCTCCATGCAATTTGCATGAGGGTTTTGCTCGTGCAATCTTGCCGTTACGAAAACTGCGACAAAGGGAAGCGCGCACCCAACACTAACTATCATTCTGCACCCCATGACGGCTAATGCGGCGAAGTGACAAAGGCACTACGCGTGTGTGCCGAGGGGCTGTACCAAATCTATCAGCATTTTCAGGGCGGCGACGGCGGCGGAACGGATGTTTTCCGTCCTGAGAGTGCCGAAATGGTAGCAATGCGAGACGACCGTACCCCCACAGGCGGCTGCAATCCAGACCGTGCCGACGGGTTTCTCAGGCGTTCCGCCTCCCGGACCTGCAACGCCCGAGGTTGCCACTGCGCAGTCGCACCCCAGCACACGCACAGCTCCCGCAACCATCTGCTCCACCACCTCGCGGCTCACGGCACCATGAAGTCGAAGGCTCTCCTCCGCAACGCCGAGCACACGATGCTTCACCGCGTTGCTATACGAGACCACCCCTCCCACGAAATAGTCCGAGCTGCCTGCCACCGAGGTAATCATGCCGGCAATCGTGCCGCCCGTGCAGCTCTCTGCCGTGCCCATCGTCAAGTGTCGCTGTCGCAAAAGCGCGCCGACCTTCTCAGCCAAAACAATGTCCTCTTCCATGATGTCAAATCATATAACCACCCGCGAGAACGGGGCTGCGTCCATCGGACAGAAATCCCCGTCGAGGTATTTGTAATAACCCGTGATGGCAACCATCGCGGCATTGTCCGTAGTAAAGGCAAACTTGGGGATATGCACCTTCCAGCCGTAACGCCGCGCGTGATCGAGGAAGGCATCGCGCAGACCGGAGTTTGCCGAGACGCCGCCTGCCACTGCCACCTCCTTTATCGCGAGGTCTTTCGCCGCACGGCGCAGCTTGTTCATAAGTATGTCTACGACCGTAGCCTGAAGCGATGCGCAAAGGTCTGTCTTGTTCTTCTCTATGAACTCGGGGTCTTCCCTCAGACGGTCTCTCAAGGTATAAAGGAAAGAGGTCTTGAGTCCGCTGAAGCTGTAGTCGTAGCCTTGGATATGCGGCTTGCTGAAGGTAAAAGCATGAGGGTTGCCTTCGTTTGCCAGACGGTTCACCACCGGACCTCCCGGATAACCCAAGCCCATCACCTTCGCGCATTTGTCGAAAGCCTCGCCTGCCGCGTCGTCGATGGTCTGACCTATCACCTCCATGTCGTTGTAGGCATTCACCTTGATGATTTGCGAATTGCCGCCCGAGACCAAAAGGCAAAGGAAGGGGAACGAGGGTGCATGATCATCGTCAGGCGTTTCCTTGACGAAATGGGCAAGCACATGCGCCTGCAAATGATTGACCTCGATCATCGGGATACTCAGCGCGGCGGCAAAGCCCTTGGCAAAGGATGTGCCGACAAGCAGCGAGCCCATAAGCCCCGGTCCGCGTGTGAAGGCAACGGCACTGATCTCTGTCTTGTCGATGCCCGCGCGCCGTATTGCCTCGGCAACAACCGGAATGATGTTCTGCTGATGTGCCCGCGAAGCCAGCTCGGGCACTACGCCGCCGTAGGCTTCATGGACAGCCTGGCTTGCTATGACGTTCGACAGCATCACGCCGTCGCGTATTACGGAAGAGGATGTATCGTCGCACGACGACTCTATCCCCAGTATTGTTACACTCATGTTTCTCCCTGTTTTTCGCGCAAAAGTAGTGATTTCTGTCAGTGGATTATTGTAGTTTTGCCCGTCAAGAAATAAAGTACTGCTATCAAAGGACTCAAATACATAATCATCACCCTATTCTCCCTGTTTTGGATATTCTACGCAATGCCGTTCATACTGCTGAGGATACCGTATGTGCAGCATAAGGTTTCAAGCGTTGCCTCGACGGAATTGTCCGACCACCTCGGCGTGCCCGTAAAGGTTGGAAACGTCAGCGTAGGATGGTTCAACCGCGTTGTCTTGAACGACCTGTATCTCGAAGACCAAAGCGGGCAGGTGTTGCTTGAAGCCGGTCATGTGGCAGCAGGTTTCGAAGCCTTGCCTCTCTTGAAAGGCAAGTTCGTGTTCACAAGCGTACGCCTGTTCGGCTTCTCCGTCAACCTGAAGAAGAAAACGCCGGATGCTCCGCTAAACCTGCAGTTCGTCATAGATGCTTTTGCCTCGAGAGACACGCTGAAAAAGAATACAAACATCGATTTGCGTTTCAACTCTGTCCTCATCCGGCGCGGCAACGTCCGCTTCGACGTGGAGAGTGCCGTCTCCACCCCCGAAAGGTTCAACGCCTCGCACGTCGACATCCGGAATATCAGTGCGAAGATATCCCTCAGGGCATTCAACAAAGACAGCCTCAACGCGAGCATCAAGAAGATGAGCTTCGACGAGGCTTCCGGCTTCCGCCTCGACAGGCTCTCGATGAATATCATCAGCAACCGCGACAGCGCGTTCATCGATGGCTTCGAGATAAAGCTGCCGCAGACATCGCTGAAGATAAGCCGCGCAAAGATAGACCTGCGGGAGGTCGCGAACGCTTCCGATCTGATTGAGCGTGCTCCGTTGGCACTGCGCATCTCTCCCTCGCAGATTTGTCCCAAAGACCTCTCGCCCTTCGTCCCTTCGCTTGAAGGTTTCAACGAGACAGTAGAGCTCTCTGCCGAAGCTGTGGGCTTCATCGACGACATAAACCTGCAGCGGCTGACGCTGCGCTACACAGACAAGATGCTGTTCGTCGGGAAGATGGATCTGAAAGGCATAAGCCATCCGGAAAAGGCCCGCCTCTTCGGGCAGGTAAACAAGATGTATATCACGACGGAGGGCTTGACAAGTCTTGCGAGCAACTTCAACCGTAAGCCCGTCGCGCTGCCCGAACCCGTCGCGAAACTTGGCACAATCAATTTCACCGGCGAAATATCCGGCACATTCCAAAGGCTCGTGGCGTTCGGCAAGTTCTCGTCGGCAATCGGCTCGGTGCAGACAGACATTATCTTCGGTTCGGACAAAGAGCACAATGTCGATGCATATCTAAAAGGGAATGTCGCAACTTCCGGCTTGCGGCTCGGCGAGATATTCGGCGAAGGCAACCCTTACGGCAACGCGCGCCTCAGACTCTCGATCGATGCCAAACGCCATGCCGGCAGCAGCTTCTTCGGGGATGTCAGGGCAAGTATCGACGAGTTTGAGTTCAAGAAATACAAGTACGAAAACATTCTGCTCTCGGGCAGCTTCAAGAAGAACAGTTTCGACGGCTTGGTGCAGATGGACGACCCGAACGGCAGGCTGCGGGCCGAAGGGATGTTTCGTCACGACGGGAAGAACTCGATGTTCAACTTCACTGCCCGCCTTGAGCATCTCCGCCCCGACAGCCTGCACCTCACCGACAAATACGAGTCGCCGGACATCTCGCTCGCGCTGAATGCCGACTTCACGGGCAACAGCATCGACAATCTTGAGGGCAGCATCACGGTGGACAGCCTTTCGTTTGTCACGTCTCCGAGAAGTTTCTTCTTGAAAGAATTCAAGGTAACGGCAGAAGGCCGCTCCGAAGACAGAAAGCTCACCGTCGCCTCCGACATAGTGAACGGGGAAGTGTCCGGAGCTTATTCCTTCTCCACAATCGTGCCGAGCCTTATGAACACCTTCAAGGGATACGTCCCTGCCCTTATCAACGCGACACAGAAGAAAAAGACGGTGGAGGAAAACAACTTCTCGCTGCTACTGACGATAGAAAACACGGAAGACCTCTCCGAAACACTGAAGCTGCCCGTCGCGATTGTCAGCCCGTCGCGTATCGCGGGATACTACAACAATATCTACGACAAATTCCGCCTCGAAGCCTACCTGCCGCAGTTCCGCCTCGGGAAGGCGCAGTTCGAATCCGGCTATCTCACCTGCGAGAACCCGCAGGGTGCCGTGGACCTCCGGCTGCGAGCAACGAACTACAATCAGACAGGTCTGCGCAACTACTTCGACCTAAAGTCAGACGCCCGCGACAACAGGATAAACACCTCCATAGGCTGGGCAAACAACAAAGAGCGGATGTTCCGTGCCGAGCTGTCGGCAACGACACTCTTCACCGAAGAAGAGACGGCGGAGAAGAAGCCTCCCACGCTGCGCACCGATATAGCAATAAAAGAGAGCCGCCTTGTGCTCAACGACTCTCTCTGGATTATCCATCCCTCGAGCGTCGTCATCAGAGACGGGCAGGTGGGTATCCACGAGTTTCATGTGGGGAACGAAGAGCAATCGCTGCTGCTCGACGGGAACATCTCGCGAAATCCGGCGGACACCCTGCTGCTTGACCTGAAGCAGATCGAGCTTAAACACATCTTCGACATACTGAACATCCCCGTGTTGCAGTTTGCCGGAAAAGCTACGGGCACGTTCAACATCAGCGACCTCTACGGCAGCCGCGTGCTCAACACGGACCTCGAGATAACGGATTTCTCGTTCAACCAAACCCCGCTGGGCAGGCTCAACCTCTTCAGCGAATGGGACGACGGGCAGCAGGGCATCCTTATGCTCGGAAGCATTTACAAGAACGACACGACATGGACCGACGTGAGCGGATATATCTTCCCTGTCGGGCAGAACGCAGGGCTGTCGCTCTTCTTCGGAGCCAACGACATCAACCTTGAGTTTCTCCATCCTTTCGTCGACAAGGTGGCAAAGGGGATACGGGGACGGGGCTTCGGCAACGTGCACCTGCACGGACCATTCAAGGCACTGACAGTCGAGGGCGATGCCTACGTGGCAGACGGCGGGTTGGGCATTGAATACACGAACACCTACTACACCTTCTCCGATTCCATCCATCTCGACGCGGGTTCCATACGGATGCGCGACGTGACGGTTCGCGACGAGGCAGGAGGCACCGGCACGGTCAACATGACGGTCAATCACCACCATTTCAAGGATGTCAGCTTCGACGTCGGTGTCAAGGCAGACAATTTGCTTGTGTTCAACGCCACCCGCAAGCAGAATCCGCTCTTCTACGGGACGGTGTTCGGCAGCGGCACTGCCTCGGTGCGCGGAAACGACAAGCTCATCAATTTCGACATCAACATACAGAACAACCCCAAGACAGCCCTCACGCTCGACTTCATCAACAACACCTCGGCGGCAGACTACGACTTCATCACCTTCGTCGACAAGAAACATCCGCATGCCGCAGCCGCCGACACGGCGTCTGCCCCGAAAGACAGCTTAACGAGAGCCATCGCAGACGACGGAGCGGAGATGCGGATGAACTTCCTCCTCGACATCACGCCCGATGCCAAGATCGACCTTATCATGGACCCCGTCTCGGGAGACAAGATCTCGGGCTACTGCAGCGGAAGTCTGCAAATCGAGTATGGCACGAAGACAGACCTTAGGATGTATGGCAACGTGGGTATCACCGGCGGAAACTATAACTTCAGTCTCCAGCAAATCATCCATAAGGACTTCAAGATACGCGAGGGTAGCTCCATCAACTTCCGAGGCGACCCCTTCGATGCCACCGTGGGGATAAACGCCATCTACAACGTCACTGCCAATCTCCGCGACCTCGACGAGAGCCTCGCCCTTGAAAGTCCGCGCACCAGCATCCCCGTCAACTGCGTGCTTAACCTCGACGGCATGCTGCGCAACCCGACAATCTCGTTCGACCTCGAGCTGCCCGGCTCGAACGAAGAGATAGAGCGTCAGGCAAAAGCACTTGTCGACACGGAAGACATGATGACCCGACAGATCATCTACCTGCTTGTGCTCGGCAAATTCTACACCCCCGAATACAGTCAGAGTGCCTACCGCTCGAGCGAGTTCAGCGCAGTGGCGTCGTCTGCCATCTCCTCGCAGCTGTCGAGCATCCTCAACAGTCTTACCGACAAGGTGCAGATCGGGACAAACATCCGCACGAGCTATGACGGCGTGGAAGACACGGAGGTGGAGATGTTGCTCTCGAGCCAGCTCCTCGACAACCGCCTCCTATTCAACGGCAGCTTTGGCTACAAGAACAACATGTATCAAGGGAAAAACGACTTCGTAGGCGAGTTCGACCTCGAGTATAAATTGACCCCTGGCGGCGAAATTCGCCTGAAGGCATACAATCACGCCAACGATTTGTATAAATATCTCAACCGAGCTCTGACGACACAGGGGGTAGGCATTTTGTTCCGCAAAGACTTCACCCGCCTATCCGATTTTTTCCGTCGCCGCCGTCGGACGCTCCCGGACATGCCGCTTGCCCCCCTTTCCGCCCCCGCGCCGGAGAAAGCAGACTCGACAACCACAAATCTTCCCAGATAGACCGCCCGTCAAACGGTTGAAGCACTTCAACGGGAGCGCGAGAGTTTCGCATAACTATTGAAGCACTTCGACGGGAGCGCGAGAATTTCGCATAACTGTTGAAGCACTTCAACGGGAGCGCGAGAATTTCGCATAACTGTTGAAGCACTTCGACGGGAGCGCGAGAGTTTCGCACGGCTGTTGAAGCACTTCGACGGGAGCACGAAAGTTTCGCACGGCTGTTGAAGCACTTCGACGGGAGCACGAGGGTTTCGCACGGCTATTGAAGCACTTCAACGGGAGCACGAGAGTTTCGCACGGCTATTGAAGCACCTCTTCCGGAGCGCGAAAGCGTCGCATGACAAGAGAAGCACCTCTTCCGGAGCGCGAGGGTTTCGCTGCCCGAGAGAAGTGCTTCTCCTATTTGCCGCAGGAAGGGCTTTTGAATGTTTTGCCCCTAAACGGGGCGAAAGGGGTCTATCCGATGAAGGTCTCCAGGAATTTTGCCTTCGGAGACGGGACGATGGTCACGGCAGTCGTGTCTGCCGCAATCAAGACGGTCTGACCTTGGTGGACATTCGCCTCGTTCCCCTTATTGTCGCGAATGGAAGCCTTTCCTTCCATACATATATATACAACGAACGAATCGAGAGAGGAAAAGTCGCGCATCATCGTCGCGTCGAGGTCGAGGAGGTTGGTTGTAAAATATTTGCAGTCGGCAAGGCTGACGGTGGCGTTTGTACGTGCCTTATAGTGCGTGCGGTAGTCAGGGAGCATCGCGTAGTCGATGGCGTCCTTTGCCAGCTCGGTGTGCAGCTCGCGCCCCTTGCCGTCGGCACCCTTACGGTCGTAGTCGTAGATGCGATAGGTGATATTGCTGGTCTGCTGTATCTCTGCTATGAAGCACCCCGCCCCGATGGCATGCACGCGCCCTGCGGGGAGGAAGAAAACGTCGCCGGGCGACACCTCGTAGCGTTGCAGAACGTCCATAATCGTATTCTCGCCTACCCGCCGCACATACTCGTCGGCATCTATCTGCTTGGAGAAACCGGAAAACAGTTTTGCCCCTTTCCGAGCCTTTATCACATACCACATCTCCGTTTTCCCGAAGGAATGGTGACGTTTCATTGCCAACTCGTCGTTGGGGTGCACCTGAATGGAAAGGTCGTCGCGCGCATCGATAAACTTGATGAGAAGCGGGAAAGTGGTGCCAAACTGCTTCATCACCTTCTCGCCCAAGAGCTGTTTGCCGTATGTGCGGATAAGTTCGTCGATGGTTTTCCCGTCGAGCTCTCCGCCGTCGACAACGGAATAGTTGCCTTCCACGTGAGAGAGTTCCCAACTTTCGCCGACGCCATCTTCCGTCGGCGTGATGCCCTTGAACGGGCAGATGTCCGAGCCACCCCAGATGATTTTCTTGAGGATTGGCTTAAATGTCATTGGATACAACATATAACTATGATTTTTTATCGGATTGTTTCTTTGTTTTCCTCAAAACGACTGCGCTGCGGGCAGGGACATACAGCCTCAGCCACTCTTTCCCCTCCTTTTCGTACAGCGGGTCTGCCAGGGTGAAATGATGCACCGAATCGTCGGCGATGCCGAAGCCCCCGAAGCGCGTGGCATCGGTGTTGAGCACTGCCACGTATTCACCCCTCGGAACAAGGAAGCCGTAGTCGGTGTACGAGCGCGTGGGGCTGAAGTTGAACACGAACACAAGGTCCCCACGCATGAAGGCAAGTATCTGGTCGCCGTCGTCGTCCCACACCTTGAGAAGCGGCGTAGACTGGAAGTCTTTCACGCTGCGGATAAGGGAAATCATCTCGCGGTCGAAATCGCCGAGGAAATGATACTTCAAGTCCATATTGTCCACAAGGCTCCACTGCCGGCGGGCATACTTGTACGACCACCCGTTTCCCTCCCTCGGAAAGTCGATCCATTCCGGATGTCCGAACTCGTTTCCCATGAAATTGAGGTAGCCGCCGTTGATTGTCGAAGCCGTCACGAGGCGTATCATCTTGTGGAGAGCCATGCCGCGTTCCACCATAATATTGCGGTCGTCTTTCTGCATGTGCCAGTACATATCGGCATCGATAAGGCGGAAAATGATGGTTTTGTCGCCCACCAAAGCCTGGTCGTGGCTCTCCGCATAGCTGACGGTCTTCTCGTCGGCGCGGCGGTTGGTCACTTCCCACCAAATGGACGACGGATGCCAGTCCTCGTCTTTCTTTTCCTTTATCGTCTTGATCCAGTAGTCGGGGATGTTCATTGCCATGCGATAGTCGAAGCCGTAGCCTCCGTCTTCAATCTTGGCAGCCAAGCCGGGCATACCGCTCACCTCTTCGGCAATGGTGATGGCATTCTTGTTCACCTCGTGTATCAGCTTGTTGGCAAGGGTGAGATAGGCTATCGCGTCGCCGTCTTGATGTCCGTTGAAGTAATCGTCGTAGTTGCAGAAAGCCTCGCCAAGCCCGTGGCTGTAATAGAGCATCGACGTGACACCGTCGAAACGGAAACCGTCAAAACGGTATTCCTCCAGCCAGAACTTGCAGTTGGAAAGGAGAAAATGCAGCACCTCGTTCTTCCCGTAGTCGAAGCAAAGCGAATCCCACGCCGGATGCTCGCGTCGAAAATCGCCGTGGAAGTACTGGTCGGGTGTGCCGTCGAAGCGTCCGAGCCCTTCCACCTCGTTCTTGACAGCATGGCTGTGCACGATGTCCATTATCACGGCAATGCCCATCCCGTGGGCATCGTCGATGAGATGTTTCAGCTCTTCGGGCGTGCCGAAGCGCGAGGATGCCGCGAAGAAGCTGCTGACATGATAGCCGAAAGAGCCGTAGTAGGGATGTTCCTGTATTGCCATTATCTGAATGGCGTTGTAGCCCTCGCGGGCAATGCGCGGCAAGACGCTGCGGCGAAACTCGTCGTAGGAAGCCACTTTCTCCTCGTCCATCGACATTCCTATGTGACATTCGTAGATGAGAAGCGGCGAAGTGTCGGGCTTGAAATGTTTGTTCCTAAACACGTATGGCGAGGCGGGATGCCACACCTCGGCACTGAAAATCTTCGTCTCCCCATCCTGAACAACGCGGCGTATCCACGCAGGGATACGCTCGCCGCTTCCGCCTTCCCATTCGACGAGAAGTTTGAAGAGGTCTTTGTGATGCAGCATGTCTTCTTCGAGAATGATCTCCCACACGCCGCCCTCGAGACGCGTCATGCGGTATCTCTCGTCTTTCGCCCAGCCGTTCATCGTGCCGATGAGGTATATTGCCGTGGCGTTAGGTGCCCACTCGCGGAAAACCCAACCATCACCTGTTTTGTGCAAGCCGAAATACATATACCCGGAAGCCATCTCGGAAAGTGTCTGCTTGCCGCCCCGGGTAAGGCTCTTTTCCTTGTCTACGGCATACCGGTAGCGTCCTTCTATCGCTTCTTCGTAAGGAGCAAGCCACGGGTCGTTCTTTACTATGTTCAGTGATTCCATTATTCGCTCAGGATTAGTGCGGCGGCAAAGGTAAAGGAAAAACCTTATTGCCTTTCGCTGGCTAATTCCTAATTTTGCACCGTATCCCAAGCATATATGAATAGAGGAACGAAGAATATAGCCTTCTACTTTATGATGATCCTGTTTTTCGGGTCGTTGATGTATTTCGTTGCCAAGGAAGGGGAAAGTCATGAGATCGAGAATGCCGTCTCTGCCGCCTACAGCTCTCCGAAAGATCTTGGCGAGGGCTTTTCTTTGTTTCAGGAGCTGATGATGTATCACATACAGTCGCCCATCGGCATACTGCTGCTTCAGATTATTACCATCCTGCTTACCTGCCGTCTGTTCGGATGGCTGTTTCAGAAGATCGGGCAGCCGACCGTCATAGGCGAGATAGTGGCAGGCATTGTGCTGGGTCCGTCGGTGCTCGGACACTGGTTGCCGGAGGTTTCGGGGTTTATCTTTCCGCATGAGTCGTTTGCAAACATCACTATCCTCAGCCAGTTCGGACTGATCCTCTTCATGTTTGCCATAGGCATGGAGCTGGACATTACCGAGGTGCGGAAAAAGCTCAAGGAGACAATCCTGATAAGCCATACGAGCACGATAGCTCCTTTCTTCTGCGGCATGCTCACTGCCTATTTCGTCTACGACACGTATGCCGACAAGGGGACGCCGTTCCTGTCGTTTGCCCTCTTCATCGGCATCGCGATGAGCATAACAGCCTTTCCGGTGCTTGCACGGATAATACAGGAGAAAGGGCTTACGCGAACACACCTCGGGACAATATCCCTTGCCAGCGCGGCAAACGGCGACATCACCGCCTGGTGCCTGCTGGCTGTCGTCGTTGCCATTGCACAGGCAGGCACGATGCTTAGCGCGGTCTACAACATTCTTTTCTCCCTTTTCTACATCGCCTTCATGTTTTTTGCCGTGCGTCCGTTCCTTCGGATGGTCGGGCATGTGTATCACAACAAGGAAGTGGTGGACAAGGGGCTGGTGGCATTCATGTTTCTCATCCTTATCATCTCCTCGTATCTGACGGAGATACTCGGGCTGCATGCCTTGTTCGGCGCGTTCATCGCGGGCGTGGTGATGCCGAGCAACCTGAAGTTTCGCAAGATCATGACCGAGAAAGTGGAGGATGTCTCGTTGGCATTGTTCCTGCCGCTGTTCTTCGTCTCGACGGGGCTACGCACGGAGATAGGGCTGCTCAACAGTGCCGAGCTGTGGTGGATGTGCGGAGTGTTCATCGTGGTTGCCATCATAGGCAAGTTCGGCGGGGCAATGATATCTGCCCGCTTCGTGGGGGAGAGCTGGAAAGACAGTCTGTATATCGGTGCGCTTATGAACACGCGCGGACTGATGGAGCTGGTGGTGCTTACCATCGGTTACGAGATGCAGATTCTGCCGCCTTCGATATTCGTCATGTTAGTGCTGATGATGCTCGTTACTACATTCATGACGATCCCGCTGGTGTCGCTCATAAAGTTCTGCTTCCGTACGCACGACAAGATAAAGGAATATAAGACGACCGTCGTGGCAGGCGGCACATACAAGGTGTTGCTTTCGTTCGGGCGTGCTGCCAACGGACAGATAATGCTCGACGTGGCGTATCAGATGTTTGCACACAAGCGGCAGCAGGTGGACATCACTGCGCTTCACCTCACCGTAGGCTCGGACGTGAACCCGCTGCATACCGACAACTTCGAGGAAGTCAGCTTCGGTCCCATCCTCTACGGAGCAAAGAAGCTGGGCATAAACATAGACACACGCTACGAGGTGTCGAACAATGCCGGGCAGGACATCACCGACATTGTCAATGCCGAAGGGTTCGACTTCCTGCTTGTCGGCTCGGGCATCTCCATGAGCAACCAGCCCGACGATATAGAGGCAAACCGCTACCGCACGTCGTTCTACAACCGTTTCTTCCGTCGTTTCAAGGCTCCCGAGTCTTGGTTCTACCCTGGGTCTCTGCTGAAAGACAAGACGAAGATGTTTATCGGTAAGAGCCGTTGCGACGTTGGTGTATTCGTGAACCGAGGGTTCGTCGGGGCAAGCGACGTACTTGTCGTCATCGATTCGGAGAAAGACCTTTTCATCCTTGAGTATGCCTCCTCCCTACTTCACACGACGCATGGCTCGGTGAGCATTCTCGACCGCAGTAGCCGAGCAACAGAGGGCAGCGAAGACATACAGTTCTCCATCCGCAGGTTCATACAGTCTGTCAGACAAGCGAGCCTTCTCGTTGAAAGGGATATGACGGCAGACCTCTTGAGCGGCTACAACTTCATGCTCATAAGCTACGACAGCTGGAACGATGTGTCCGAGCACCGCCACGAAGCCTTGCAGAAGATGCCGTCGACACTTATCCTAAGCCATAAGGAACCCATCGCCAACCGCTAAAAATCGTCGTCCGCTCTCAAGGATGAAAATCGAAAGGTTTAACTTTTTGGGGGTGGGTAAAGGGTTAGCCATTTAGGGAGGTACGAACCTTTTGACGAAAAGGTTCGTACCTTTCGGGCAAAAGGTTCGTACCTTTCTAAAAAACCCGCCGATTAGAACATCACGTCGATGCCTCCCATAAACACTGCCTTTGGCATCGGGTAACCCTCGTTGATGGAGTAGCGCGTTGCCGTAAGGTTCTCACCCTTGACGAACAGATTCATCCCTTTACGCTCGGAGCCGAAACGGTAGGAGGCACGGGCATTGAGGACAGTGTAGTCTTCCTTGCGGCTGTCTTCGGGTGTGTTCCCTACGGTTGTGTAGAGGTCGAAGACAGACTGCACGCTAAGGTTGAAGGTGAAGCGGCACGGGCGGTAGGTCATGCCGGCATACAGCTTGTGTGCAGGGGCTGCTATCACCGCCTTGCTCATGTTGAGATAGCTGTAGTTCATGTCCAGACTGAGATTGTCCAGTATCTGATAGCCGGCTTCCACCTCAACTCCCTTATTATAGAAACGTCCTATGTTCGACAACTGACGGTTCACCACCGAAATCATATCCTTTCCTTCTATATAGAACGCTGTCAGCTCGGCAAACAGTCGGCTGCCGAGGAGATGTTGTCCGACAGAGAGCTCGTAGCTCAGCATGCTCTCCGGATTAAGGTCGGGGTTCGCCTTCGAATAAGGGAGATAGGAGATGTAGAGCTCGCGGAGCGTCGGACTTCTGTAACCTTTCGAGAAGGAGCCTTTGATGGTGTTTCCCTCGAACGGGCGGAGGGCAAACCCTGCCTGCGGCACCCACTCGCCGCCATACGCACTGCTATGCTCGTAGCGCACTCCGGCATTGAGGCTGAGGAGGGTGAAAAGGTCCTGCTGCATGATGGCGTAGCCTGCCGTCTCGTTTACCGTCTTGCGGACTATTTCTCCCTTTGCTCCGCTTATAGAGTCGTTCCAGGCATGACCTCCCCAGTTCTTGTAGTCGATGCCGGCAGTGAACGTGTTCCCCTCCACAAGGCGAAAGGACTGATAGAGCTGAATGCCCGTGTTATGGTCGTCGGAATAGAAGAGATACTGACGCGGAGCGGCACTGGCGGCATGCCCGTCGTTTATCTTGTGATGCCCCCAGTTGTAGAAGACCCTCAGAGCACCGCTATGCCGTTCGTAGCCGTTCTCCAAAGCAAACGATGCCGTGCCCCGAAGGATATGCATATCATGGTCGAGCAAGGGCGAGGCGGTTGTCCCCGGGTCTTTGGTGTTGTATTTTGCAAGGCTGAGGTTGCCGGTTGTCTTATAGTGGTCGCTTATCCTATACCCGAGGTTGGCAAAGCCGTTGGTTATGTCGAAGCGCGAGTTCTGTCTGTGTCCTTCCGAGCGGTCATGGTTCACCGAGAGGAAGCTGCTGAAGCCTCCTTTGTTGTAGCCATTATTGACCATATACTTCTGCGTATTATAGGAGCCGAACATCACGCGAGCCTGGGTGCGCCGCCCGTCTTCCATATGCCGGCGGGTTATCATATTCACCACGCCCCCCATGGCGTTCGACCCGTAGAGCAACGAGCCCGGTCCGCGAATGACCTCCACACGCTCAATGTCCGAGGCGACGTACGTATCAGGCAACGAGTGCCCGAACACACCTGCCCACTGCGGCTGACCGTCGAACAGCATCAACACCTTGTTGCCCTGCCCTACGCCACGGATGTTTACCGTCCCTGCCGAGCCTGTCGAGACGCCGAAGCCCGTCACGCCTTTCTCCGTCACGAACAACCCAGGGACGCGCTCCGAGAGCACAGGGAGCAATGCCGACTCGCTGCCCTCCTCTATCTGCTCGCGACTGACCACCGAGACGGTGAGGGGCACGCTGCTGCGGTTTACCTGCACCTTATTGGCAGACACGACCACCCCCTGCAAATATATCATACTGTCCACCTCCGTAGGCTCTACAGGCTCTGTGGCATACACTGCCGACCCTGCCAGCAGCCCTAAAACAAGCAATAATTCCTTCTTCATTATTTCCATTTACATTACAACAAAAATGATGGGTGCGTCGGAAGCCTCCTTCAAGGCATCCTTGAATACTCCTTCAAGACACCCTTGAATTTCCGATCTCCGGCGCAAAGGTATTGCGGACGAGAAAAGACGGTGTAACACAAATCACCGGCATTGTTACCCATATTGCGGACACGCAGGGTCAGAACAGGGGGTGCTCCACCTTCTCGTCGAGGAGGGCAAGGTCTATCACCTCGCGTATGTCTTCCACATAATGGAACGTCAGCCCTTTCAGATATTCGGCATTTATCTCCTCGATGTCTTTCTTGTTCTCCTTACACAATATCAGCTCCTTGATGCCGGCACGTTTGGCAGCGAGTATCTTCTCCTTGATGCCGCCGACGGGGAGCACCTTGCCGCGCAGCGTTATCTCGCCCGTCATGGCGAGGTTCTTCTTCACCTTACGTTGCGTGAAGGCAGACACCAGCGACGTTGCCATGGTCACACCCGCACTGGGGCCGTCTTTCGGGATGGCTCCTTCGGGCACATGGATATGCACGTTCCAGTTCTCGAACATATCCTCGCTGATATTGAAAAGGGAGGCATGGGCATGGATATACTCGAGAGCCAGCATGGCAGACTCTTTCATAACGTCGCCGAGGTTGCCCGTCAGTGTCAGCTTCGACCCCTTCCCGCGGCTAAGGCTCGACTCGACGAAGAGTATCTCTCCGCCCACGGCGGTCCATGCCAGTCCGGTCACCACGCCGGCGTATTCGTTCCCCTGGTATTTGTCGCGGCTATACTCCACCGCCCCGAGGTATTCGTGCAGGTCTTCCGGCGTGATTTGCGAAGGCGTAGGCTCGCCGGCAGCAATCTTGCGTGCCAGCTTGCGCATGATCTTGGCAATCTTCTTGTCGAGCTCGCGGACACCGCTCTCACGGGTATACGCCTCAATGATCGCCTGCAACGTCTTCTTCGGGAGCTTCACCGTCTTCTTCTCTATGCCGTGCGCCTCCATCTGCTTGGGCACAAGATGGCGGGCGGCTATCTCCACCTTCTCTTCCTGTATGTATCCGCTCACCTCGATAAGCTCCATACGGTCGAGCAGGGGCTGTGAGATGGTGTTCAGGTTGTTTGCCGTGGCAATGAACATGACCTTGCTAAGGTCGTAGTCGATGTCGAGGTAGTTGTCGTGGAAGGCAGAGTTCTGCTCCGGATCGAGGACCTCGAGAAGCGCGGAGGAAGGGTCGCCCTTGAAGTCGGTCGCCACCTTGTCTATCTCGTCGAGAATGAACACGGGGTTCGAGCTGCCTGCCTTCTGAATGTTCTGTATGATACGTCCGCACATGGCACCGATGTAGGTGCGGCGATGCCCGCGTATCTCTGCCTCGTCGTGCAGTCCGCCCAGCGAGATGCGCACATACTTGCGGTGCAGAGCCTCGGCAATGGACTTGCCGAGCGATGTCTTGCCCACTCCCGGAGGACCGTAGAGGCAGATGATGGGCGACTTCATGTCGCCCTTGAGCTTCAGCACTGCCAGATGCTCGATGATACGTTCCTTCACCTTGTCCAGCCCGTAGTGGTCGCGGTCGAGCACCTTCTGGGCATGCGTGAGGTTGAAGTTGTCTTTGCTATACTCGTTCCAGGGCAGGTTGACGATGGTCTGCACATACTGCATCTGCACGGAGTAGTCCGGCGACTGCTGATTGAGCCTCTCCAACTTACGCACCTCCTTATCGAACACTTCAGCCACCTCTGCCGTCCATTTCTTCTTCTTCGCCTTCTCGCGAAGGTCTTTTATCTCTATGTCGTTGATGTTGCCTCCCAGCTCTTCCTGGATGGTCTTTATCTGCTGCTGGAGGAAATACTCGCGCTGCTGTTGGTTCAGGTCCTTGTGCGTCTTCATCTGTATGGAAGCCTTCAGCTCCACCAGCTGACACTCGCGGTTAAGGATGAACGACAGCCGGAACGCCCGCTCCCTGAGGTCGCCGATGCTGAGAAGCCCCTGCTTCTCAGCCGCGCCGCCAGGAAGGTTGCTACATGAGAAGTTCACGAGGTAGAGGGCGTTCTTGTTGTTCTTTATGAAGAATATCAGGTCGCGCGGCGGCTCGCTCATCGAGCCGAGAAGGCGTATCGTCTGGTCCTTGATGGTAGAGAAAAGAGCCTTGAACTCGTGGTCCGACTTGTCGGGGACGGTGTCTTCCAGCAGCTGTATCTTCCCCGTCAGATAAGGCTCGGTATCTTCAATCGACTCGAGGGAGAAACGCTTCTTCCCCTGCAAGATAACGGTGGTCGACCCGTCGGGCATCTCCAGCACGCGGACAACATCCGCAATCACACCCGTCGAGTACAGGTCTTTGTACTCCGGATCTTCCGTAGCCATATCCTTCTGGCAAACGACACCTATCAAAGCCTTCCTGCGGACAGCCTCCTTCAAGAGACGCATGGATTTGGGCCTCCCGACAATGACCGGCATGGCAACACCCGGGAAAAGCACCATATTTCTAAGCGGAAGGACAGGAACGACGCTCCCCATCTTGTCTATTCCTTCCGAAAAATCTTCATCAGCATCACACTCCGTAAGGATTGGCATTATAATACCCACGTTATCGTCCAAATCGTCGTACGCCTCTTCTGCAAACCTCTTCAATCTTTCTTTCATTACTATATATTGGCAAAAACGCGCCAAAGGTAAGGCATTTCGGGTAAATACAACCACCCCCTCGGATTCCAGACATAGTTGTGCTTCATCGAAGCACCGAGCGGTGCTTCGCCTCGGCATCGGGCGGTGCTTCGCCTCGGCATCGGGGCGTGCTTCGCCTCGGCATCGGGGCGTGCTTCGCCAGAGCATCGGGCGGTGCTTCGCCAGAGCACTACATCAGGTCGGGCACGTCATCTTTTGTGGTATCCGACGGCTGTGCAGAGCTACACGGATTTGTTTGAGACTAAAGCAGTACTTTTGGCGGGGAAAACTAAGACGAGCCGTGGCAAATCCATACTTCAAATTCAAGAAATTCACCGTGCGGCACGACCGTTGCGCCATGAAAGTGGGCACGGATGCCGTCCTGCTCGGAGCCTGGGCAGATGTGTCCGGATGCAAGACCGTTCTCGACGTGGGGACGGGCACGGGCGTCATTGCCCTTATGCTTGCGCAGCGGGGAGAGGGAGAGATAGATGCCATCGACATCGACGGCGATGCCTGTGCCCAGGCAGAGGAGAATGTCGGGGCTTCGCCCTTTGCCGGAAGGATACGGGTGGTGCATACGTCATGCTCGGAGTTTGCTGCCGCTGCCTTCGGGAAGAAATACGACCTGATTGTGTCCAACCCACCCTATTTCGTCAATTCCCTCAAATGCCCCGACAGCCGGCGCACGGCAGCACGTCATACGGACAGCCTGCCGCTGCGGGAGCTGGTGCGGGATGCCGCCTCGATGCTCTCCCCCTCAGGGCGCATAGCCCTGGTGCTTCCTTTCGGTGCGCTTACGGAGGTGGAAAAGTCTGCCCGAGAGAACGCGCTCTTCATCCTTAGGCAAACGGACGTGATACCCGTGCGCGGAGCTTCACCCAAACGTCTGCTTGTCGAGCTGTCGGGATTGGATGCTGAAGCGAAAAGGAGAAGCCACGACACGCTGGTGATCGAAGAGGCGTGCCACCGCTACACCCCGCAATACATCACACTGACCGGAGAGTTTTACCTAAATATGTAAGGGAGCTTCTTGTCGAAGAAGCGCGTCACCTCGCCGAACAGGTTCTGCACTTCTTCGGTGAAGGACACCGCCTCGGGCGTTATCACCCTTAGCGATTGCGGTATGACGGATATGTCTATGCGGCTCTCAGCCATGACAGGCTCTCCGTCGAGGTGCATAACCCCAGGGTGCTGACGTATGATTGTTACCCTGCGGGCTTTCATCGTCTTGATCTTACTGTTGCGGTCGATCTGCTTCGTGAACAGCTGTATGGCGAGAGGTGCAACGTCCAAGGGAGTGAAGGGAGAGAGTATCGTCAGATCCATCTGCCCGTCCTGAATGTTGGCATGAGGGGCAATGAAGGCGTTGTTGCCATACTGCGAAGCGTTGGCACAAGCCACGAGGAAAGCCTTCTCCGTAATCGTCCTGTCGTCTACCGACAGCTCGTACACCTCCGGCTCGTAGCTGAGATACTCCTCGATGGTGCTCTTTATGTATGTAAGAGAGCCGCGCCGCTTCTCGCCGGCAAACTTCTGGCTCACCGCCGCATCGAAGCCGACCCCGCAGGTGCAGAAGAACACACGACCGTTTGCCTTGCAGCAGTCGATGGTGGATACGTGCCCTTTTATTATCAGCTCTATTGCCCGCCTCACATCCATCGGTATATGAAGCTCGCGGGCAAGTCCGTTGCCCGACCCTTTGGGCACAATCCCCAAGACAACGTCGGAATGGACCATCGCACGGGCAACCTCGTTCACCGTGCCGTCGCCGCCTACGGCAATGATGCAGTTTGCGCCCTCGTCGATGGCTTTCCTTGTCAGACTGCTGGCATGCCCTGCGTATTCGGTGAAGGAAATATCCAACGTGCAGCCGCCCTTCTCGCATATCTGCTCAATCATCTTGGGAATCTTCCTCTTCGAGCCGACACCGGAGATGGGATTTATTATCGCGTGCACCTTTATGCCCTTTCTTTCCATTCTGACTGTTTGTTAGATTGAAGCGACAAAAATAGCGCATTTGTAAAACTTTTGAAGCACTACGATTACCACCTGTTGTTTTTTCACTACTTTTGCGACTGGATTTGCCAAAAACAGTGAACAATTGCACGTGACAAATCCTTCGTTTTTTATGTTGGGAGTTTAATTAGTGAGAATACCGTTCTCCTTATAATGACATGAAACTATTACAAGAGAAATTATCAAAGTACGACGCTCCTCAGAAAGCTATGGCTGCGGGGATCTACCCTTATTTCAGAACGATTGAAAGCGATCAGGACACGGAGGTGACCATCAACGGCAAGAAAGTGTTGATGTTCGGCTCGAACGCCTATTTGGGACTGACGAACCATCCCAAGGTGAAGGAGGCTGCAATAGAAGCAATCAAGAAATATGGCTCCGGTTGTGCCGGCTCGCGTTTCCTTAACGGCACGCTCGACCTCCATATTCAGTTGGAAAAACGTCTGGCAGAGTTCGTGGGCAAAGAGGAGGCTATTGTGTATTCGACAGGTTTCCAAGTGAACCTGGGTGTTGTGTCCTGCCTGACAGGGCGAGAGGACTATATATTGTGGGATGAGTTGGACCATGCCTCCATCATTGAAGGTCACCGTCTGTCGTTCTCGACCAAGCTGAAGTATAAACACAACGACATGGAGTCGTTGGAGAAGCAGCTCCAGAAGTGCGAACCCGACAAGATAAAGCTGATTGTCATGGACGGCGTGTTCAGCATGGAAGGCGACATTGCCAAGCTGCCCGAGATTGTTGCCCTCGCAAAGAAATACAATGCAAGCATCATGGTTGATGAGGCTCACGGATTGGGAGTGCTTGGCGACCACGGTCGCGGAACATGCAACCATTTCGGCGTGACCGACGACGTGGACCTTATCATGGGTACGTTCAGCAAGTCATTGGCTTCCATCGGCGGGTTCATAGCCTCCGACAAAGACACCATCAACTACCTGCGTCACCATTCGCGTTCTTATATCTTCAGTGCCAGCAATACGCCGGCTGCCACAGCTGCTGCGGGTGCTGCGCTCGATATTATGCTGAGCGAGCCTGAGAGAATAGAGCACCTTTGGGATCTGACCAACTATGCACTGGACGGTTTCCGTAGCATGGGTTGCGAGATCGGACATACCTCCACTCCGATTATTCCGTTGTTTATCCGCGACAACGACCTGACGTTCCTTATCGTCACGGAATTGTTTGATGCTGGAGTATTCGTGAATCCGGTGGTTGCTCCGGCAGTTGCTCCGGAAGATACACTGATTCGTTTCTCGCTTATGGCTACCCACAAGAAAGAACAGCTCGACTACGCCCTCGAACAAATTCACCGCGTATTCAAAAGCCATGGATTGGTAGAATAGAATGGATTTCAAATTATACAAAGGCAGTTGCTGCATGGGGAAAAAGGGATGCAGCAAGATACAGGACAATAAACTGAACGTCTACGACTGGCTCTGCGACGTGCCGGATGCGGAGAACGCGACCGATTACGTGGAGGTGCAGTTCAAGAATACCCGCAAAGGATACTATCTCAACAGCAGCAAGATTCCGCTCGAAAAAGGCGATATGGTGGCAGTGGAAGCCTCTCCCGGGCACGACGTAGGGACGGTCACTCTCACCGGAAAGTTGGTTCTTCTCCAAATGAAGAAGAACAACATACGGACGGGTGAAGGATACGAGCCGAAGAAAGTGTATCGCAAGGCGAAGGCGACAGATCTGGAGAAATACGAGGAAGCCAAAGCCAAGGAACATGCCACCATGATACGTTCGCGACAGATAGCGGCAGACCTCGGTCTGAACATGAAGATCGGCGACGTGGAGTATCAAGGCGACGGCAACAAAGCCATATTCTACTACATCGCAGACGGTAGGGTCGACTTTCGTCAGCTGATTAAGGTCTTGGCAGAGGCGTTTCATGTACGTATCGAAATGAAGCAGATCGGAGCGCGCCAGGAGGCTGGTCGTATCGGCGGTATAGGTCCTTGCGGACGTGAGTTGTGCTGCTCAAGCTGGATGTCGAGCTTCGTTTCGGTGGCTACAAGCGCAGCTCGTTATCAAGATATCTCCATGAACCCGCAGAAGCTGGCAGGGCAATGCGCCAAGCTGAAATGTTGCGTCAACTACGAAGTGGATGCGTATGTGGAGGCACAGAAACGTTTGCCGTCGCGAGAAATCGTACTTGAGACGAAAGACAACAAGTACTATCACTTCAAGACGGATATCTTCAAACACGAAATCACATATTCTACCGACAAATCCATCGCTGCCAACCTTGTTACCATCTCTGCAAAGCGTGCGTTCGAGGTGATAAACATGAACAAGCGAGGAGATAAGCCCGTCTCGTTGGAGGCAGACACAAAGCAGCAGTTGCAGAGTGGTCGCGAGTCTCACGACATACTCGGTCAGGATAGTGTTACGCGTTTTGATTCCGCCAAGAAAAAGAAGAAAAAGAAACGCCCGTCGGGAAGTGCCGAAGGAAACAACAGTAGCGGCAACAGCAATAGTGGCGGCAGTAGCAACAGCAACGGAGAAAGCAGTAAAAACAACGGCGGAGACAATCGGAGCAAAAGAAACCGGCAGAGGCAGAAAGGGAACAACAGCAAACAAGCAAGCAATGACAAGCCACAGAAGTCGAAACCCGCAGAAGGCAAGCCGGAAAACAAGACTGAATCTTAAAACACTTGCCATCGTAGGCTTTGCCGCGCTGTGCACATCGTGCCGTCAGCATGCCATGTACGACCAATATCAGGTGGTCGACGGCTCTGTTTGGAAGAAAGAGAAAACATTCCATTTCTCTTTTCAAGTCGACGACACTACCTCGCTCTACAATCTCACGTTAGAGATACGAAACAACAGCCTGTATCCTTATCGAAACCTATGGCTGCTGTCATACGAAGAACGTCCGATCGGACCGCTGAGGAGAGACACCGTGGAATGTCTCTTGGCTGACGAAAACGAGAAGTGGCTCGGGAGCGGCATTTCCCTGTATCAATCCGGCTTCCCCATTCGGACAAACTACAGATTTGAACATTCGGGGCTATACTCGTTCGGCTTCCGTCACGGGATGCGCGACGACGCGCTGCCGGGCATCGAGGAAATAGGCTTAAAAGTGGAGAAAATCCGCAGGGATTGACAACGCTTTCCCGACCTTAAAAAAACAGAGGATCGGTCCTTTTACTTAAAACGATCGGTCGTTTTAGGCAAAAGGGTCGATCCTCCCGATAAAGACCGTTGTTCAACGCTCCTTTCGCGAGGCATCCAACCGAAGGAAAATAAATAGCAGAACGGTAAAGCCCAAGAGCGACGAGCCGCCGTAGCTGAAGAAAGGCAGCGGGATGCCGATCACGGGGGTAAGCCCCGTCACCATCCCTATATTGATGGCAAGGTGGAAGAAGAATATGGAAGCTACACTGTAGCCATACACCCTGCCGAACGCACTGCCTTGCCGCTCGGAAAGGACGATAAGCCGGATGATAAATATTCCGAACACAACGACGACAAGCGCAGAGCCGACAAAGCCATACTCCTCGCCGACGGTGCAGAAGATGAAGTCGGTCTCCTGCTCGGGCACGTATTTGAGTTTTGTCTGCGTACCGTTCAGAAAGCCTTTCCCCGTTAGTCCGCCCGACCCGATGGCAATCTTCGACTGGTTGACGTTATACCCTGCCCCCGTGGGGTCGTCTTCCAATCCCAGTGACACCTTTATGCGCACCTGCTGATGCGGCTCCAAAACCTCACTGAACACATAATCCAAGGAATACATGAACGCCATCGAGCACAAGGCAAACACTGCAATCAACGCATAATGCCACACCCAGTGGTAAAAGGAAAGACACAGCAGGTAGACAACCAAGAGACATACCAAAGCGACCGACACCCATGCGAAGTTCACCGGAACGAAAAGGGAGACCATGTATGCAACAAGGTACGAGGCTGCCGTCGTCGCTGCCATAATCTTTAAAGTCAGCTTGTCTTTCCTGACCGTAGCCACAAGGAAGAAGGATATGGCAAGTATCATCGACGAGACAATCATGGTCGCCATGTCTGTCGCCCCCACCATCACATCGGAAAACTTCATGCCCGTCACGAAGAATGAAACCATACACAGCCCCAAGAGCAGAATATATCCCGACATACCTTCACGGTAGAGCACGAAGAAGAAAGCCAGGTAGACCAATGCCGACCCCATTTCCTTTTGCAGTATGATACACATCATCGGCAGGAAAATGAGCATAAGCGTAAGGGCGAAGTTCTTTGGCGTGGTCAGCCGGAAGCCATACGAGTTCATCAGCTTTGCCACTGCCAGTGCCGTCGCAAACTTGGCAAACTCGGCAGGCTGAAGACGGAAAGACCCTATCTGGAGCCACGAGTGAGACCCTTTGATGTTGGGCGCGACAAAGATTGTGACTATCAGCAGGGCGATGACCGCAGCATAAATGAAATAGCCGAAGAGATCGAAGAAGTCGCTGTCGAGCATAAGCACGACAAAGATGGCAACGACGGATATACCAATCCATATCAGCTGCGAGCCCGGGCGTCCGTGTATGTCGAACAGACTCGCGCTGTCGAACTCGAAGCTGGCACCGCAAATGGCAAACCAACCGGCAACCACCATCAGCACATAAAGCACCACGGTCAGCCAATCAATCGTTTTCCACAACTCTCTCCTTTTGTATCCCATAACCGGGTAGATAATATGTTTGTTCTTCTGTCACCACCGAATTGACCATCCTTTCTTCCAAAGCCTTGTCTTCTGGCAGTATCTCGCCTTTCAGATAATATTCCATCATCAGCTTGCCGATAGGCACACCGAACGCAGCTCCGAAGCCTCCGTTCTGCACATACACGCAGACAGCCACCTTCGGCTCTTTATATGGGGCAAAGCCTATGAATGCCGAGTGATCTTTTCCGTGAGGGTTCTCAGCCGTACCCGTCTTGCCACATACCTCGATGCCGGGGATTGCCGCAGCCCGACAAGTGCCGCCCATCACTGCAGCCCGCATACCTTCTGCCACCACGTCGTAGTGTCTCTTTTCTACCGTAGGGTATCGCCTGTTCGTATAGAGCGTATCCAACGGAGCGTCTTGTATCTCTTTCACGACGTGCGGCGTGATGAAATAGCCTCGGTTGGCAATCGTTGCCGCAAGGTTACATATCTGAAGCGGCGTTGCTGCCACCTCGCCCTGCCCGATGGCAATGGATATGACGGAGGCAGACACCCAACGGTGATAATAGTTGTCGTAGAACTTGCTGTTCGGGATAAAGCCCCGCCTTTCCCCGGGCAGGTCGATTCCCAACGGATAGCCGTATCCCATCGAGACGATATGGTTTTTCCATACCTCAAAAGCTTTCTGTATGCTCGGATAACGTCGGCGACTGTCAAGCATATCATGCAGCCCCCAACAGAAGTAAGAGTTGCACGAGGTTGCCAGTGCCGCCACCAAGTTAAGCGGCGAAGGATGTCCGTGGCAGGCAGGTCGCCGTTCGGGCGAATACGTGTATCCATGTGCACAGGTGTACATCGTCTCGGGCGTTATCACTCCCTCCTGCAAGAAGATCAGTCCCTGCGTAGGCTTGAACGTTGAGCCCGGGGGATAGAAGCCGGAAATGGAACGGTCGATAAGCGGTGTTCCGGGAGTTTCTTCCAGCATCTTGTGATTCTTTCCCCTCTGACGTCCGATAAGCAAGCTCGGATCATAGTTTGGCGAAGACACCATACAAAGCACCTCGCCCGTCTCGGGCTCAATCATCACGATGCTCCCCACCTTGTTTTGCATCAGCTTCTCGCCGTATGCCTGCAGGTCGATGTCTATCGAGAGCTTGAGGCTCTTGCCCGAAACCGGTGGAATATCGCTCTTCCCGTCGTCGTAGCGTCCTTTTATACGTCCGTGAACATCACGGAGAAGTATCTCAATCCCCTTTTCTCCACGAAGCACCTTCTCGTAGGAACGCTCCACCCCTGCCCTACCGGAATAGTCGCCCTGCACGTAGTAATCATCCTCCTCAATATCCCGCCGGTTCACTTCCCCAATGTTTCCCAGCACATGTGCCGCGTAAGGATAGTCGTACTGGCGGATGGTGCGGTTCTGAATATAAAACCCGGGGAACTTATACAGCTTCTCCTGCAACACGCCGCATTCCTGCGCCGAGAGGTGATTCATAAAGAGCTGCGGGACATACGACGAATAGCCTGGATTGAGCCGGCGGTTTTTGATGTTGGCAATCTGCCGGTCGAACTGCTCCTTCGTTATGTTGAGGATATCGCAGAAGTCGAGCGTATCGAAAGGTTGCACCTCACGCATGACAAGCATGACATCGTAGGCTGGCTGATTGTAGACAAGGAGCTTGTCGTTGCGATCGTATATCATTCCACGCGAGGGATTGAGTGTCTTCTTCAGAAACGCATTGCTGTCTGCCCATGCTTTATAGTCGTTTTCCACCACCTGAAGATGGAACAAACGGACAATAAAGACGAGAACCAACAGAGCCACGGCACCAATCATCACGTAGCGTCTGTTTCCAAGCGTATACTTCGCGTTATTCGTCACTCTCCTGCGTCTCTATGTTGAATGCTTCTATCGTACAAATCAAAACGGTTGTCGCCACCACACTTCCACAGATACGTATCACAAGAAACAAAGGATCGAACAGTGTAAGCGACTCGATCATGAAGAGCGTGACATGATGTATCACCACGACCGAAAGTGTGTAACGGAAAAATCCCCCGAACCCGAACGTTTTATAAGAAGGATAAACACCTTCGGGCAGGTCTTTTCCCATGAACAAGCTGATCAGCGGTCCGCTCAAGAACCCTGCCAACGTTGTTGCTGCGGCATGCATACCCATAGTGTTCGAAAACATATCGATGGTCAGCCCAAGCAGAAAAGAAGACAAGACAGTTACGTCGCGAGCCATCCCTACCGGCATCTTCAGAATGAAGTAGAGATACACGAACGGCGTCGCTACCCGCAAGAAGTGGATATTGTTCAGGACAAGCACCTGGAGCAACACCAACACAACGAAATAAATGCCACCACGCAACAGATTAATCATTCTTCTTCGCCTCCTGTTCTACGTTTCTTTGTTCCGCCTGATGATAGTTCCGGATGATCCTCACACTGCTCAGCGATGTGAAATCTGTCGACAGCCTCACCTCCAATGTGAAGAAGTTGTCGTCGTGCTGCTTCTCAAAGTCGGAGACAATGCCCACAATCAGCCCTGCCGGAAACACACTCGAATAGCCGCTCGTCACAATCGTGTCGCCCTTCTGAAACTCCACATGCCGCGGAAGCTCCTCCAAGTTGGCATAGCGCACATCGTGACCGTCCCAGTTCAGCGAGCCGAAATAACTTCCGCCCAACACCTTGCAGCTTAGCCGCGACTTGGGATTAAGCAGCGGGATAACCACCGAGAAGCGGTCCGACACGGTGGAGACAATCCCCACCACGCCCTTTTCGGAAACGACACCCATGTCGGGAGCGATACCGTCGCGGCGACCTTTGTCCACTGTTATGTAGTTTGCAACATGGCTCACGCTGTTGTTCACCACCTCTGCCGCAATAAAATCGTAAGGAAACCTCTCCGTCGAGTCTGCGGCAAAGCCATTGAAGGAAAGCGTGTCGGCTACCAGCATATCCATACGGTCCTGAAGGCGGAGCAAATCCATCTCCAGCTGTCCGTTTCTTCTGAGCAGCTCCGCGTTCTTTTCGCGCAGATCCATATAAGAGGATACGGAAGTGGCAATGGAAGAAATGCTACCGGTCACAATGTTTGCCGAACCAAAGATGATGTTTCGCTGATACGCATTATTATGGTAGATGAGCACGAACGAAACAATCTCGAGAAAGACAAACAGAAACCAATGCCTGTTTCCTATCAAAAACTCCAGCAGCCTTCGCATACAACGCTATAGTAAACAAACAATGGATAACAGGCTGCGGACAAATGAAAGGCGTGTGACCTCATTGCCGATTGCCGGTTATCCACCACCAACCGATGTTTTATCGGATAAGGAAATTAAACTTATCTATATTCTTCAGAGCTACACCCGTGCCTTTTGCAACAGCATGCAGAGGGTCGTCTGCGATATGGAACGGGATATTTATCTTATCCGTAAAACGCTTGTCGAGCCCGCGCATCAATGCGCCGCCACCTGCCAGATATATTCCGTTGCGCACAATGTCGGCATACAGCTCGGGAGGTGTGTTCTCAAGCGCACCGAGGATGGCGGCTTCCATCTTGGAGATGGACTTGTCGAGGCAGTGGGCAATCTCCTGATACGAGACGGGCACTTCCATCGGCAGGGCAGTCATCTGGTTCGGACCATGCACAACATAATCATCAGGCGGATTGTCGAGATATGTCAGGGCAGAGCCTACGTTGATCTTTATCAGCTCGGCTGTGCGCTCGCCAATCTTCACGTTGTGTTGGCGACGCATATACTCCATAATATCTGCCGTAAGCTCGTCGCCGGCAATGCGGATAGACTTGTTGGAGACGATGCCGCCAAGAGAGATGACTGCAATCTCCGTCGTGCCGCCACCTATGTCGACCACCATATTTCCTTCCGGAGCTTCCACATCGACACCTATACCTATCGCCGCAGCCATAGGCTCGTATATCATATACACGTCACGTCCTCCGGCATGCTCGGCAGAGTCGCGCACGGCACGGATCTCCACCTCCGTGCTCCCCGACGGGATACAAACCACAATCCTAAGTGAAGGGGAAAACCAATGATGCTTCGTGTTCACCATCTTTATCATGCCACGTATCATCTGCTCGGCAGCGAAGAAATCTGCTATCACCCCGTCGTGAAGCGGACGTATGGTGAGTATGTTCTCGTGCGTCTTCCCGTGCATCTGACGTGCCATCTCTCCTACCGCCAGCACCTTGTCCGTGCGACGGTCGAAGGCAACCACCGACGGCTGGTCTACAACGATCTTGCCATCATGTATGATGATGGTGTTCGCCGTACCGAGGTCCATCGCCAGTTCCTGAGTAAAAGAAAACAGTCCCATTTTATTTCGTCGTTTTTTATTAGTGTTTGAAATGACGGACACCCGTCTTTACCATTGCCTGGGCGTGAGCGTTGCAGTAGTCGACAGACAGATTGTCTTTCACCGAGCCGCCCGGCTGTATGATGGCAGTGATACCTGCCTTGTCTGCTATCTCTACGCAGTCGGGGAAGGGGAAGAAAGCATCCGATGCCATTACTGCCCCGTGAAGGTCGAACCCGAAAGAGTGAGCCTTCTCTATCGCCTGCTTCAGGGAGTCCACGCGCGAAGTCTGTCCGATGCCGCTTGCGCAAAGCTGCTTGTTCTTCACCAGAGTGATGGCGTTCGACTTGCTGTGCTTTACTATTTTGTTGGCAAACAGAAGGTCTTCCGTCTCGCGTGCCGAGGGTTTCTTGTCGCTCATAGGTTCGAGGTCTGCCTCCGTCTGAATGCTCAAGTCTTTGTCCTGCACAAGCGCGCCGTTAAGGAGCGAGCGGAACTGCCGAGAGCTTGTCTTCGCTTCCTTGCGGACGAGGATAATGCGGTTTTTCTTCTGCATCAACACATCCAATGCGTCGTCGGTATACTTCGGGGCAATGACAACCTCGAAGAATATCTGGTTGATCTCCTCTGCCACCGCCTTGTCTATCGTGGCATTGGTGATAAGTATGCCGCCGAAGGCAGACACAGGGTCACCCGCCAGGGCATCTTTCCATGCCTCGAGCACTGTCTGTCGCGAAGCTATGCCGCAGGCGTTGTTGTGCTTCAGGATGGCAAACGTCAACTCGCTGAACTCGTCGATAAGCCCCACTGCCGCATCGATGTCGAGCAGGTTGTTATACGAGATCTCCTTGCCGTGAATCTGTGTGAACATATCGTCAAACCGTCCGAAGTATTTCGCAGCCTGGTGAGGGTTCTCGCCGTAGCGCAGGTGCATCGGATGGTCGATGGCAACACGAAGGTGCGAGCCTTCGCTGCCGTCGAAATAGTTGAATATCGCCGAGTCGTAGCCCGAAGAAACGGCAAACGCCTCTTTCGCGAACCAGCGGCGGTCTTCCTCCGTGGTCTTCGCGCCTTTCTCGTCGAGCAGCTTCAGCAACGGGGCATACTGTGCCTTCGAGGCAACAATCACCACGTCGCGGTAGTTCTTCGCAGCGGCACGTATCAGCGAGATGCCGCCTATATCTATCTTTTCTATTATAGCCTGTTCGTCTGCTCCCGAAGCCACAGTCTCTTCAAACGGATAGAGGTCGACAATCACGAGGTCGATCTCCGGTATTTCGTATTGCGCAATCTGCTCCTTGTCGCCCGCGTTGTCTCTGCGGTTAAGGATGCCACCGAAAACCTTCGGGTGAAGCGTCTTCACACGCCCACCGAGGATAGACGGATAGCCCGTCAAGTCTTCCACCGCGTCGCACGGTATGCCTAATGATTCGATAAATGTACGGGTTCCACCGGTCGACAGGAACGTCACACCTTCGCTGTGGAGCTTCTTCAAGATTTCATCCAGTCCCTCTTTGTGAAACACGGAGACCAGCGCGCGTTTAATCTGTTTTGCCTCAGCCATCTTCTTCTTTGTATTATTTCGTTGTTTCCAAGGCGCAAAAGTATACATTTATTCCATACCCGCATACCGGATGTATTTAATAAGTTAAAGGCTCACGACGTGCTCGCAAAGCCCCGCCACGCATTAGCTGTCATGACGGACTTGTTCCGGAATCTCCCGCCTGCAGGAGCTCTGCACCGGGGTGGTTCTTTGCTCCTGCAAAATGTTTGGGCTCCGCACGGGGTCGGAAAATGCTCCTGCAAATGTTCAGAACGACGGCGGGAGCGGTGGCGGCGGAAGAAATGGATAAGCCCCTAAACGGCGACTGAATAAATTCGTACATTTGCGCGGCGTGACAGAAATCATTGAAAACAAACAAGAATTATAAGAGAACAAGATGGCAAAAGAGCTGAAAGAACTGACCAAGAGAAGTGAAAACTACTCTCAATGGTACCAGGATCTGGTTATTAAGGCGGACTTGGCGGAGAACTCTGCGGTGCGCGGTTGTATGGTTATCAAACCTTACGGATACGCTATTTGGGAGAAGATGCAGCGTATCCTCGATGGTATGTTCAAAGAGACGGGGCACGTGAATGCCTACTTCCCGTTGCTCATCCCGAAATCGTTCCTGAGCCGCGAGGCAGAGCACGTGGAAGGCTTCGCAAAGGAATGTGCCGTCGTTACGCATTATCGCCTCAAGACCAACCACGACGGTACGGGCGTGGTGGTCGACCCAGCAGCCAAGCTGGAGGAAGAGCTTATCATCCGCCCGACATCGGAAACAATAATATGGAACACCTACCGCAACTGGATACACTCCTACCGCGACCTGCCGATCCTCTGCAACCAGTGGGCAAACGTCATGCGCTGGGAGATGCGCACGCGTCTGTTCCTGCGCACGGCAGAGTTCCTCTGGCAGGAAGGGCATACCGCCCACGCCACCCGCGAAGAGGCTGAGGCGGAAGCGCGGAAGATGCAGGGCGTATATGCCGACTTTGCGGAGAACTATATGGCAATGCCTGTCGTAAGAGGCGTGAAGTCTGACAGCGAACGTTTCGCCGGAGCCTTGAACACATACACCATCGAAGCCATGATGCAGGACGGGAAAGCCCTGCAGGCAGGGACGTCGCACTTCCTCGGGCAGAACTTCGGCAAGGCGTTCGACGTTACTTTCATCGACAAAGACGGCAAGACAGACTATGCCTGGGCAAGCTCCTGGGGAGCGTCTACCCGTCTTATAGGTGCGCTCATAATGGCACACTCGGACGACAACGGCTTGGTGCTCCCGCCGCACCTCGCCCCCATCCAGGTGGTGATTGTCCCCATCTACCGCAGCATGGAGCAGCTCGGCGAGATAAGCGAGAAGGTGAGCGGCATCGTTGCCGGACTGAAGAAGAGAGGCATCTCCGTCAAGTTCGACGATGCGGACAACAAGAAGCCGGGATGGAAGTTTGCCGAGTATGAGCTGAAGGGTGTCCCCGTGCGCCTGGCTATGGGCGGACGCGATATGGAAAACAACACCATCGAAGTGATGCGCCGCGATACGCTCGAGAAGGAGACAGTCTCCTGCGACGGCATCGAAGACTACGTGCAGAACCTCTTGGAGGAGATCCAGAAGAACATCTTCCGCAAGGCTCTTGCCCACCGCGAGGCTCACACCGTCACTGTCGACACCTACGAAGAGTTCAAGGAAAAGATCGAGGAAGGTCTCTTCATCATGGCACACTGGGACGGCACGCCCGAAACGGAAGAACTCATCAAGAACGAAACTAAGGCAACAATCCGCTGTATCCCGCTGGAAGGCGACAAGACCCCGGGCAAATGTATGGTCACCGGTAAGCCTTCCTCGCAGCGCGTATTGTTCGCACGGGCTTACTAAGCAAAAAGAACATATATGGAACTGATTCTTCCCGCCAAACAGAACGCACCGTCACCCGTTGTGGTCGACACGAAGGTGCTGGTTGTGATTGGAGCCAACGGAGCCGGCAAAAGCTCGTTCGGCAGGGATCTGCAGAGACGCTACAGAGATAATGCCGAGATGATCTCAGGACTGCATTCGCTGTTTCTCTGCGGCGGGGAGAAGTCAAATCTCTCGGAATACGAGAAGCTGACGCTTCGCCTGCAGCGCGAAGAGTTTGAAGCGGCGGTAAGCTATAAGGAGGCATGCAAGCGGCATGCCGACCTCGTTCCGCCCGTCACGAAGATAGACCGCATACAGACTGTATGGGAGAAGATGTTTCCCCACAACCGCCTGGTGCGCAAGTCGGGGTTCGTCGAGCTTGCCTCTGTCGGTCGCGACGGGAGCACGTACAACGCCGGCAGGATGAGCGACGGCGAGAAGATTGTGTTCTACCTTATCGGCGCGGTGCTCTGTGCCCGCCCCTCTGAGTTGCTCATCATCGAAGAGCCGGAGATACTGCTCCACAACTCCATCAAGAACGTTTTGTGGGACGAGATTGAAGCCCTGCGGCCCGACTGCACGTATGTGTATCTGACACACGACATCGACTTCGCCACTTCCCGCCCCGAAAGCAAGCGGATATGGATAAGGGATTACGATGCCGATGCCCGCATGTGGGACTACCGCATGATAGAAGAGAGCGGCAGTCTGCCCGAGGAAGTGTATATCGACATCCTCGGAAGCCGACGACCTATCCTCTTTGTCGAAGGGACCAACACCAACAGCATCGACAACCGCCTCTACCCGCTTATCTTCCCCGACTTCCTTGTCAAGCCGATGGGCGGCTGCCAAAAGGTGATCGAGACAACGAAAGCCTTCCGCCAGTTGCAGGATTTCCATACGCTGGACTCGATGGGCATCGTGGACCGCGACCGCCGCACGCAGGGAGAGATAGACTATCTGCGCGAGCAGCATATCTTCGTCCCCGACGTGGCAGAGGTGGAAAACCTGCTTATGCTCGAACCCGTCATCAAGACGGTTGCCCGCCGTCTGATGAAAGACCCCGAGCAGGTGTTCGAAGAGGTGAAGGAGAATGTGGTCAAGCTGTTTGAAAAGGATCTGGAAAGCCAGGTGATCCTTCATGCCAAGCACCGCGTCCGCCGTAAGCTCGAGACGACCGTCGACAAGAAGATAACGACCGTCGAACAGCTTACGGAGCATGTCGAGAGCATTTGCCTCAACATGCACGTCGACGGGATATATCGCAGCTTGAAAGACAAGTTCACCCGATACGTGGAGAAGGGAGACTATAAGAGCATCCTCCGCGTGTACAACCAGAAGGGAATGCTTCCGCAAAGCCGGCTCTGCGGCATCTGCGGCATCAGCAACAAGGAGAACTATCTGAACCTCGTCCTTTCCATACTGAAGGAAAATAAGGAGGACGCGGAGATTATCCGTTCCTCCATCAAAGAATCATTGGGAGCGTAAATAAAGGAAAAAGGTCATGCGTACACCGACACTACAATATCTCTACCTGCAAAAGCCGGTAACGATGGTTGTCATCATCTGTATCATCTCCGTCTTGCCGTGGATAGGCTTGGGCGACTTCTCGACGAAGGGCGAACCCCGCGAGGCATCCGTCGCAATATCCATGCTCGAGACGGGCAATTGGGTGCTTCCGCAAGTGTATGCCAACGAGTTTGCCTACAAGCCGCCGATGGCACATTGGCTGATGGCAGCGTTCTCTTATCCGAGCGGACATGTGTCGGAGTTCACCTCGCGCCTGCCGTCTGCCGTTGCATTCTTCTGTCTGATGGGATGTACGCTGGTATTCTTCGGGCGGAGGTTGAGGTTTCAGGAGGCATTTATCGCGACGCTCTTTCTCCTTACCTGCGTGGAGATACACCGCGCGGCAATGACTACGCGTGTCGACATGCTCCTCACAGCCTTCATCGTCATCGGGCTTTATCATCTGTTTCGCTGGGAAGACCGCATGGAGCTGAAGGGGCTGCCTGTCGGTGTCCCCATACTGCTGGGCTGCGCCGTCCTGACCAAAGGACCGGTCGGCATCATCCTGCCGCTGTTTGTTTTCGGCATCTATCTGCTGATGCTTCGCAAATACAGCATTAAAACGGTATTCAAAGCCTTGCTCTATATCGGCGTGGCATCGTCGTTCCTGCCGCTATTGTGGTATATCGCTGCATGGAAGCAGGGGGGCGAGAGATTCCTCAATGTTGTGCTTGCCGAGAACTTCGGGAGGTTCTTCCACCTCGACACCCCCGACATAAACTATGAGCTGGGGCACGAGAATGGTGTGTGGTACAACTTCGCGACCTTGGCAGGCGGCTTCGTCCCGTGGACCGTGTTCTTCGTCTTCTCCCTGTTCGGATTGAAGTGTAAGTTGCGCATGCCTATCCCTCAGCTTATGAAAGATGCTTGGCGCAGTGTTCTCTCCATGGAAAAAGAGAAGCTGTTCAGCCTCGTGGCATTGGTCTGCATCATCTTTTTCTACAGTCTGCCGTCGAGCAAGAGAAGCGTGTATCTTATGCCTGCCTATCCGTTCATTGCCATCTTCCTGGCACAGTATGCTCTCTACATTACGGAATACCGCACGAAGGTCACCCGCGTGTTTGCGGCATTTCTTGTCTTCGTCACGGCAGTGGTGCTGATTGCCGCCGGTCTGACCATGGCAGGAGTCATCAACCCTTCCGATATTGCAGCGGGATACACCTCCCGTCTTTCCACGCTCAGTCAGGTGGAAGCCGTTTCCTCTATGTTCACTGCTGCCGGCAGCCTTACCGTTTGTATCGTCGCCGCCGTATGTCTTGCCCTCATCACGGTGATTTACCAAATGTTCAGGAAGACAAACATCAAGATATTGTACGCAACGATTGCCCTGACCTTCGCGATTAACCTGCTGGTCGACGGTGTCGTTATGCGCGGTATCCGCAAGACGGGTTCCGTCCGTCCGTTTGCCGAAAGGGTGATGAAGGAATATCCATTGGACAAAGACAATATGTACGTGATGAACAACCTCAAGGTGTATCGCAATCTTTACGGGCTGAACTTCTACCTTGGCAACCGCTTCCATAACTTCGAGCAGGAGATGCCCCGC
Organism: Desulfovibrionaceae bacterium; assembly: GCA_963652435.1. GTDB lineage: Bacteria > Bacteroidota > Bacteroidia > Bacteroidales > Tannerellaceae > Parabacteroides. The sequence continues at coordinate 4,423 of CAVJTV010000005.1, read as the reverse complement.
GAGGGGTTCTTCTTCACTACGGACAAAGACCTTGAGACGGTCCGTAAAAACTACGAAGGTCTGTATACGTTTCATATACTGACCTCCACGGAGCGCACCGTTCAAGAGGTGCGCAGCCCTATTGTCTTATGCTGTTTCCTTCGCACAGAATAACCTGCCTGCTTATTTCAGTTCTCTGATTTTGATGCTGCGGAAAGCAACGTCGTCGCCATGATCCTGAAGAAGGATATGTCCTTTGACGGCTTCACCAAAAGGTCCTGTCTTGTTGTACGACGGGTCGGCATACTTGCTACCCTTCACCGCCTCGCGGAAAGCCTCCGAGCCGCGTTCGTATTCCAACGTCTTGAAACCGTTCAGCCAATGCTCCACGTGATTGTTCGGATACACTTTGACAACGGCCTGATTCCAGCTGCCGACACCATTGAAGCGTTTGTTCTTTGCCGGTATCAGATCATAAAGGCTTGCGAGTGTACGGCTGCCGGGGACGGTGGTGTATAGCTTGGCATCCGGATGAAGCTGGTCGTCCAATATCTGATACTCCAACCCGAAAACAGGGATGTCGTGTTTATCCGACTCCACAGCGAAATATTTGATGCCGCTGTTCGCCCCCGGAGTGATCTTGAATTCCACGCTGAGCTCGAATGCCGAATACTCGCCATCGCTCACAACATCGCCACCCCACTGCGACTTATGTACCATCATCTGTCCGTCTTCTATCGTCCATCCGTGGTCGGGGAACGAGTCTTTGTTGGCACAATGCCAGCCCGCGGATGTCTTTCCATCAAACAACAGCTTCCATCCGTCAGCCTTCTCGTTTTCGGTAAGATAGTTCGGGATACGGTTTACTTCCGGAGCAAGCGTGCCCTGCATACGCTCAGCCTCCAGGTTTTCCGTCTTTATACGGATGTTACGCCATCTTATCTCCTTTCCTTCCAGGTCGGCATTGTTTCCTATTCCGTGTACTTGAAATGCGATAAATCCTTTTGTCGTTTCGTCGTCATACAGATTTGCCGTGTTCACGCCGTTCAGCCATATACGGATATTGTTGCCGATAGCTTCGATGCGATATTTGTTCCAATCCGTTTTCTTGTAGGCTTTCTGCCCTGCCTTGTTGTCGGCGAGCGTCGCTAACCAGCCGCGGCGAGCCTCATCATAAACACCACCGCTCCAAGCTCTGTCGGAAGGGTCTATCTCACACTGATAGCCATGCACGCGTCCGTTCTGATAGTCCGGGCGGCTCTCGCTGCGGAACTGCACGCCCGAATTCAACGACGGATCGCACAGAGCTTCAAACTCCAGGATAAAATCGCCGTATTCCTGCTCGGTAACCATGAAACTGTTTGGCTGACCTGTTGCAGAAACACCGATAAGACAACCGTCTTCCACCTTATAAGGGGCTTCGCCATTTAATTGTTTGAAACCGGTAAGGTCTTTACCGTTGAATAGCCGTTGCCAGCCATCACCGGACTGACAAGAACAAAGCAGCGCAAGAGACAAGGCTGCGAACGTCAAAGATGTTTTCATTCTTCTTCTTTTTATGTGTTGTTGATAATAATATGCACGGGCACGAAGGTATGACATTATTCGTAATGAGCAGAGAAAAGCACCGAGGCGTTTTCCCATGCTGACAAAATGGCTTGCTTTGGGCGGTGGTATTCGTTTTGTAGAACTGTGTGCAGTGAATATAAACGGATAAAACAACAAATAAACGGTATATAGTTATGAATCTAAACAGTTTTACAATCAAATCGCAAGAGGCTGTTCAGCAGGCGGTGCAGTTGGTTCAGAAGAACAACCAGCAGACAATCGAGCCTGTGCATTTGCTGAAGGCTGTCATTATGACGGGCGAAAGCATTACGAACTTCCTCTTCCAAAAGCTGGGTGTGAACATCCAGAATTTGAACATGACGCTGGACCGTCAGATAGAATCCTATCCGAAGGTGTCCGGCGGCGAGCCTTACCTGTCGAACGAATCGAACGCAGTGTTGCAGAAAGCTATCGATTATTCCGGCAAGATGGGCGACCAGTATGTCTCTTTGGAGCATATCATCCTCGCTTTGTTTGAAGTAAAGAGCACGGCTTCGCAGATGCTGAAAGATGCCGGCGTTACGGGGAAAGAGCTTGAGATGGCTATCGGAGAGTTGCGTAAGGGAAACAAAGTGACGAGCCAGTCGGCGGAAGACACCTACGACTCGCTGAGCAAGTATGCCATCAACCTCAACGAACGTGCCCGCAGCGGAAAACTCGACCCGGTTATCGGGCGTGACGACGAGATCCGCCGTGTGCTTCAGATATTGAGTCGTCGTACAAAGAACAACCCTATCCTTATCGGCGAGCCGGGTGTGGGCAAGACAGCCATTGCCGAAGGGTTGGCGCATCGTATTGTGCGCGGCGACGTGCCGGAAAACCTGAAGTCGAAACAGATATTCTCACTCGACATGGGTGCGCTGATTGCCGGCGCAAAGTATAAAGGAGAGTTCGAGGAGAGGCTGAAGTCTGTTGTGGGCGAGGTGACGAAGTCCGACGGCGAGGTTATCCTTTTCATCGACGAGATACACACGCTGGTGGGCGCAGGCAAGAGCGACGGCGCGATGGATGCTGCCAACATCTTGAAACCTGCCTTGGCGCGTGGCGAGCTGCGCGCCATCGGTGCAACCACACTGGACGAGTATCAGAAATACTTCGAGAAAGACAAGGCATTGGAACGTCGTTTCCAGATTGTGATGGTGGACGAGCCTGACGAGCTGGACACGATATCAATCCTTAGAGGCTTGAAGGAAAAGTACGAGAACCATCATAAGGTGCGTATCAAAGACGACGCCATCATTGCTGCCGTGCAGCTTTCGTCGCGTTACATCACAGACCGTTTCCTGCCGGACAAGGCCATCGACCTTATGGACGAGGCGGCTGCCCGTCTGCGTATGCAGGTCGACTCTGTGCCCGAATCGCTCGACGAAGTTTCGCGTCGTATCAAACAGCTGGAGATAGAGCGCGAAGCCATCAAACGCGAGAACGACACCACGAAGCTGGAGCAGCTCAACGAGGAGATTGCCAACCTCAAAGAAGAGGAGAACAAGCAGAAGGCGCAGTGGGAAAACGAGAAGGAGCAGATCAACCGGATTCAGCAGAACAAGATCGACATCGAGAACCTGAAGTTCGAGGCCGACAAGGCAGAGCACGAGGGCGACTATGGCAAGGTTGCCGAGATACGCTACGGCAAGCTGAAGGCGAAGGAAGAAGAGATAAAGGAGATACAGGCAAAGCTGCACGAGATGCAGGGCGGCGCAGCCATGATAAAGGAGGAGGTCGACAGCGAAGACATTGCCGACGTGGTGTCGCGCTGGACAGGCATTCCCGTCAGCAAGATGATGCAGAGCGAGCGCGAGAAGCTGCTCCGCCTGGAAGACGAGCTGCATACGCGTGTGATTGGGCAAGACGAGGCCATCACAGCCATTGCCGACGCCGTGCGTCGTAGCCGTGCGGGGCTGCAAGACCCGAAGCGACCCATCGGTTCGTTCATCTTCCTCGGCACGACAGGTGTCGGCAAGACGGAGCTTGCCAAGGCGTTGGCGGAATATCTGTTCGACGACGAGAACAGCATGACGCGTATCGACATGAGCGAGTATCAGGAGAAGTTCAGCGCGACACGTCTTATCGGTGCGCCTCCGGGATACGTGGGCTACGATGAGGGCGGTCAGCTGACGGAAGCAATACGCCGTAAGCCTTACTCCGTTGTCCTTTTCGACGAGATAGAGAAGGCGCATCCGGATGTCTTCAATATCCTCTTGCAGGTATTGGACGACGGTCGTCTGACCGACAACAAGGGGCGTGTGGTGAACTTCAAGAACACGATTATCATCATGACCAGCAATATGGGTTCGTCGCTTATTCGCGAGAGCTTCGAGAAGATTACGCCGGAGAACCGCGAGAAGGTGATCGACGAAACCCGCGTGCAGGTGCTCGAGCTTCTGAAGAAGTCTATCCGTCCGGAGTTCCTGAACCGTATCGACGAGATCATCATGTTCACCCCGTTGAACGAGGAGGAGATACGTAAGATTGTCACCCTCCAGCTCAATGGCGTGAAGAAGACGATGGCGGGCAATGGCGTTGCTCTGAATTTTACCGACGCGGCTGTCGACTTCATCGCGGATGTGGGCTACGACTCTCAGTTCGGCGCACGTCCCGTGAAACGGGCCATACAGAGGTATGTCCTCAACGAGCTTTCGAAAGAAATCCTCGGAATGAAGATAGACAAAGACCGCCCGATCGTTATCGACCGAGAAGGCGACGGCCTCGTTTTCCGAAACTAATCTTGAATGATGTCAGAAGAAAGGCTGTGTCGTAGGTTTACGGCGCAGCCTTTTTTCGTTTTTATACCGGAAAGTCCGCTTTCTTCCGTTTCCACACTCGTAGAAATGGCTTT
>CAVJTV010000004.1:0-40200 GCA_963652435.1 Desulfovibrionaceae bacterium | reverse complement strand
ATGAAGCTGTCGAGCCGAAGATCTTGCGTTACGCGGAGATGAAAGTGGCACAGGAGGCGGCAAACGGGGCTTGCCGTATTTTGCGTATTTTTGCCCGCCGAAACGAAAAGCGCGATGGCAAACAGAACAAACAGAAAGAACACGATACGCATCTCGTATCCGTCGTCGGAGAAGATATATGTCGAAGGCGAGGCAAACAAGATACGTGTCGGGATGCGGAAAATCAGGCTGCAAGACAGCGTTACAACAAACGGAAACGGTGCGGAAACATCCAAGAAGAACAATCCCGTGATTGTCTACGACACGAGCGGACCGTTCTCCGACCCGAAGACAAGCATCGACATCAGAGGCGGCATCCCGCGCATCCGCGAGGGGTGGTGCGGCAAGCGGAGAGACATCGAGCAGCTAAGCGAGCCCTCTTCGGAGTATGTCCGTGCCCGCATGGAAGACAGCCGAATGGATGCCGTCCGTTTCCCGAAGCATCACCTGCCCTACCGAGCCAAGGAGGGCAAGAACATCACGCAGATGTATTATGCAAAGCGGCGCGTCGTCACTCCCGAGATGGAATATGTCGCCATACGCGAGAACCGACAGATAGAGGCTCTGGGACTGAAGTCGTATATCACGCCCGACTTTGTCCGCAAGGAGATAGCCGCAGGGCGTGCCGTCATACCCTCGAACATCAACCACCCCGAAGCCGAGCCGATGATCATAGGGCGCAAGTTTCTCGTGAAGGTCAACACGAACATAGGCACCCCGTCGCCGGACATAAGCGAGGAGATAGAGAAGGCGGTGTGGAGCTGCAAGTGGGGCGGCGACACGCTGATGGACCTCTCCACGGGCAATGACATCCACGAGAGGCGCGAATGGATCATACGCAACTGCCCCGTGCCGATGGGCACCGTCCCCATATACGAAGCACTGGAAAGGGTCGGGGGAAAGGTCGAGGCACTCGGCTGGGAGGTGTTTCGCGACACGCTGATAGAGCAGGCGGAGCAGGGTGTGGACTTCTTCACGATCCATGCCGCCATGCTGAGACAACACATAGAGCTGACGGCTACGCGCCTCTCGGGCATAGTGTCGCGCGGTGGAAGCATCATGGCGCGATGGATGCAGACGCACAACGGGGAGAACTTCCTCTATACACACTTCGAAGATATATGCGACATCGTGAGCCGCTACGACGCAGCTCTCTCCATAGGCGACGGGCTTCGTCCGGGCTCCGTGTACGACGCCAACGACGATGCGCAGTATGCCGAGCTGCAGACAATGGGCAGCATGGTGAGGACGGCATGGGAGAAGTTCGTGCAGGTGATGGTTGAAGGTCCGGGGCATGTGCCCATGAACAAGATACACGAAGGCGTCAAGGAGCAGCAGTATGCCTGCCACGGCGCACCGTTCTACACCATCGGTCCGCTGACGACGGACATAGCCCCCGGCTACGACCACATAGCAGCGGCAATAGGTGCTGCCGAGACGGCTTCGCACGGCACATCCATGATATGCTGCATAACCCCCAAGGAACATATCGGGCTGCCCGACAAGGAAGACATTCGCCGTGGGGTGGTGGCTTGCAAGATAGCCGCCCACGCGGCAGACATAGCCAAAGGGCATCCCGGAGCACAGGTCCGCGACAACGCACTGAGCAAAGCCCGCCTCGAGCACCGCTGGAACGACCAGTTCAGCCTCTCTCTCGACCCCGAGCAGGCATTGAAATACTACAAAGACAGTGATTTCAGCGGGCAGAGATAGCCCCGCTCTCCACGAGACGCTGCGTCAGCGCGTACCCCTCGTCGTACAATGCCTCGAGTTTCACTGTGTCACTCTCCGTCCTGTCGACCACGATCTTCTTCTCGGGACGTATAACAAGAGCCTCGCCGCCGGCTTCAAGGCTGTCGATATAGTCGAGCACCTCGTTGTAACGCCTGTATCTCACCCTCAGCTGTTCCCGTATCGCAGGATACTTGCGGTAGATGAACCCCGGCAAGCGAAAGTCCTTGTCCTTCTTACGGTAGCCCTTGTTGCGGGTGAGGACAATGACATTCTTGCTGAAGCCCTCGGCAACGGCATGCCGCACAGGTATGGCGTCGCACACGCCGCCGTCTACCATCGGCACGCCGTCGACATACTTCACGGGGCAAAGCACGGGCAGAGAGCACGAGGCGCAGCATATATCCACCAGCCTATCCCTGTCGCTCTTCTCCTCGAAATACTCCGCCTTACCCGTCAAACAGTTGCTGGTGACCATCACAAAGCGGTCCGTCGAACGGAAATACGTATCGTAATCGAGCGGGTAATACTTGTCCGGATAGACGTAGAACAGGTAGTTCATGTCTATATACCCCCTGCCGCGCAGGAAATGCTTCAAGCCGATGTAATTGTATATCTTGAGCAGGTCTATGTTTCCGTATTTCGAGCGACCTCTCTGACGGGCAGCATACGAGATGCCGTTGCTTGCTCCCGCCGACACCCCTATGGTGTAAGGAAACCACAGACCGTTGTCCATAAAGCAATCCAACACGCCTGCCGTGAACACGGCACGCATCCCCCCGCCTTCCAACACAAGTCCTGTATGATTATCTATTTCCATAACAAACCGACCTTCGGGGCGAGCATGTCCACAACCTTCCGCACCACAAACTGGATTATGCTACCGATAACGAGGCATCCTATCAGCACGGATATGAAAATTACCCCCCCCAATGCAGGGTTCTTGTCGAAGTTGTCGGCTATAACATCTCTGTAAAGCCTCATCCCGACAAATTCGGTTATGAGATAGATGAAGATACTGGGATACAACATAGCGTTTATCGTCTTGTTTCTCCATACCGGAAGATTGATGAAGTAGAGAAATATGCATACAGCCATGACCACAATGAAGGGGTTGCTAAATCCCGTAAGGCAGACCACCTCCCGCTGTGCCACGGATGCCGGGGCTCCCGTCATCGGAAGGAGATAATATGTGGTAAGCAGCAGTGCGAACAGCCCCGCGAGGGAGCAGAGATATATCGTATTGTATCTCCTAAAACAGCCTATGCCATATTCCCTGATGTATCTCCCGAGCAGATACACGAATATAAGTCCCTCGAGGGAGCTCCCTGCACAGGCTCCGCCTAAAAACATCGGGAACAGAGAAAAGCAATAGAAAATCGCAATGAGCAGTAACTTGCTTCTTCTGCATAGCTTTTCCAGACCATAGTTGATGAACGGGGAAATGACAAGGAGTTTGACATAAGCCGTCATAAACCACCAACGCTCGGATGTTATGGGGAAGAATGCCCTGATGTAATCCTTGACACCCAAGTCGACACCCAAGAAGAGCTTTCGTGCAAGGGTCAAAGCGACACTCACGACAACACACCATAGCAACATCTCGACAAAACGTCTTGCCTTCAAGTGCATCCCGAAGTATCCGGAGATGAAGACAAAGCAATACGTTGCCGGCGAAGTCAATGCCGCCAGGAACAGCGACAGCGGAACATTCTTCCCGTAAACAAAGCCGTCGCATCCCATACATTTAAGATCGTAGCCATGCACTATCACATGCCACAACAGTATAGCCGCCATCAGCACGAAACGCAATACCTCCACATTGGTATTCCTTACATTTTCCTTTTGCATATCCGAAACAGTTGTTTATATGGTTGTCATTTATCCTCCACGGCAAGGGTCTGGAGTACCCTGGAGCCGGGCGGCACGCTATGGGTCAGCCAGACGTTGCCGCCTATCACCGAGCCTTTCCCTATCGTGATACGACCGAGTATCGATGCATTGGAATAGACGATGACATCGTCTTCTATGATAGGGTGACGAGGCACGTCGATGGGAATCCCCTCCTCGTCCAACGTGAAGTTCTTTGCCCCTAAGGTGACACCCTGATACAGTCGGACATGGTTACCGATGATGGTGGTCTGCCCTACGACAACGCCTGTCCCGTGGTCGATACTGAAGTATTCGCCTATCTCCGCCCCTGGATGGATGTCGATACCCGTGCGCGAATGAGCCATCTCTGTGATGATACGCGGCAAGACGGGCACTCCCATCTTCAGCAGCTCGTGCGCTGCCCGCTGATGAAGCAGGGCATACATGGCGGGGTAACAGAATATGATTTCACTAAGGCTCCCTGCTGCCGGGTCGCCGTCGAGTATCGCCTTCACGTCGGTAGAGAGCAGATACTTGATATGGGGTATCTTGTTTATAAAATCTATCGTGATTTGCGAGGCACGACCACTCAAGTCATGATCGCAATCCGCATACAGGCAAAGGCTGTTGGACACCTGTTCCTGCAACAGGTCATATATCTTCTCGAGATAAACCCTCGTGTAATACTGTATGGAACCTACCTGCGCCTCATGCTCCGACCCGAAGAAGCCGGGGAAAATCACCTTGCTCAGCAACGACATGATCTCACGGAGCACAGGCACGGAGGGCGATGGCTTCTGATGTAGCGGGATGTACCTGTACTCCGGCAGGTCGGAAGCCGACAGACGCTCCACGTTCTTCTGTATCTGATTAAGTATGTCCTTTCTGTCCATCGTTTAATTATCCCATGTCGGGTCGTAGGTCACCAATGTCTTCTGATAGTAGTCGAGACCCAAGATATATATTACATCGTTCAGAATGAAGAGTTCGTAGTTCTTGCAGCCCTTCGAGTAAGCATACCGCTGATGCCACTCGTCGCCGTCTATATCATACTGCCATATCACACCGTAGTCGTCTATCACATATATGTTTCTGCCGTATATAATACCTGAAGAGACGTTACCCATATTGTTAGGCAACGCAGCCAAATCGGTCCAAACATCAAACATCCCGTCGGTAGCTTTCCACAATCCACGCCCAGAGATCTTCTCTCCCAAGCCGACAAACACCTCCCCGCTGTCCGATACCAGAGCTATACCGTCGGTGACAGGTGTCTCAAACCTCCCGTAACTGTTCCATGTACTGTCCGTCAGGTTGTAGCGACATATCGTATCGGTCGGGATATTATTTATGTTTCCACCTATGAGGTAGATATTGTCTTCGTAGGGGAAGCATATAGCCTTACTGCGTATATTGCCGCCGGAGAGAGGCGCAAGAGCAGTCCACTCATTGTCCGTATACGAATAGCAGTTGGTTATACCCGTGGTCAGTGAGTTTGTGTTTCCCCCGAACAAATAAGCGGTGTCTCCCTTTGCGCACGCAGCCATGTTCATCGCCTTTATCGGATAAGGATCGAAAGACTTCCATTCGTTGTAGGTATGGTTATAGCCATACAGCTCGTTCGTCTTGCTCGAGCCCACGTCCCCTCCTACCACAAAGACATGCTCATTCAAGGTGAAGAACGCGTAGTTGATACGTCCGTCGCCGGTGAAAGCTGCTAGGTTACCGCTTGTTGATATGATCTTGGGTGTTTCGAAAGAGACTGTATTGCTCTCCCCCGTACCGTTGTCGTTCGTTGCATACGCTTTGACATAATACGTCTTTTCACCCTTCAAGGTAAAGGTCACTTCAAACCTCTTGCCGTCAATCAAGTCTTCCCTCAAGATAGTATCCCTTAGGTCGGCTTCGTTGTCCGGCCCCGGGGTATTAGTGAGAGAACAATAGACAACAATCTCATTCACATCAGTCCTACCATCGCTCTCCAAAGCCCCACTAATGGTCACCGTCCCGTCTTCCATAGTGTAACCCGATGCCTCGCTCATGCTTATTGTTGGTACATCATTCTTGACATAGAAATCAATCCTCAGCTCCGTATAAACAGGACCGAACTTGTTGGCTGCAAAACCGCGCACCGAGTATTGTACGCCCTGCTTTAGAGAAGAAATCGTATCCGAGAAGTAGCCTTCTTCATCTACCGTACACTTGATGACGGAATCTTCAACTATGTTAGGACGACCTGTATCTTTCACCGTTCCCCAACAGAAACCCACAGAATCCGGTGTCCCTTCCCCTGTGTCAGCCAATCTGGCTTTCACGGTTACGTACGTATAATCCACTTTATCCATAACGAATTGGTCGAGCACCGGATGCCCGTCCAAAGTCGTGAAGCTCTGTTTGTTCGTATTAAACCGACCAAAGCTATTCTCCACAACGGCTTCAATGGTATATTCTGTCTCTGGGGCTAGGTTTGTCAAAGTATAAACAAACGTGGAGTCGGTCGACATATCATTCCTATCGACATAGACCGTCGAGTCCACTCCTGCGCTTGTATAGAAGCGAAAGCCTACATTCTTGATTTCACCTTCACCTTTCACTCGGATAGTACCTTTCAAAACGGCTGTGGTAGCAGTAAACTCTTTTACTTCGGATGTGACGACAGAACCAATACCAGTATTAGTCCTGACATCCAAAGTATCACCATAACCGATACCACCATTCTCGTTCCTTGCAAAAGGACTGATATGATAGACCGTATCGTTAACGAGATCATTCATGGTAAGTTTGTATGACCCTTTACCGTCTTTGAATGATGAATCTTTCTCCTTCTGAACATCGGTCGAGCCCTCCAACCAGTAAATAAAACCGCGCTCTACAATCGGATCTCCGTTCTCTTTCTTTATGGTAGCCTTGGCACAGATACTTGTGGCAGTAATGCTAATGTCTGCCTGCGTAAACGTTTCGAACTCCGGAGGCAGAGCGTTCTGCAACCCTGTGCTCATATCCGGTTCTTCCAGGCAGCCGGACAAGCAGGCAACAAACAAAACGGATAGTGGCAAGTATAGTTGTCTCATGTCTTTATATTTTAAAAGAATACACCCAGGCCGGCATTCAAGTCGACATATTCAAATTTCAACGTATTACATCCTGCACTAACGAAGAAAGAACCGAACTTGACCATAATGTCAAACTCGGCAACAACGCCTTGATAAGAATGATCTGTGTTCTTTGCCCAATAGGTCTCCTTAGTTTGAGAGTTTGAATAGGGTATCGTACTATATTCGCAAAGCAGTCTCCTTTCCCCATAACCTGCACCCACCGAAGTATACAACCAAGAGGTACATTTCACTACCAATCCGGCAGAACCTGCGAAGTTGTTTGACTTCTTGTTATTGGTAAACCTATAGGCTGCATCCTCAGGCACAGTAATAAGTTCTTCATCCCCCCGACACTTATTCGCATAATCGTCAAACGCAAAGTCTGTCCGAAAACGCGCGTACCAACCGAACCGCTTACCGACACCTCCAACTGTCAGCCCGTACGGAGCCTCAATCGAATAGGCATACCCCACAAAAAACTTCATCGGTTCTCTTGGCTTCTCTTTTTCAGCCGTCTGATTAATGAACGCCTTCACCGGCTGGCGTAGTTTTTCCAAATGTTTACTCCAACTTTCAGCCTGCTCTTCGTTTATTTCAGTTCCGATCCCGTCCTTATAATAAAGCACCAACTGAGCCATGGCAATTGTATCGCCATCTATCGTAGCTTTATCTCTGAGACAATCAAAACACCGACTCATAAGTCCGCGCATGGACGAGCGCATCTTCTTATTCTGCTTCCAAATGCTTGTCAGCTGTTCAATGCTATACGAATCGCAACGCATAACACCCTCTTCATACCACATGGACGCCTTTCTGTAGTCTTGACTACGCATGGCTTCGTCACCTTTCTTATTATAATCCGCCTGCACCTGAGCCATCAAATGTCCCGACGAAAGGGCAAACAAGAGTATAAGTGCTTTCAATACTTTCATATGTTTCATCAATAATAACTTGATAAACGTTCGCTAATCATCACACCATTCGTGTCGTATATATCATACATCTCATCGTCTCTCAAGAATGCACTATATCCCTGCTGCGTACGATAGGCAGCCAAATACTTGCACTTGATACGTTCTTTTGCATCAGCATCGACAGCCCCATATCTCTGATTGTCCTTCCGCTGAACTATCATCAAATCCCCGAATGGTCTCATCTCCTCATACCTGGCTTTTCTGCCGGCAAGAAGTATCTCGTCTTGTTTGACTCTGCATTCTCCAATAAGATCAAACAGTTCGTCTGTCGTTTTAACTTTTCCGGCTTTACTAAAAGCATTACCAGCCTCAGCGATCTCTTTTGTTGCCCTAACATAATCTGCCGCATCACCGGAGGCTTGCGCTGCCGCCATCTTTTCTTTTCCTGTAGCAATCAATGCCTCAAATTCGGCATTGATATCTTCTTCGGATGGTGTAGACGGCATAGCAACTACTTTTTCCACATCTTTCACGGCGGGTTCTTTCTGAACTTTTTTCCCCTCTACAGGCGACTGTGCAGCCAAAGGTTTTTCCTCTGCAGCCTGCATACTTTCCGATCTCGGGGTCTCAACCTCTTCTTTAGACTCTTCCTCTACGATTTCCGGCACGCCTCTTTCTTCTGTTGTATTTACCTTTTCTTCCAAAGCAGAACCCGACACCTCCGTAACCGAGGAATCTTGCCGGTCGCGTTGCACCCAATATGCCAATGCAGAACCTATGCTTGCAAATAAGACAATCACCAAAGAAACTAACGTTGCCTTCCGTCCTTTCTTCTTGGAAGCTACTTGTATCTTTTCCGTATTCAACTTCGTCTCATCCGCTCCTAATGCCTTCGGGTTTAGAGTGAATAAAACAGTGGTTTCACCACCATCCGCATACTCGGGAGAAGATATGCTTTTGCTGATTTCCTTTTCCTCCTTCTTTGGATAATCCAAAGCACCCAACATTTCTTCTACAGACTGAAAGCGATCTGCCGGAACAATAGCCATTGCCTTGATGATAGCGGCTTCCGTCTTTTTTGAAATTGCCGGATTTAATTTTGATGGAGATTTCAAAGGTCGTGTTGCCCTTAGAATAGACTCTGTCGGTATTTTTCCCGTTAGCAAATTATACATGGTTGCCCCCAAGGAATATATATCAGGACAAGGCGAAAAGCTTTGAGTGCCTTCGCCATCGTATTGCTCGATAGATGCAAAACCTTTTGACAAGGTCAGCATTGTGGTGCTCGTTTCCTGCTGCTCAATATCATACCGTTTGCTTACACCAAAATCAATCAAACGGGCTTCCCCATTCTGATCGACTATTATATTGCTAGGCTTTATATCCAAATGGAGAATATTCTTCTCGTGAACAAATTGCAGAGCCTCTCCTATCTGATGTACATATCGGAGCACCCTTGTTTCAGGAAGAATTCCATCCTTTTCCATCATACTTTTCAAGTTACACCCTGAGATATACTCCATGGCAATATAGGCAGTGTTGTTTTCCTCAAACACTTCCAATACGTTGACTATATGCGGATGATGAACATCAGACAGAATCTTTGCCTCTTTGATAAGTTTCTCTTTGAACTTATCAAAAAGCACTTTCCCCGTCTCTGAATGAACTTTGACCTCAAAAGATTCGGGGTCTCTGTAACAGTAATCTTTGAAAAAATATTCTTTTACACAGACAGGAACTTCTGTTTTGATAGTTCCCAGTGGTCCTTTGACTTCAGTAAACCAAACTCCCTTATAAGTTATACCAAAACCACCCTGACCGATTACATGTGTAAGCCGATATTTCCCATTTTGAAGAAGATGTCCGTTTGGCAAATTCATAACTTATAGCGAGTTCCTTTTCAACCCGCCAAAATTACGCTATTTACACAAAAGAATAAAAGAACGAGAGAATATTTTGCTTCATTCCCATAGATTCGTCCACACTTTGCACCGGCAGAACGTAAAAGGAAAAGTTATCACGCGTTTTTCCGCAACAAGACGCCATAATAGCATCCTTTATCTCTTCCGGATTTTTGTAAGTCGAAAAGATATCGGAAAGGCTCTCATCATTCAATCTCTCCAAAATCCCATCCGTACACATAAAAAAATAATCCCCAGCCATTACATCTTTCAGTAAAGCGACATCAACTTCTGTTGGTTTTTCCGTTCCCTGTATGGCGCGAATGATAACATTCTTCTGTGGGTGGGTCAACGCCTCTTCCTTGCTTATTTTCCCCATCTCCACAAGAGAATTAACCAAGGAATGGTCTTTTGTTTCATATAGGATTTTGCCATTCCGAAATTGATATATCCTGCTATCACCTACATGCGCCAACATAACACCCAATGTGCCAACAGAAACCATTGTTAGTGTTGTAGCCATACCTCGCGCTTCCGGATGATCGTTCACGTAACTGTCGAAACGCGCCTCTGTATATCTGATGGCTCTGTCTATAAATTCTTTGGTAGGTTCACCGTCTAAAAATGCAGAAAAGAACGTTTGGAAAGATTCGCAAGCCAACGAACTTGCAACTTCGCCTTTCTCCGACCCTCCAACTCCGTCGCAAACCAAAAACAATTTCTTATTGGAGCCAACGGTTTCTGGTAAAGGATAAATTGAATCTTCGTTGTTTTGTCTGCCGCCCTTTTCACAAACGGCCCATGGTTTACCAATCGTTATAGTCATAGCGCAACTGTTTATTCTTTAAAACGAAGGACGGTATGCCCGATAATGATCTCGTCATTATCTTTTAATACCACCATCTCTCCTCTTTCAAGGTAACTGCTATTATACAACGTATGGTTTTTGCTATTATTGTCTGAAAGATAATGTTTGTATCCACCCTTGTTGTCTTTTTTTACCTCTATTCGTATATGCTCCCGACTCATTGATTTATCTGCCGTGACAATACTTATTGTTGCGCCGGAGGCATGAGATTTACGACCGATCACAAAAACCCCCTCATAAAGGGGAAAGATCTGCTCAGGAGTGGATTCATCACCAACTACAAGGAGTCGCCCTGCAACATCAAGAGCAGGATGAACCAAAACAGTGTCTTGATCGGCGTCAGTACTTTGCTTTTGCATTTCAAGCAGAGACACCGGCACAAACTGCTTACATCTCGGACACTTGAAAGAAGTTAGACCGAGGGGAAGCTTCCCCTCGTCTACTTTTAACCCAACGTGACAATGCGGACACTTTACAGAGATCATATCATAAACGATATATCACTGTCACTGATATCTGTAGAGAAAATATCCTGTATATCGGCATCAGACAAAACAACAGTGTCATCAGATAATGTGATAAAATCCGAGACATCCGTATTATCTTCGTCAACCATAACAATACCGGACAAATCATTCTCCATATCCACATCCACAACCACCGCCTCGCTAACAGCGGAGTCGTCATTGTCTAATGTAACGAATGTGTATTCACCTTCTTGCATATCGGCTCAATTTTGATTTAATCCATTCACAGATGCAAAATTAGAGAAAGCAACAAATCAAACCGCCGCTATACATTTTCGTATAATCAAAGGTTTGTGTTTTTTGTACGAAACCGTCTCGTTTAAAAGACAAGGTATTTATTCGGCGGTCCATTTTGCCCTACAAGAAGAAACAGGGCATTTTTTTCTGTTTTTTAATGATTCCCAGGGAATTTCGCCTAAAAAAGTACCACATTTAGGGCACACATAGTCTATCTTAAACTGATTGGCAAGGTTTTGCAATTGTTGTGGAGTTTTTGAAGCTTGTTTTGCCCCCATATAAACCCCGACAGTAGGTGCGCAAACAGCAACAAACAAACTTATCCACAAGAATTCGGGACTACCTTTACCTAAGAAACCGACAACAACGCCGATCACGCCCAGTAGGGCAAAAGGAAGAGACTGAAACAATCTCGTCTTGAACTGATTCGATGACTGTATCTTTACTTTTGCTTTTACATAATCATCATACACTTCTTTCAATGCCTCAAACTCCGCGCTATAATCGTTTCCGCTCCTTATTGCGTCCTGTAAATCGAGCACATAATCCGTTCCCAGCACTATTTTGTCAGTAGGCGTAACTTTTTTCCTTACAATCTGTACACCGTCAACAAAAGTACCGTTTGTAGAGTCTAGATCTTCCAGCAACCAACATCCATGCTCACCGCTTGTCAGAGAGGCATGATGCCGACTAACGTGTGGATTATCCACAACAAGATCATTGTCTCCTGCTTTGCCGATTTTAATCTTCATCCTGCTGTTTATTAGACTCTATTTCCTTCCCCATCTCTTTTTCCAGCGACTCTTTCAACGCTTTCAGAGAGTCTTTCGACACCACAAGCTCCCGTGGCTTCCCTTCCCCTGCCAACAACAGTAACTTTCGTTTAGGCAAATTGATCTGGAGAATATGATTCTTGTTTATTATGTAGCTTTTTCCCACTCGCATCAATATCTTTCCACAGCCTGCGACCTGCTTTTCCAACATTTCCTCAATCTTACCAATATTTACGGCAAAAGTAAACTGGACACCGCATGTCAACAACAGCCTTGTATAATTTCTGTCTGCTTCAAAATATAGTATCTGCCCGATTTTTATTCGCAGCAACTCATCTCTTGTCTTAATGATCAAATAACGCTCCATACGCAAACTCTCTTTTTGTTTTACTCGCGTAACAAATATACGTGATTTATCTTTATGCCAATATCATGTTGCAAAGAAATTAAATCTCTCGTGGCAGAAAAGATTCAAACGAACAACTACTTATTTGAAAACGAATCGAGGACGAGCAACCATCAACAGAAATACAATTGACCACCAAAGAATGTACAAACGGTTACTCACACAGAAAAACAACTTTTGTAGGTGCGCGGAATGAGACTCGAACTCACACGCCGAAACCGGCACTACCCCCTCAAAGTAGCGTGTCTACCAATTTCACCATCCGCGCGGGAAGTGCCCAGAACAGGACTCGAACCTGCATGCCTTGCGACACACGCACCTGAAACGTGCGCGTCTACCAATTCCGCCACCTGGGCATTTTTCATTACACTAAAAAGGCGACCTCTTGCCGCTTCCCTATTATACGAGCGGAAGACGGGACTCGAACCCGCGACCCTAACCTTGGCAAGGTTATGCTCTACCAACTGAGCTACTTCCGCGATAACGGGCGCAAAGATACGGGGAATTTTCTTTTCACCAAAACGAAGTAATGTTTTTTGCGCAAAAAATATCAAATGCGGGCAATCAGTTCGCTGAACAAAGTCGTCATAATGGTTGCTGCCTTGTTTGCTGCAACGATGACATCGGCTCCATCATTTATGAAATCGTCGGCAAAATGGTAACCTTCGTTCGTAATGACAGACATTCCAAACACACGCAGACCGGCATGACGCGCAACAATAACTTCCGGAACCGTACTCATACCGATAGCGTCGCCACCTACCCTTCCATAGAACGCATACTCAGAGGGCGTCTCAAAAGACGGACCGGTTAGCCCGACATACACACCTTTCTTTAACGGAATGGAGAGTGAGGCGGCAATATCTTCCATCAAACGGATGAATTCTCGGTCATAGGTTCGCGTCATGTCGGGGAAACGAGTGCCAAACGACTCATTGTTCGGACCAATTAGCGGATTGGGCATCATATTTATATGGTCTCGTATGATCATGAGATCGCCGACTTTGAACGTATTGTTTATTCCTCCGGCAGCGTTCGACACCAACAGATTCTTCACACCAAGCAGTTTCATCACACGAACAGGGAAAGTGACCTGCTGCATGGTGTATCCTTCGTAATAATGGAAGCGACCCTGCATTGCAAGCACTGTTTTACCGCCAAGCTGTCCTGAGATGAAATTTCCTTTATGTCCCGCAGCCGTTGAATGCACGAAATGGGGTATTTCGGCATAAGGTATCACTGTTGCGTTCTCTATTTTGTCTGCCAGAGACCCTAATCCGCTCCCAAGAATGATTGCAGTTTCCGGATTGCCTGTTATACGCGCTGCTATAAACGCGGCAGCTTCATGATATTGTTCGTTTGTGTAGAGCATAACCCTTTCATTTATCGTTTAACCAAATCATACGCTATCTGCGCCGTACGCTCCATTATCTCGTCTTCGCCGGCGACCTTTCTGCCCCTCATCAGCACCTTCCCGTCGCATATAACCGTGTCGATGCAGCTCCCATTTGCGGAATAGACAAGGTTGGAAACGAAATTGAAGTTCGGCACAAACTCGGGCAAATTCAAATCTACCAAAGAGAGGTCCGCCAGGAAGCCTTTTTCTATCCTTCCTGCTTTCAGTCTGGCAATAGCAGCCCCGTCGGCTGTCGCAGATTGGAATATATCTTCAGCCGAAACGGCTTCCGGATCTTTTCTCCAGACCGTTCCAAGCAAGGATGCGAGCTTCATAGCCTCTATCATATCCAAGTTGTTGGAAGAAGCGCAGCCATCGGTGCCCAGTCCGACCCGTATGCCCGCCTCACGCATCTCATCAAACATGAATTTCATTCCTGAGGCGAGCTTCATGTTCGAAGCAGGGTTGTGGGCGACCGCCACACCTGCGTCAGCAAGCATTTTAATCTCTTCTTTATCGACATGAATACCGTGAGCAATCAATAGTCGGGGCGATAACACTCCGAGATGGTGAAGATAACGCACCGGCGTATATCCGAAGTCGCGTATCGAGTTCTGCACTTCCTCTTCTGTTTCCGCAAGATGCATTTGTATCAACACATCATGCTCTTTCGCGAAATCATCAACCCACTGCAGCAGCTTCCCCGAGACGGTATAGATGGCATGAGGTCCGATCGAGAAACTCACTCTGTCACTGTAACGGTCCTTTTCGCGGTATAGCTTCTCTATCGAGAGTTTTGTTTTCTCGGTTTGCTCCGGTTTGTGCCAATCGAAGCAGGGCGCGGAGTTGTTTACCCTTATGCCCATCTCCTCCACGGCTTCGGCTGTCGCATGATAGTCGAGATACATGTCAAAGAACGTCGTCGTGCCGCTCTTTATCATTTCAAGGCAAGCCAGCTTCGTGCCCCAATACATATCTTCATGTGTCAGCTTCGCCTCGTTGGGCCATATCCTCTCCTTCAGCCACGGCATAAGAGGCATATCGTCGCCAAAGCCGCGAAACAGCGTCATCGCAGCATGACCATGCGTATTGACAAAGCCGGGGATCGCCTGCTTGCGCCGACCGTCGATTATCTCGTCCGCAGGAAGCGAAAGATGCTCACCTATCTCGCGGATGTATTTACCTTCTATGTAAATGTCGGTAGTCGCTCCACAGAGCTCTACCTCTTTTATCAATATACTCATACAGATTTTCTATTTATATTCCTTGTAAAACTCGGCAACAGACTCTATTCCCTTAAAAAAGAAGTCGAGCATGCAACTTTCATTCGGCGAATGGATGGCATTCTGCTCAAGTCCGAAACCCATCAGCACCGTCTTTATCCCCAGAATCTCCTCGAACGTGGAGATGATAGGAATGCTCCCCCCGCGACGTGCGGCAAGCGGCCGCCTGCCAAACACTCTCGTCATGGCTTCTTCGGCAGCCCGGTAAGCCGGCAGATCTATCGGGCAGACGTAGCCCTCACCCCCGTGCATAGGCGTCACCTTCACTTTGACGCACTTGGGAGCCGTTTGCGTGATATACTCTTCGAACATACGGGATATCTTTTCGTGATTTTGGTGCGGCACCAAGCGGCACGACACCTTCGCGAAGGCTTTCGAGGGCAACACCGTCTTGCTTCCTTCCTCGGTATACCCGCCCCACATACCACATACGTCGAACGAGGGCCTACAACTGTTTCTCTCCAGCGTCGAGAAGCCTTTCTCGCCCCAAAGAGCCTCGACACCTATCGCCGCCTTGTATTTCTCTTCGTCGAATGGTATTTGCGCTATCATATCGCGCTCTTCGCGGGAAACTTCTTCCACATCATCGTAGAACCCGGGGATAGTGATACGTCCGTCGGCGTCTGTCACATCGGCAATCATGCGGCAAAGGACGTTTATGGGGTTTGCCACAGCGCCACCGAAATGACCCGAATGAAGATCGCGGTTTGGTCCGGTTACTTCTATTTCCCAATAAGCCAATCCGCGCAATCCGGTGGTGAGCGACGGCGTTTCGGCACTTATCATGCTGGTGTCGGACACAAGTATCACATCTGACTTAAGCAAATCCTTGTGTTCACGGCAGAATGTTGCCAGACCGGGTGATCCTATCTCCTCTTCGCCCTCGAAGATGAATTTTACGTTACATGCGAGGAAGCCTGAGCGTAGCGCAGTCTCGAAACCTTTCACTTGCATCATCGACTGGCCCTTGTCATCGTCGGCTCCGCGTGCCCAAATGCGTCCGTCGCGTACGACAGGCTCGAAAGGAGAGCTTTCCCAAAGCTCCAGCGGCTCGGCAGGCATCACATCGTAATGTGCGTACACAAGAACGGTAGGCGCAGAGGGCGAAACCGTCTTTTCCGCGAAGACTATCGGGTTGCCGGCAGTCGGCATAACCTCTGCGCGGTCCGCTCCCGACGATAAAAGAAGCTCTTTCCATCGCTCTGCGCACCGTGTCATGTCGCTTTTGTGCTCATGCTTTGCACTTATCGACGGAATACGTATCAAACTGAACAATTCTTCAAGAAAACGGTCTTTGTTACTCTCGACATACGATTTTACTGTCATACGATTGAGGATTTATTTGTTTTCACCGTTGTTTATTGTCTTTGCCTTTGCCATATCGAGGGCGGCAGTCGTCGTGTAATACTTTGCCAACATCCCGGGCACCTCCCAATCGGGCAGTTTGCCGTCTTTGAGATACGTAAGGAACCGCTCAGTGACCTCTCCGAAGTGTGCTTCGTGCCCTTTGCGGTATTCATCGGGGATTTCAACCTGCCATACGCCGTCCGTCACCTTTCGAAGGGCAACACCAGGGTATTTGTCGGAGACTTGCCCCATGGCAGCGGCAATATCCTTTTCGTATGCGGCGATGTCGACACCCTCGGCGGCTTCGATGAAGAGTTCCGGGCGGTAGTTCTGCTCCTTACCCTGCCTTATGACGAGTGAAGCGAGGCTTCCCTTCATGACAGAGAAGTGAGTGTCGCCTCCTCCTTTCGGAAAGGTATAGTTCCACGTCACAGAAACCTTTGCGTAGATGTCTTTAAGACGGTATGTGATGTCTCCGTTGCAGTATACCATAAGTGTATCGCCGACAACGTCCTTTCGTAGAAAGTCGGGATACTCTGCCTCGCCGGTAGCCTCGCAAAACTGTGCGGGGCTTATCGGTGTCGCCCAGCGGTTGGCATCGATAAGCTCTACGTCGCGCGTGTAGTCTATGGCAGTCTCGGGATAAGCCTCCCATTGCACGAGGTCGACAAGGTGTGTCGTCACATCCACTATTCCTTCGCCCTGTTGCTCCACGTCAAAGAACCAGGCGGGGCGTTTGAGAGGGTTTCCCGACACGACTTTGAAGAAATGATGTACGCTCTCCTTCACTATCGCAGGGTCGGCGGGCGTTCCGCTCAGTTGTTTGCCGTAGACCTGCGGCAAACAGGACAATTCCCTTTGCAGTGCGGTCGTTATCTCGTAGCGTTCCGTCATAATGTCGTATAAAAGGACGTTTTTCTCTGTGGCAATGCGGAAACACTCGCGCAGTTCTTCGAAATTCTTCGAATCAATCGCCATAGGCTTGTCGGCAAGGACGTTGATGCCTGCCTCAAGGGTCTTTTTGATGTATGAAGTCTTCTTTTTGTTGTTGCCTGCCGTCACCATGACGTTTCCTTTTTTCTCCGTCAGCATACGTTCAAGGAAATCAGGACCTAAATAGACCACTTCATGCCAGTCGGTAGGCGATTTTTCTCTCTTGTTAAACCCTTCGATCTTCTGCAGATGCTCTTTCACATCCTCACCTTCGGGTGCATACACATACACCTCGCGCGACACGTCGGGATATGAGTTTTTCTGCACTAACGCAGCGTGAAAATGCCCCGGGTCGAGCGTGATGAGGCGCACCTCCCCGGTTTTATCACCTTGTCCGTCACTTTGCTGCCTTTTCATCGAGCATGAGGGCATCAGAATGAGCGATGCCACCGTAAAAACCAAACATTTATTCATCTCTTTCTCTCAGTTTATATCATTCAATGCTGACCCTCGGTCAGGAAACGTTCTATGGCGGTCTGCAATCCGTCGATCTCGGCAAGCCCCTTGAGACGTCCGACGAGCGGATAGCCGGGATTGGCAGTCCTGTGGAAATCGTCGAGCATACGAAGCCCGTGGTCGGGGCGGAAAGGCATCCTGACGTCGCGACGCCCGGAGTTTTTCCTTCTCATCTGCTCCGTGAGCAGCACCCGCACCACAGAAAACATATCGACGCACCCTGTCAAATGCCCCGACTCGCAAAAACTGAGGTCGGGCAAGGCATTTGTATTGCGCAAATGTACGAAATGGATACGGGATGCAAATTCTTCTGCCATTAAAATGAGATTATTGTCAGGGTTCGTGGAGAGTGAACCGGTGCAGAAGGTAAGTCCGTTCCTAAGCGAAGGGCATCGGCTGAATATCCATCGGAAATCGTCCGTCGTCCCGGCAATGCGGGGCAGACCAAGGAGAGTAAAGGGCGGGTCGTCGGGATGTATGCACAGATTTACCCCGGCTTCTTCCGCCGTCGGGACAACGTCTCTCAGGAACCGGAGAAGATTCTCTCTCAACTCGTCTTTGCCGACCTGTCTGTAAGTATCCAAATAGCGAAGAAACTGCTTTTTGTAGTCGTCGCCGTCCGCCGTTACGCCGTGGATGAAGGCTTGCGTCACGATAATGATGTTATGCGCAAGTTCTTCCTGCTCGTCCGCTGTCATGCGGGCAATAATACGTTCTGCTTTTTCCAGTATATGCGGCTCATAGCTGTCGCGCGCACCTTCCCGACGCAAGATAAACACGTCGAAGGCGGCAAAAGTGGGATAATCGAAGAGCATCGACTCGGCACCGCTCGGATGGCGGTAGTGAAGGTCCGTTCGCGCCCAGTCGAGCACCGGCATGAAGTTGTAGCAGACCGTATCGATGCCGCATGCGCCAAGATTGCGAAGCGAACGGCGGTAGTTGTCCACCAAACGGTCTCTATCGGGCGAGCAAATCTTTATTCCCTCGGCGACAGGCAGACTTTCCACCACGCTCCAACGCATTCCATATCGCTCGATCTCGTGTTTTACGGCAAGAATATCCGCTGTCTCCCACACTTCGCCGGCTGCGATGTGGTGGAGAGACGTGACAACGCCCTCCACCCCCATTTGTCTCAGTTCTGCGAGGGTTACGGCATCGCCACTGCCGAACCAACGCCATGTTTTCTCGAGTGCCATCGTCAGACACCGCTAAAAGCACTGAACCCGCCGTCGATAGGGATAATCGCTCCCGTGATGAAGCTCGCATATTCCGAGCAGAGGAAGTGCACCATCCCGTTCAGCTCCTTAATATCCCCGAAGCGACGCATCGGCGTGCGGGCGAGAACCTTCTTGCTTCGTTCGGTGTACGTACCGTCGGGATTTATAAGCAAAGCGCGGTTCTGATCACCGATGAAGAAGCCTGGTGCGAGAGCATTCACGCGAATGCGTTCGCCGAACTTGAGTGCCATCTCCGTTGCCAGCCATTTGGTGAAGATGCTCACGCCGCTTTTGGCAACGGAATAGCCCGGTACGCGCGTTATTGCCGAATATGTTGCCATCGACGAGATGTTGATTATGCTGCCCTCGCCCTTTTCCGCCATCGTCTTTCCGAAGACGAGGCAGGGATAGACCGTCCCGTTCATGTTGAGGTCGGTGACGCGGTTGAAGTCTTCTATCTTCATGTCGAACACGCTCTGGTCTTCGCGGAGCGTTGCTCCTGGGAGGTTTCCTCCGGCAGTGTTGATGAGTATGTCGACCGTGCCCCATGTCGAAATGACTTTGTCGCGTGCTGCCTCGAGGCTTTCTTTGTCGAGCACGTTACATTCTATGCCGATGACTTCGCCCATCGGGCTAAGCTCGCTTGTGCGCCTGTCGAGCTGCTCCTTACGTATATCGAGGATAGCAACTCTTACCCCACTCTCCACAAGGCTGCGAGAGATACTGCCGCCTAAAACGCCGCCTCCACCTGTCAGGACGGCAACTTTTCCTTTTAAATTCAGTTCCATACGATTACTCCTTCTTATATTGTTCGAATAACTCAGCTATTCCCGCCTCTGCGGCGTTACCTGCGTGTACAAACACGCGATACCTCAGGTTTATCTTCTCACCTTTCAGCAGCTCCGTCGTCTTTCCGTCTTCGGGCCAGAACATCGGCGTGGGTGACATAAAACCATAGTCTCTCGTAAACCAAGGCGACGGATACCAGCGGTTCGACGGATGTTGCAAGATCGCAATCCCTTCGGTGCCCGTCAGACGCTTGCCGCTGCAGTCCATCCACGGCGAGCGGCAGCCGAACGTTGCCTTCTCGCCGCTCTTACCTTCGGCGTTTATCATCGTGCCGCCCTGGTTGACGGTCAGGTCGCCGTCGATACGCGCACTAAAGAGCGAATGGTTGGTTTTAAGAACCGTTACGTCCGTCAGCATCTCCATCTCCACGTCGAAATCTATCTGATAGAGCGTCGGCGACGGCGCTGAGACGGTTATCTTTCTCCGGTCGATGATAGGAGCGTCGGCATCGGGGCGTTTCCAGATACATTCATCCTCGATAACGACCTTTTCGCCCTTTGCCTCGGTGATACGCGCACCGACAGAGACGATACGTCCGCGTTCCAAGCCCTCTTGCCAATAGTTACCGCCGCTGACCATGTCGCATCCGAAGAAAAGCGAGCTGTGATGCGGGTACATGCCGTTTCGCATCGATGTTGTCGATGCACCCGAGACGGGACCGTTTACGGGGAAGAAGAACGGATACTTCTCATTCTCCAAAAAATAATAGCTTGTGAAGAAATTGCCGCCGACGGTGACATCTATGCGGTCGCCCACCTTCACAGCCGACACCTCCTGCTTCTGTGCCGAGAGGGTGCCGACGAATGCAAGGGCAACAATGCCCAATATTAACCTTTTCATGTCTCAATCCTTTCCTATAATATGTTTATGATATTCTACCGAACGGTTGTCTTCGGCGGATATGCGAAGTCTGTCCACAGAGCTTCCGCTTTCTCCTGCGTCATCTCGCCGTCGTAGGAGAAAACACGGTAACGCAGCGTATACTGCGAGCCGGCAGAGAGCTTCCAGTCGCAGTTTTTCGTCGGCGCGAAGTTTACAAACACGTCGCCACGCCCGCCGTTGGCGTTCTCGTCCCATATACGAAGCGGCTCGGGCGAGTTGTAGTTGTCCGGATGGCTCATGAAAAGCATTCCGGAGCGTTGACTTGCCCCATTACACTGTCCCGTGACGTAGATCCACCGTGCACGCGTACCGTCCGTCTCTCCTCGTGTCTTCCCTTCGGAAGTAAACATGATACTGTTATCGCGCGTCCAGTCTTCCGTCGCGCGATAGCCGAACCCTGCGTATCTGTATTCCTTGATAAGCACGGGGAGGTCCGTCGCGGGGTGAAGCACGGACACAAAATCCCAAAGGAAGCCGTCAGCCACGTTCCAAGCCTTCACATCCCACGTCTCGTCCATAATCACCCGCTCTCTACCTTCATTAAAGATATAATGACCGAGCGTCGCGGCATATCCTGCGCACACATCTCCGCAGTATGTGGCATCGACAGAGCGCGAGCGGACCGTGCCTTGCCGGTCGCCCAGGTTCCAGAGGTCATACATCCTGCCGTCGTACTCTATGCGCGTCCACGGGTTCCATATACCATAGTGGTGACGGTGATCTTTCGGCTGTATTGCCGTAAGCACATTGCCCGACGGCGAGTATGCCGGATGAATGAAGCCGCTGCGGCTGAAGACAGGGTCGACGCCCTCGGGCACAGTGCTCATTGCGTAGTTGTATTGCAATATGCCATGCCCCGCGCACTTCAAAACAATCGCCTTTCCCGTGTCGTCTGCCTCCATCTGTGGTTTCGTGGCAGTCTTTTTCTCGGTGCGGAGGACGTATTCGCGTTTTTCGCCCGCCTTGGTGCATCCGCTCATCACCCAGCAGAGAACGGGCTCCTCCCCTTCGCGCTGCAAGAGCTGACACGCCACGCGCACTTTCTCTTTTCCTCGTTTTTCGAAGAGCACTGCCTCTTTTCCGCTCTTTACCTTCAGCTGCGGGAGGCGGACCGTCACCACGCAGTCGTGGCGGTCGTGCTGCCCCGCCTCCACCGTGATGCGGACATCTTTTGCGCTGCAAAACGCTGCCGTAAGTAGGCAGCATAAAATGATAATTGTCTGTTTCATGGCATCAGAAGTTATAAGGCGGGCGGTGCGGACGGGAAATCATGGCGTTAGCCTCGTCGTCGTTCTTAAATCTCTCGAGTATAGGGTCCCAATAGAGCTTACGCTGCAATTTCATTGCTATGTGCTGAAGCAGACAAGCCGAACAAGAGCGGTGTGCCACCTCTGCCGGAGTGATATTCATCTTTCTTGTGCGTACACTCTCCAGCCAGTTGCCGTGATGGTCCGTACTCTTGTATAGATGCACCTCATTCTCTCCGATAACGGAGGTAAGTATCTTCGGATCGGAAGCCATCAGTGCCTTCGACTGACCTGCCGTCTTCGGGTCGTTAGATGAAGCCGAGTAGTCGCCACGGCTGACGAATATCCAGCCTTCTGTGCCGGTGAACAGCACTCCGTTGGGCTTCGCGTCGGTGTTTGTCGTGCCGCGCACAATCACTCCGTTGTCGTAGAGCATCTCTGTCTCGAAGTCGTCGCCGTGAACATCCCACAGTCCGCCCGAAGCAAACGAGGCACGCCCCGAAATTTCTATCGGTCCGGAGTATTCCTTGTCCATCGCCCAGTGTGCAATGTCGAAATGATGCGCTCCCCACCCAGTGATCATCCCTGCGCCGAACTGTTCGCAGCGCAGCCAGCCGGGACGGCCGTAGCCCTGTTGCGGATGTACGCGATCGACAGTGTACGGCACGTATGGCGTTTGCCCGAGCCACATGTCGTAGTTGAACCCTTTCGGAACGGGCATCTCCTCCGGGTTTCCTCCCGGGGGATCGCCAGGAAGGCGCACCTCTATCTCCTTCAGCTCACCTATACGTCCGTTTCTCACTAACTCGCATGCGTAGCGAAACTGCTCCATCGAGCGTTGCTGACTTCCGATCTGAAGAATGCGCCCCGTCGCGTTCACCGCGTCGCTCATCTTACGCCCCTCGGCAATGGTCAGCGACGTAGGTTTTTGCAGGTACACGTCCTTACCTGCCCGCACCGCGTCGATGGCTATCTTCGCGTGCCAGTGGTCCGGCGTACTTACAAGCACTGCGTCGATGTCAGGGTCCGACAGCAGCTCACGGTAGTCTTCGTAGGTTGCCATGCCCGTGTATTTCTTTCCGAATTTCTTTGTGTAGTATCCTTCGACAAGCTCTTTCGCCTCTGCCACGCGGTGGGCATCGAGGTCTGCCGCTGCGACGATGCGCACATCGTCGTATTTCCATACTCCGGGCATATCATGCTCGCGAGAGATGCGCCCCGTCCCTATCGCACCGATATGGATACGGTTCGACGGCGCAGAAGGTCCGAAAACTGAGGCAGGGACAATAGTCGGAGCGATAAAAGCACCTACCCCTGCCGTGATAGAACGCTTTATGAACTCCCTTCGTGTTGTACTCATGGTTGTAGAATTAAAACTTTCTGTCCGACAAAGGTAATCCTTTTACTTCTAAGGCGAAACTTTTCAGAAAGAAAATGAAAAAAGTGGCTCTTAGCATGAAAAACACGGTTTTTTCCGTTCGAAGGATAAAAAAACATGGATTTTATTTGCATGAATAAAAAAAGTACCGACATTTACGGCGCAATCTAAAAAACAATACCGAAATATCTATGAGAGCTGAAGAATCAAAACTAAGGGGATATAATAAAATGTCCGGTGACGTAGCGGCAGTGCCGTGGGCAATGTCTCGATTGATGTCTGCCGAAGGGGCATTGCGAAAATCAATGTACGTTTCCATCTGTGCCGCACCGTCAAAGCGGAAATCAACGTTTGTTTTTCTTTCTGCCGAAGAGGCAATGATGAAATCAGTATCTGATTTTCGCTTTGCCGCACCGATGGCGGGAAAAGCAATATCTCACAGACGGATTGTCGCACCCTCGCGGGGAAAACGAGAGTATATCCTTTTTAATTTATCATCAACAATCAAAAAATCACATTAAAAATGGGAAGCATTGCTAATCTTGTCTACGGGACAAGGCTTCACAACGAGGAAGCAAGTATTTTTTTCAAGAGAGTAATTGATGTAGTGACAAGTTTCGAAGCGTCGGCGGGCGGCGGAGATGAGGATGTGCCCGAACTGATGTCTGTAGAGGCGGAAACAACGAAGACGGAGCTGAAGCTCACGGACTATCTCACGGACCTAAAGACGAGTTACACCGAGTTTCAGTCCGCACTGAGCGTACCGGTCAAACTTGTCGAGACGGCAGAGCTGGAGCGCATCAACAACAACCGTATCCTTGTGTTCGGCACACTGAAAAAGACCATCCACATGTATAAAAACACCGTGGGCGACGACGCGTCTATCGAGCTGTGGAACCAGGTGCGCATCGTCAAGAACCTACACAGCATGAACATGCATAAAGTGAGCGGTGTCATACAGGATCTTATCGACGAGCTGAAAAGCGAGGAGATGGCTGCGCTGTGTAAGGACAAAGACATAGAGTCTACGCTCACAACATTAGAGGAAATACAGACGGAATTCGAGGCTTTGTATGACAAGCGTGCGAACAAGGTCGAGACACGCGTCATAAAGGCTACGCCGTATAAGATAGAGTGCCTCGCAGCCTATAAAAAGATGGTTGAGTATCTTAACTCGATGGTAATGTATGATTCGAATACCGACTACCAGGAGCTTGTGGACAGTATGAATGCAGTTGTGAACCCGATGAACACGATGCTGCGTCTAAGAATGACTAAAAAGACGGAAGACGGGTCGACAGACGACGCGCCCGTTGAAAGCTAATGCGCACGTAGTGCATCTTTGCCATGCTATATGAGATAGCCACACACAAAAGCAGGAGACAAAGACCGTTGAGCCTTTGCCTCCTGCACTGTTTGTAACGCTTTGTTTACATGATGTTTTTCACGAGCAGCCGACGCGCTTCATCTGTCGGGATGCCTCGGCGGGATGCGTAGTCTGCGAGCTGCGTTTCGTCGATCCCGCCTATCATGAAGTAGTGCGCCTCAGGATGCGCGAGATACAGTCCGCAAATCGATGCCGTGGGGTACATCGCTCCGTTTTCCGTTATCTTCACCCCTATCTGCGAGAGGTCGATCAGGCTGTCCAATGTCTCGATGAGCCGCTGGTCCGGCAGCGACGGGTAGCCCACGGCAGGGCGTATCCCCTGATACCTCGACTTGAACGTCTCCTCCATGGAAAGACCCTCCGTAGGCGCATAACCCCAGTACTCGCGGCGCACCTTCTCGTGAAGATACTCCGACAGAGCCTCCGCAAGGCGGTCTGTAAGCGTCCGCAGCAGCACCTCGCTGTAGCTGTCGCCCTCCTCTTTGTATTGAGCGAGCAACTTTTCCGCGCCCACTCCCGCAGTTACGGCAAACACCCCTGCATAATCCTGTTTCCCGCTCCCACGGGGCAGGATATAGTCCGCCAGCGACTTATACACGCCCTCCGCCGAGGCTGTCTGCTGGCGCAGCATGGGGATCACCTTCCCTCCTACTCTGATATTGTCTCCATCTCTTTCGGCGGGGAAGATACCGTAGACCGCACGGCAATAATCTGCCTTCATCGCTTCGAGACGGCCGAGCATCCGCTCTGCATCCGCGTAAAGACGCATCGCCTCCTCCGCCTTTGTGCGTTCATCTTCCGAGAAACTTTCTATCCATCGCCTGCGACACGCCTCACATCCGTCGAGGCGAGCCACCGATGCAAACTGCCCGCTCAGCTTCCACGTGGTGAAGAAGTAAGTCCAGTTGATATACGGCGTCACTGCCTCGATGGGGACGAAAGGTATGACCTGCACCCCCGTCACGCGCGGAGCCGTGGGCACATAGTCCGCATGCCGCAGCGTCACCGCGTTGCGGCGGGCTTCAGCAAGCGGCGCAAGTGCCGGCTTCACAGCCTCCTTTTCGTTTCTAAGGGCTTCATACTCCCTATTCAGGCTCTCCACGAACGCATCCCGCGTGTCGGGACTAAGCAGCCGCGCGGCGATAATCGGATTTTGCGAGGCATCGAGCACATGTATCACGGGGTAATCGTAATGCGGGGCAATCTTCAGTGCCGTATGCAGTTTCGATGTCGTAGCTCCGCCCACCATGATAGGAATCGTCAGCCCCGCTTTCTGCATCTCGTCCGTCACGTGCACCATCTCCTCGAGCGAGGGCGTGATTAGTCCGGAGAGGCACACCAGGTCGGGTTTCTCTCTTCGGGCAGTCTCCACAATCACCTCCGCCGGCACCATCACGCCGAGATCTATCACCTCATAGTTGTTACATGCCAAAACAATAGAAACAATGTTCTTCCCAATGTCATGCACGTCGCCTTTCACTGTCGCGAAGACCACCTTTCCCGCTTTCTTTGCCCCCCGCGCAGCCTTGTCGCGCTCGATTGCCGGCTGCAACAGGGAGACCGCTTTCTTCATCGTGCGCGCCGTCTTCACCACCTGCGGAAGAAACATCTTCCCTGCGCCGAAAAGCTCACCCACACGGTTCATCCCGCTCATAAGCGGTCCGTCGATGATGTCAACCGGTCTGTCGAATATCCCGAGAGCCTCCTGCAGGTCCTCCTCCAAGTGATCGCCTATGCCTTTTACGAGCGCGTTCTCAAGACGCTGCCCGACGGGAAGGTTTCGTTCGTTGTCTGTGTGCGGATTTTGCCCCGCCGCTTTCTGCTTCTCCTCGGCGTGGCTCGCCGCCCAGCGGATAAGGTCCTCGGAAGCTCCCTCGCGGCGACACAATATGACGTCCTCGAGCAAATCCCGCAGCTCTGGCTCTATATCTTCATATTGGAGAGTAGAAGACGGGTTCACAATGCCCATATCCAGCCCCGCGCGGATGGCATGATAGAGAAACACCGCATGCATCGCCTCGCGCACGTAGTTGTTTCCTCGGAAAGAGAACGACAGATTGCTGATCCCGCCGCTGACTCTCGCCCCCGGGAGATGCTTTTTTATCCACTCGACGGCGCGGATGAAGTCGAGCGCATAACCGTCGTGTTCCTCCATTCCTGTGGCTATTGCCAGCACGTTAGGGTCGAAAATAATGCCGTTGGGGTCGAAATCCACCTTCTCACGAAGCAGATGATAGGCACGGCTACACACCTCCACCTTTCTCTCGAACGTATCAGCCTGCCCTTTCTCGTCGAAAGCCATGACAACGACGGCAGCACCGAGCTGTTTCACCCTTGTGGCACGCTCAAGAAACACTTCCTCACCCTCTTTCAGCGAGATGGAGTTGACAACGCTCCGCCCCTGCACGCACATCAGCCCCTCCTCTATTACTTGCCATCGCGACGAGTCTATCATCACCGGAACGCGTGCGATGTCGGGCTCCGAAGCAATGAGATTGAGGAATGTCGTCATCTCACGGACGGCATCAAGCATCCCGTCGTCCATGTTGATGTCGATAATCTGCGCACCATCCTCCACCTGCCGCCGTGCAACGGTCAACGCCTCCTCATAATTCTCTTCTTTTATCAGACGAAGGAAGCGTCTGGAGCCGGCAACGTTGCAACGCTCGCCTATCGTAACGAAATTGTTCTCTTTCTTCACTTCGAGAAGCTCCAGCCCCGACAAACTAAGGCAATCCGCCTTTGCTGCCCTCACGTGCGGCTTGGCACCCTTCACAAGAGAGGGGAAAAGGGCGATGTGCTGGGGCGTAGTGCCGCAACAACCCCCGAGGATGTTCACAAGTCCCTCGTCAATGAACGGTTTGACGTGTCGCGCCATCTTCTCCGGCGTCTCATCATACGTTCCAAAGGTGTTCGGCAAGCCTGCGTTGGGATACGCGCTGATAAAATAAGGTGCTTTACGCGCAAGGTCGGCGAGATAGGGCTTCATATCCTCTGCTCCGAACGAACAGTTGAGACCAACGCTCACAATATTTGTGTGGCTGACCGATGCCAGGAAAGCATCGAGCGTCTGACCCGAGAGAGTGCGCCCTCCCTGTGCCGACAGCGTCAGGGAAAGCATTATCGGAAGGTCTGCCCCACTCTCACGAAGCACATCCTCTGCCGCCCGGAGCCCTGCCTTGGCGTTAAGCGTGTCGAAAGTCGTCTCGAAAAGGATGATGTCGACGCCACCCTCCACCAAAGCCTCCACTTGCTCACGGTATGCCCTGTAAAGGTCTTTATAGGTCACCGCGCGGTATGCGGGGTTGCTCACATCGGGACTCATCGACGCAGTTTTGTTTGTGGGACCCACAGATCCGGCAACGAACACCTCCCTCCCCGGATTGTCTCTCATAAACTCGTCCGCCACGCCCCGCGCAAGCCTTCCCGCCGAGAGATTTATCTCGCGGACGTACTCCCCCATGCCATAGTCTTCCATCGACACGCTGTTTGCGTTGAAAGTATTCGTTGCGAAGATGTCTGCTCCGGCTTCCAAATACTGCCGATGGATGGATGCTATCACATCCGGACGTGTCAGACACAAAATATCGTTGTTGCCCTTCAGCACTGTGGGGAAACGGGCGAAACGTTCGCCGCGATAGTCTGCTTCTGTCAGCTTGAAACTCTGGATCATGGTCCCCATGCCACCATCCAGAATCAGAATACGCTCCTGCAAAGAGCGTACGAATGATTCTTTGCTCATAAGATTGATATTTGTTCGAAAAAAAAACGGCAGTGGACTCACTTACCGTTTGAATGCGCGGTCGATCTCACGCTTGTCGTCGCGCTCTTTGATAGATTCCCGTTTGTCATACTCCTTTTTCCCCTTGGCAATGGCAACGACGACCTTTGCCAGTCCCTTTTCGTTGATGAACATACGGGTTGGAATGACAGTGAAGCCATTGCTCCGGATTGCACTGTCGATCTTGCGAAGCTCCTTGCGATTGAGCAACAACTTACGGTCGCGACGCGCCTGATGGTTGTTATACGTCCCGTAGAAATATTCGGCGATGTACATATTCTTCACCCACAGCTCGCCCCGTTCCATGATACAGAACGTATCCACCAGACTTGCCTTCCCGAGACGGATGGATTTGATCTCCGTCCCCGTCAGCACAATCCCGGCAGTGAACGTTTCAAGCAGCTCGTAGTCAAACGTCGCCCTCTTGTTCTTTATAAGTATGTTGCTACTGATCTTTTCCTTCATCTCTCCCTTTTCCTTTCAGACGCGCAGCCCCGGCATGAGCATGAACAGCAGAAATCCGATTATCGTAGGCGTCAGCAGTATGATGCCGGTCGCCACACAGGTGAATTTCATCCGCACCGGCTCCTCCACCTTCATATACGGCTCCGCACCCTCCCAAACTATGTAAAACGTGTACAAAACAAATATGCGCAGGAAGAAAAACTCGGGCAGCAACGCCAGGATTATGCTCAGTGCGAACATCACCGACGAAGAGTAACCAACAAAACGCTGACAGAGCTTCAGATTACGCTCCCGTTTGAACCACGACTGCCAAATTTCGCTGAGCAAATAAGCTCCCAAGAAAAAACCGCCGAAAGAGGCGACCAGCGTTTTGATGGATGCTTTCAAAGCAAGCTCAATGTCGAACTCTTTTCGCGTAAACAAGATGCCAAGGAAGGCAGCGGCGGTGACTAACCCGATGAGCGGATACACAAAACGGCTCAAGAACTCGTCGCCTTGCTCTTCTTTCTTCGACAACATGTCCCAGGCTCTGCGCGGCTGGGAAACAATGGCTATCACCCACTTGATTATGTCCTTATACATCTCATTTCTCTTTATTGTCAAACGTCTGTGTCACTCACTCCGCGTCGTCCGCTATCGCAACCGTCATCGTCTCCGCCGTACTCCACACACACTCTGTCGTGTCTTTGTTGTATGCCGACGCATATCGTATGCCGAGGGTAAGCTCTGTCGCCCCCATCGCTATCTCCCGCTCTTTTGCTTTAAGGAAAAACGCCTCGATGTCGAACGCATTGGTCTTTAGCACCGTTTCTGTCGACGTGCTCTCTTCATCCGACACCGACGCTGTCTTCACTGCCCTCAGATACAGATTATATATCCGTTTCCCGTCCTCCTCTCGGCACATGTTCTCCGGATCATAGCTTATCATAAAGCTATCTTGCTGCCCGCTCACCTCACTGTGGTTAGACCATAAAAAAAGACGGCCGGCGATGTATGCCTTTCGTCCAAGTAAGGACTTTGTTAGCACCTCACCATCCAACACTGCCAGCGTGTCGGTCATTTCTTCACTCAGAGACCACAGAGATACCTCCACCGGCTGCGCTTCCATCTCGATAGCGAGACTATCCGAGCCTTTCAGATCCGAATCTGCTGCGTCGAACGAATACTCTATAAGGAAACAGTCGCCATCGTCTGCCGTCACCCCCAGATTTGAGCCGTAAAGGAAACGACCGTCGCTCACACGGAACCCTTTCGACGAAAGTGACTGATAAACCGCCTCCTGCACACCCATCGTTATCCGGGTATTGGTGTCACCAAGACAAGAGGTGAGCAACAGTCCAAGAATCATAAGCACAACATACAACCCTTTCTCTTTCATCACATTCTATCTTTTGTCATTTCGAAAAATCATGCCACAACCCGACAAGACGAGTGCGCACAAAGCCCGCAAAGGTAACTAATTTATTATACGGGCTGATTAAATCGTATCGGAATAGTACGCTTTCGGAAGCCTGCGACAGTTGTATTGCGACGCCATCACTTCACCATACGCGCCGGCAGAGCGAAGAGCAACGAGATCACCACGATGCGCCTTGTTCAGCTCGACATCTTTCCCGAACACATCCGAAGATTCGCAAATCGGACCTACAACATCGTAGATCTCCGTCGCCTCGTCGCTGGAAATGTTCTCGATCCGATGATATGCGTCATACATCGCCGGACGTATCAGCTCGGTAAACCCTGCATCCAGTATAACAAACTGTTTTGTCTCGCCAACTTTGACGTAAAGGACCTTAGATATGAGCGTCCCGCACTGGGCAACGACAGAACGGCCCGGCTCGAAGTGAACCTGCTGACCATCGCGCCGCTTCAGCAGTTTATCGAACACGGCAAAGTAGTCGTCGAACGACGGAATGGGAAGATGATTGGGATGGTAATAGTCAATTCCCAATCCGCCACCAAAATTCAGGTTTTCCACACTTACGCCACGGCATTCCAGCTCCTCCTGTATCTCGTTGACACGAATAACAAGGTTGCGGAAAGCAGACATATCCGTAATCTGTGAACCGATATGACAATGTATGCCTGTCAGCTTCACATTCTTCATCGTCTGCAGGCGATCCAACACCTGCCCCAACTGGCTTAAATTGATTCCGAACTTGTTCTCCTTCATACCTGTCGTAATCTTTGCGTGAGTATGCGCGTCCACCTCCGGATTTATCCTGAGCGCAACCTTTGCCACCTTGTTCTTGTCCGCCGCCAAAGAATTGATAACCTCCAATTCGGCTGCCGACTCCACATTAAAGCAAAAAATATTATTCTCCAGCCCCAGATTGATCTCCCAATCCGATTTCCCGACGCCGGCAAAGACAATCTTGTCCGACGGAAATCCCGCCCGCAAAGCAGCCTCAATCTCACCGCCACTCACACAGTCTGCCCCTAAACCATTTTCTGCGATGATAGACAACACTCGCGGGTTTGCATTCGCCTTTATCGCGTAGTGCACATGATAACCATACTTCCCTGCTTCTTTTTTCACCGTATCCAACGTTTCTCTCAGTAACTCAACGTCATAATAGTAGAAAGGCGTCATCAGCCCTTCAAACCTTTCCTTAGGAAATTTACCTTTTAACATCTTTTATATCGATTATATTTTGCAATTCAAATATCCGCCTTACATTTGTGCCATGAAATTTTTTCATAGTTAAGGTTTTGGTTTTGGGTGGGATGCTCGGGAGAGTATCCCACCTTTTTTTGTATACACCAATCGTTTTCACTTTTCATACTGTCTAAAAAGGGGAATATCGAACAATATCGGTATCCCCCTTTTTCTGTATAGCGAAATATATCAATCATTAAACAAGTGATCGCTCAATGCCTGAAGTGCTTTTTTCTTGTCGGCAGACTTAACAAGAAGCGAAACGTTATAATTGCTTCCGCCGTAGGAAATCATTCGCACCGGCACATCTTTCAAC
This sequence comes from Desulfovibrionaceae bacterium, assembly GCA_963652435.1. Taxonomy (GTDB): domain Bacteria; phylum Bacteroidota; class Bacteroidia; order Bacteroidales; family Tannerellaceae; genus Parabacteroides. The sequence continues at coordinate 8,181 of CAVJTV010000004.1, read as the reverse complement.
GCCTGGACAATACAAGCCTCGAACCCGACATTGTCCCACTCTAAGTCGCCAACGACACAAACAATCACCATATCCTCATCAACCGTGACCGTACCATACTTTTTCAGGTCGTCAACAATCTCCTCTAAGTGTTTGCGGTTGTCTATCGTCACCGACACACCCACCTCCGAGGTGGTAACCATGTCGATTGGTGTCTGATAGTTCTCAAATATCTCGAACACCTTGCGAAGGAAGCCGGTAGCCAGCAACATTCTGCCGCTCTTTATCTTGATTGAGGTGATATTGTCTTTCGCTGCGACGGCTTTAATCTTTCCTTTCTCCGTATCGTTGGAAATCAGCGTACCGGGAGCTTCCGGTTGCATTGTATTCAGCAAACGCACGGGAATGTTGTTCAGTTTTGCCGGAAGAATACATGTAGGATGCAAAATCTTTGCTCCGAAGTATGCCAGCTCCGCCGCTTCTTCAAAATGAAGGCTACGCACAGGCGATGTATGTTCGACAATCCTCGGATCATTATTGTGCATACCGTCTATGTCTGTCCATATCTGTATTTCTTCTGCATTTACCGCTGCGCCAATCAAGGATGCACTGTAATCGCTCCCTCCTCGCTGCAGATTGTCGACCTCACCGTAAGCATTCCTGCAGATATATCCTTGTGTGATATATAAATCGGCATCCTTATGTTCGTTCAGCTGCTTTGTCAGACGCTCACGGATATAAACAGGATCCGGTTCCGCGTTCTTGTCGGTGCGCATATAATCCAAAGCAGGGATCAAGACAGAGTTAACGCCGATCTCGTTCAAATACAAATTCATCATGCCGGTGGAGATCAGCTCACCCTGTGCCAACACAACTTTTTCCTCGAACAACGTGAACAAGTCCTTCGTGAATGTACGGATATAGTCGAAGTAAGACTTCACAAGCTCGCTTGCCCTCCGACGATACTCTTCGGTGTTGTAAAGTTCGTTGATATGCCCCTCATATTTCTGCGCAAGCTTATTGATTATCTCATTTGCGCCATCAGGATTCTTCTTATACAGATAATCGGATATCTCAACCAACGAGTTTGTTGTACCTGCCATAGCAGACAGCACAACGATATTGCGCTCGCCTGTGCATATCAGTTTAGCTACATCTTTTATTCTCTGCGCACTCCCCACAGACGTACCACCGAACTTTAAGACTTTCATTTCTCTTCGTATACAATTAAATGGTTTGTTTTTTGCTATTTTACGTGTGCAAAATTACACAAATATTCATTCTCCGATGTCACAAAGACAGGCATTCTCGCATTTTACTATACGAGCGGGAAAGTTATGCACCAACGTATAGTTGTGAGTTGTCATAACCACAGCCGTACCTCCGCGACAGATATCATGCAAAAGCTGCACAATCTGTCCGCTTGTTTCCGGATCCAGATTACCTGTTGGCTCGTCTGCCAATATCAGCTCGGGGTTGTTCAGAAGTGCTCTCGCAATCACAACACGCTGCTGCTCGCCGCCCGAAAGTTCGTGCGGCATCTTATATCCTTTGGTTTGCATACCTACCTGTTGCAACACCTCTTCGATACGAGCCCTCATCTCGTTCTTCTTTTTCCATCCTGTTGCCCGAAGAACAAACTCAAGGTTCTTCATCACCGAACGGTCGGTAAGCAATTGGAAATCTTGAAAGACAATTCCCAACTTACGACGCAGATATGGTATGTCCTTCCGTTTTATCTTCCGGAGATTGTAGTCCATCAGATAGGCATCGCCCTCCTTTATCGGAATCTCGCAGTACAATGACTTCAGCAGGCTGCTCTTGCCTGAGCCTACCTTACCAATCACATACACGAACTCCCCACTCCGCAGGGAAAAAGAAGCATCGCGCAACACAACGTTCTCATCCCTGCAAATCTCAACGCCTTCCAGCCTCAGCAGTGTCGCATCTTCCATAAGCATTTATCCTTTATGTCTTTTCTTCAGTTCCCGCACCAAATCTTCCAAGCGTAGACCTTTGCTTGTCAGCAACACAATCAGGTGGTAAATCAAATCCGATGCCTCGTAGACAAGACCGTCTTCCGTGCCGTTGGTCGCTTCAATAACAGTCTCGACAGCTTCCTCGCCCACTTTCTGCGCCATACGGTTTATGCCCTTTTGGAATAAAGACGTTGTATAAGAACCCTCCGGCATCTCCTGACGGCGGCGTTCGATAAAATCCTGCAGATACTTCAAGAACATAATATCTTCCCTGTTCTGTTCGCCGAAGCAAGTATCCGCCCCTGTATGGCAAACGGGACCTGCAGGAATCGCCTTGATGAGAAGAGTGTCGTTATCGCAGTCCGCCTTTATGTCCATTACCTGCAATGTGTTTCCGCTGGTTTCTCCTTTCATCCACAGACGGTTCTTCGTGCGGCTGAAGAACGTAACCTTGCCGGTTTCCTTTGTCTTCTCATAGGCTTCTTCGTTCATAAAGCCCAGCATCAAAACCTTACCTGTATTATTATCCTGAACAATCGCCGGGATAAGTCCGCCCATTTTCTCAAAATCCAATTTCATCTTATTCTCGTATGTAGTTATATTCTCACATTGATTCCTTCCTTACGCAGATACTGCTTCAAAGAGGCTATGCCAATCTCTCCGAAATGAAACACACTGGCAGCCAACACGGCGTCCGCTTTTCCAAGAGCAAAAGCATCACGAAAATGCTCCATCTTGCCCGCTCCTCCAGAAGCGATAACAGGGATATGCAATCTTTCGGACAATACCGACAACGCGTCGTTTGCATATCCGTCTTTCACACCGTCGTGCGTCATGCTGGTAAACAGTATCTCGCCTGCCCCACGGCTCTCTGCCTCGGATGCCCACTGATAAAGAGATTTCCCCGTCGGGATACGCCCTCCGTTCAGATAACACAGCCAATCGCCATTCTCACGTTTGGCATCGATGGCAACAACGCACACCTGACTTCCGTAATGCTTCGCAATCTCTTCAATCAACGAAGGATTGCGCAGTGCGGCAGAGTTGATGGATATCTTGTCTGCGCCGGCACAAAGCAAACGATCGACATCGCTTATCTCACCAATGCCACCCCCCACTGTAAAAGGGATATTGATATGGTCGGCAATCTTCCCAACGAGCCGTGTAAAAGTCTTACGCCCCTCATGTGAAGCGGTTATATCCAAATATACAAGCTCGTCGGCTCCTTCACGACTATACTGCGCTCCCAATTCGACAGGGTCGCCCGCATTGCGAAAGTTCACAAAATTCACCCCTTTAACCGTCTTCCCATCTTTGATGTCAAGACATGGAATTATTCTCTTGGCAAGCATCTGCTCTCCTCCTCCTCTTCTCAAGTAAAACGAAGCAAATCCTCCAATCGGATTTTCCCTTCGTAGATAGCTTTACCGAAAATCACCGCCGGTATTCCGGCTTCTGCCAGCTTCTCAATATCCTCAACAGAGCCGACGCCTCCGCTGGCAATGATATATATATAAGGTATAGCCTCGCGTATCTCTTCGTAGAGACTGACCGACGGTCCCTGCAATGTGCCGTCGCAACCGATATCCGTACATACAACCTTCGTTATCCCCTTGTCGTAGTATTCTCGGATAAAAGGTATCAGTTCCTTGTCTGTAGTCTCTTTCCAGCCGTTGATGGCAATCTTTTTCTCCTTCGCGTCGGCACCCAATATAATCCTGTCGCTCGAAAACTTTTTGATCCATGAAGAGAAGACTTCCGGTTCATTCACGGCGATACTTCCGCCCGTTACCATCTGTGCACCGCTCTCAAAAGCTATTTCCAAATCCTCCTCATGCTTCAGACCTCCGCCGAAGTCGATTATCAAAGAGGTACGTGTAGCCAACCGCTCCAACACACGATAATTGATAATCCGTCCCTCGCGGGCTCCGTCCAAATCGACCACATGCAAACGACGAATGCCATACGCCTCGAACCGTTTTGCCACTTCCAACGGGTCTTCGTTGTATATCTTCTTCGTGTCGTAATCGCCCTTCGTAAGGCGCACACACTTTCCTTCTATCAAATCTATCGCAGGGATAAGCTCTATCATTGCTTTATATATTAAGGAAATTCTCTAAAATCACGTTACCCACCGACTCGCTCTTCTCCGGATGAAACTGCGTAGCATAGAAATTGCCTTTCTGTATCGCTGCGCTGAACGGCAATATGTAATCAGTAGTGGCTGACGTATATTCATTCACCGGCACATAATAGCTATGCACGAAATACACATACTTGTTCTCCATTTCTTTGCCGAACAGTTCGCCTTTCAGTTGCCCGATCGTGTTCCACCCCATATGCGGCACCTTATGCACCTCGCCGCCCGCAAACTTCTTCACGTCCACATCGAAAATGCCCAGCCCGTCGGCATCTCCCTCTTCCGAGTGGCGACACATCAGCTGCATCCCAAGGCAAATCCCGAGCACCGGCTGCTTCAGTCCACGAATGACGGCATCCAGTCCGTGTCCCTTCAGATATGCCATCGTAACATCCGCTGCACCTACGCCGGGGAAAACAACCTTATCGGCACTGCCGATTATTTCCGGATCGTCTGTTATCACCGGATTGACATCCAATCTTCGCAGAGCTTTTTCCACCGACGATATGTTTCCGGCATTATACTTAACAATAGCAACTTTCATTTTTTCTCTTGTTCTTGTCCTTACCCTACTTTTTGCTCTTGGAACAAGTCGCAAAAGTAGCAATTTATCATTATATATTTCGTATTCCCTTAAATATGCGCGCCTCGTGTCTCGTGCGGTTTCAAGCAAACATATCCGACAAAAAACAATTTTATTTACGCCCGGTGTTGCGTGATTGAAAATAATACCTACCTTTGCGCCGCAATCGAGGGAGATTGCCCCGTAGAAAAAGAGGTTCGGTAGTTCAGCTGGTTAGAATACATGCCTGTCACGCATGGGGTCGCGGGTTCGAGTCCCGTCCGGACCGCTTGGAAGTCTGCTAATTCGTTAGCAGGCTTTTTTTATGCCCACACTTTCCCCTCCGCCAAAAAATATCATCCCGCAATCATCCTCCACGATACTACTATATACAGTATATGAGCCGGTAGAGCGCGAGCCCGGAATGACAGGAAAATAAGTAGAAATGTAGTCCGCGCATAAAAGTTTCCGTTAGATATTTTGTTTTTCGAATATATATTACGTATACTTGCGGACAATTAACGCTACGTGATAAGCGCGGCATATTATTAATTTAAAAATTTTTTTCGTTATGAGAAAACTAAACGGGATCTCGTATCTCTATCGTGCTCGCAATGCCGAGCACTATCGGTTGCAGGAGGCGCTGCTTCGCGCCATCACTGCGGAGTTTTCAACCAAGTATCAGCTTGCAGCTCTTCGTGAGGCGTACAGCAAGGCGTTCGAAAATGAAGATTCGATCTACTTGCAGACGCGCAGCTTTACCGACACGAAGGCTTTGAATGCCAAGGATGCTGAGCGCGACAGACTGTTTCGGCTTGTCTCTCTGACTATCCAAAACAAAGAGCTTAGCCTCGACGCTACGGAAGCCGAGACGGGTGCCACGTTGGCATACGTCTTGAAACCGTACAAAGGTGCTGCTTCAAAAGCCGACGCCGAGAATACGGCGATGGTGAGCGACTTTGTGAAGAAGCTACAGAGCGACGACTACAGTTCTGAGGTGGAGGCTTTGGGCTTGACTGCTGCGGTGGCTGCCCTGAAAACTGCCAACGACGAGTTCGATGTTATCTATTCACATCGGGCAAACGAGAAGCGTGTCAGAGCCCTTGCGGAGAAGATACGGAAAGCCCGAAGAAAAGTGGACGTTGCCTTTGCAAAGCTTGCGGATGCCATCAATGCCCTCTATGCAGCGAATAAGTTGGTGGAAAAGGACGCTACGAAGGAGGCGGAGATCGGGGCAGTGATTGATGCAGCAAATGCGGAGATCCTGCAGTTTGCCGAGACCCTTTCGCGCCGTGGCGTGGGCAAGAAATCGACAAGCGCGGCGGATGATGCTCCGGTGACAGATGGCGGCACCACCGAGGGAGACACCTCTGAGGAGGACACATCCGGCGGCAGTACGACGGGAGATGTTCCGGAACTGATGTGACGCTCCTGTGGTCGTGTGGCGAAAGGAAGTCTCGGGGATTCGTCTCCGGGACTTCTTTTTTACTCTTTTTGTAACACCTGCAAAAACATCAAAATCGCGCCACAGCGTCTTTGCCACTGTTACAATCATGCTGTGGGCTGCCACAGCGTCTTTGCGTCTGTTACAATCATGCTGTGGGCTGCCACAGTGTCTTTGCCACTGTTACAATCATGCTGTGGGACGCCGTCGGTGTTTTTGCCACCGTTACAATCGGTCGAAACCGCTTGGTTTTGTGTCTTTGCACGCGTACACAAACTCCAAAAATGTCATCCCGTGCTCCTGTCACAAGCGCAGACACTTCACCGCTATGTATATTATTATAACACATATACGCACCAATATTGTCAACCTTTTTCAGGGAAAGACAGAATCTCATCCTAAATGTTGATTTTTTCATCCTATTTGTTCGCTGCGTAAACACTTTTTGTACATTTGCTCGCAATTCCGCACGCTCATGGCGTTGAAGCCTCTGCGGAAGTAAACTTATTAACGTAAAGGTGTTATTGATATTATCTTCAAAAGTCAGATTCTCGCAAAATTTGAAATGGTACGAAGATGATAGCAATAGCACCCGCATCTTTTGATATACACTCACCCCGTGAGGGGGAATTGTTATATCCAATCGGTGTGGGTTGCTGTTGCTTTATCCGTACCATTGGCAATGCGAGAAGCCAGACTTTTGGATAAAGCAATAAGTTCCCACACTTTTTTTGTTTTGATAATCTTCCCGCAGGGGACAGGGAGAAGAAACATTCATATTATGGAAACACGATTACTTAAAGGTATGCGGCGCATCGCCGCGCTGATGTTGGTAATGGTCCTAAGTTGTATCGGGACAAAGGCGTTCGCCGAAGGTTTTGTGGTAGATAATATAAAATACGAAATTCTCGATGCAGCCGCCAAGACGGTGAAGGTGGTGAAGAATAGCTACACAGGAGAAGTCACTATCCCGGCGAAGGTCACAAACGATGATACGGAGTATAATGTGACAGAGATCGGTGACTATGCGTTCTATTGGTGCAGTGGTTTGACCTCCGCCACCCTCGGTGACAACGTGGAGAGCATCGGTGAGTATGCGTTCGGTTATTGCAGTGGTTTGACCTCCGCCACCCTCGGTGACAACGTGAAGAGTATCGGCAATAGTGCATTCTCTAATTGCGAAAAGTTGACATCTATTACTATTCCGAACAGTGTGACAAGCATCGGCGGAGATGCGTTCTATGGTTGCGCGGGCTTGACCTCCGTCACCATCCCAAGCGGCGTAACAACTATCGGCGCGGGTGCGTTCAGCAGTTGCTGGGGCTTGACCTCTGTCGCCATCCCCGAAAGCGTGACGAGCATTGGTGGGATGACGTTCTATGGTTGCAGTGGTTTGACCTCCGCCACCCTCGGTGACAACGTAACGAGTATTGGTGAATCTGCGTTCGAATCTTGCAGTAGTTTGAAATCTATCACCATCCCGAATAGTGTGGTGATCATTGGTGTGAGGGCGTTCTATGATTGCAGTAGTTTGACCTCCGCTACCATTGGTGACAACGTGGTGAGCATCGGTGAGTATGCGTTCTATGGTTGCAGTGGTTTGACCTCCATCACTATTCCGAATAGCGTGACAAGCATCGGTGAGTGTGCGTTCTATGATTGTAGCGGTTTGACCTCCGCCACCCTCGGTGACAACGTGGAGATTATCGGCAGTGGAGCGTTCTGTAATTGCAACAAGTTGACATCTGTCACCATCCCCAATAGTGTGGAGAGCATTGGTGAGAGGGCGTTCTATGATTGCAGTAGTTTGACCTCCGCTACCATTGGTAACAACGTGGAGATTATCGGCAATGGAGCATTCTCTAATTGCGAAAAGTTGACATCCATCACTATTCCGAATAGCGTGACAAGCATCGGTAATGAGGCGTTTTCGGGTTGCAGGAGTCTGACCTCCGTCACAATCCCCGAAGGCGTAACAACCATCAACGCTGGTGCGTTCCATGGTTGCACGAATCTGACCTCCGTCACTATCCCGAGCAGCGTGACAACTATCGACCCTGAGGCGTTCCAAGAATGC
>CAVJTV010000003.1:0-40260 GCA_963652435.1 Desulfovibrionaceae bacterium | reverse complement strand
CGGCGGACCTTTTGGGGCAAGCACCGCCCCCAGCCGCTGTCATCCCGTGCGAGACACGGAACGACAGCAACGCGCAAGGGCGGTTCCCTCTAAAAAGATTATCGCTGTACGTTTTTCTTCTTCCAGCAAAGGAAGCATATCAGCAAGATTGCCGAAGTTGCTACGCCTATTGTCTGCGAGAGGAACGGACTGAGGTCGAACCCTTCCGGAGCAATGAAGATATAGGTCGAGCATACTGCCGTCATGAAAAGGGCGGGAATCAGCGTGACGATGTATAGTTTTTTCGTTTGTGCAAGAAAGACCGTGAGTGCCCAGAGCGTAAACACCGCGAGCGTCTGGTTTGTCCAGGCGAAATAACGCCATATCATATCGAAGCCGGCGGCATCCTTCAGGCTGTAGAGCAATATGCCTATCGACACGACAAACAACGGGATACAAATCATCAGACGGCTCGCCACGGTCTTCTGCTCCTTATGCAGGAAATCGGCAACGATAAGGCGTGCCGAACGAAACGCCGTATCTCCCGAGGTGATAGGAGCTGCGATAACGCCCAACACTGCCAATACGCCGCCGACTGTTCCGAGCCATTCTTTCGTTATGCTGTCTACGATGATCGACGCATTGTTTTCCGCCATCCCGTTCTCGCCATAGAAATACGTCGCAGCGGCAGCCCATATCAAGGCAACGATACCTTCGGTAATCATTGCGCCGTAGAAGACGGGGCGTCCCATCTTCTCGTTCTTGATGCAACGAGCCATCAGCGGGCTTTGCGTGGCATGAAATCCGGAGATTGCACCGCAGGCAATGCTGACGAACATGATCGGGAAGATAGGCAGATGGTCCGGATGTTTGTTTGCCAGTCCGTCGGTCAGCTCCGGCAGCGGCGGATGGTTGACAAACAACATTACCAGGATGCCGACAGCCATAAACAGCAGGGCTGCCGCAAACACAGGATAGATCTTGCCGATAATCTTGTCGATAGGCAAGAGCGTTGCCAATATGTAATATATGAAGACAACAAATATCCAGAACGTCGTGTCAAGGTATTCGGGCGTGAGCTTTGCCAGCAACCCCGCCGGACCTGCAACGAAGACAGCCCCGACAAGCACCATCAGTATCACGGTAAAGCCGCGAAGAAACTGCTTGAAGTTGTTGCCGAGATAACGGCCGATGATCTCAGGCAGACTCTCGCCGTCGTGACGCAGGGAAAGCATACCTGCAAGATAGTCGTGCACCGCCCCCGCAAAGATTGTCCCCAACACGATCCAAAGGAATGAAGCCGTGCCGAACTTCGCACCCATGATGGCACCGAATATCGGCCCCAGCCCTGCAATGTTCAGAAACTGTATCATAAAGACCTTCCACGACGGCATCGGGATATAGTCCACTCCGTCCGTATGAGTGTATGCTGGAGTTTTGCGCGAGGGGTCGATGCCGAAGATGCGCTCCATAAAAGTGCCATAAATAAAATAGCCCGCAACGAGAGCTGCGAGGCAACATACGAAAGTTATCATAATAACGCAGGTGTTTTTAACAGATTCGTTCGATCAGCTGTTCAGCAGACGTTTCACCACGTCAGAGATGGCGCGGCCCTCTGCCCGTCCGGCAAGAGCCTTGGACGCAACGCCCATCACCTTGCCCATGTCTTTCGCTCCGGCGGCTCCCACTTCGGCAATGATCTTCTTCACCTCTGCCTCCAGTTCTTCTCCGGTCATCTGTTTCGGGAGATATGTCTCGAGCACCTTCACTTGTGCAAGCTCTGCCTCTGCCAAATCTGCACGGTTCTGCTGGCTATATATCGCAGCCGAATCCTTACCCTGCTTCACCAACTTTTGTATCATCTTCGTTGCGTCGGCATCCGACAGTGTGTCGCCGGCTCCCGGAGCGGTCTTCGCTTCCAAAAAGACCTTCTTTACATTTCTCAATGTCTCGAGGGCAACCTTGTCTTTTGCCTTCATCGCGTTTTTAATGTCTTCGCTGACTCTTTCAAACAAATCCATATATAAATCGGTTATTAAAAATTATCGGAAACGTATCACCTGCCTGCCTCCGCCGTTTTGTTTTTTCTCTTCCGCAAACGATGATGCGGCATGAGTGCCCGACGGCACCGCCGCGCCGTTCTGCGCCGTTCTCTGACGAGCAGCAGCAATCACCTTCGGGTCGCGGTTATACGTGGGGTTGTCTTCAATGATGGCAATAAACTTGTCGTCGTCCATCTCTTCCGCTGTCAGCACAACCACCTTGGCACGGTTGGCAACCTGTCGTATGCTTTGGCTCGAGGTGCCGTAATATTTATTTATCAGTTCTTTCTCGTCGCGTTCCTTCTTGAGGCGTTCCTCTTCCTCTCGAAGCTCTTCCTCTGTCATGCAGGCGCGGTCGTTAAGATGTTTCTCGGCAATCTCCGGAATATCGTCTACCCCGAAGCCTGTCGCAAGAATAGTGATCTTCACCTTCGCGCCCAATGTCTCGTCAATAGCCGTACCCCATATCACATCTATGTCGCGTCCGAAGCGCGACATGAAGTTGTGCACGTCGTCCATCTCCTCCATGCGCAGCTCGTCTTCCTTGCCAAACGATATGTTGAGCAGTATCTTCTTTGCATTGAAAACGTCGCCGTTACTGAGCAGCGGGGAGTTCAGAGCATCCTCAATAGCCCGATGTACACGACCCTCGCCTTCGCCGAACCCGTTGCTCATAAGTGCCACGCCTCCGTCTTTCATCGTCGTGTTGACATCCGCAAAGTCGAGGTTGATTGTCCCGGGGAGAGTGATTATCTCTGCAATGCTCCTTGCTGCGACAGTCAGCGTGTCATCCGCCTTCCCGAATGCGTTCATGATTGTCAGGTCGGAATAGATGGCACGCAGTCGTTCGTTGTTGATCACGAGCAGAGCGTCCACGTTCCTGTTGATCTCTTCCACGCCGTTCAGTGCCTGAAGAATCTTGCGCTCGCCCTCAAAGGCGAAAGGAATGGTGACAATCCCGACGGTGAGTATCCCCATATCTTTGGCAATGCGGGCAATGACAGGAGCTGCTCCCGTCCCTGTGCCACCGCCCATACCGGCAGTGATGAACGCCATCTTGGTGCCGTCGCTAAGCATCTTGCGTATATCTTCCGTGCTCTCTTCGGCTGCCATCTTTGCTCGCTCGGGCTTGTTGCCTGCGCCCAGTCCTTGGGTGATGTTGCGCCCCAACGACAGTTTGTCGGGCACCTCCGAACGGTTCAATGCCTGATTGTCGGTGTTACACAAAACGAATGTCACATCGTGTATGCCTTCCTTATACATGTGGGTAACAGCGTTGCCGCCACCGCCTCCTACGCCAATCACCTTGATGATCTTGGGAGTGTCTGTTGGGTAATCGAAATTTAATATCTTGTCGTCGTCCATTGTCTTCCGTTTTTTCGTTCTACTCGCTGGTATTCTCTTTTATTATTCTCCGTCGTCAAACAAGGTTTTCCCCAAACCTTCCATCTTGTCTTTCCAGCTTCCGCCGAAGATTCCGCCTCTTCTCTTCTTCTGCTCGGGAGCGACTGTCGGTCTTTCCTCCTTAGGCTTCTCTTCTGTCTTTACCTCCGTTTTCGGCTCGACGGGCGGAACTATGCGTGCACAGTTTTCCGTCCCTTTCTTCAGCAGACCAACTGCCACTGCATATTCGGCTTTGCTACACGTCGTGTCTCCGTTTTCCACCACTCCTTTGCCTACGGCTGAATAGCGGACATCCATCTTAAACCTCTCGCGTATCACCTCCGGCAGGTTCTTCAGTGCTGCCGCTCCACCGGTAATCACGATGCCTGCTCCAAGCGAGCCTTTCATGCCGCTTGCCTCAAGGCGGGCATACACGTTCTCGAGGATTTCCTTCACACGTGTCTCTATCACACACTCAAGGTCTGTCAGCTTTATCTCGCGCATCCCCATACCGTCGGCAGAGCTTACCGATATGCTACGGTTACTGTCGCTCTCCACCATCGCGCTGCCGTATGTCAGCTTCACGCGTTCTGCCTCGGCTTCCACGATATGAAGGCTCGTTATGTCGCGGGTGATAAGGTTGCCGCCGAACGGGATGACAGACAAATCCACCATCCGTCCGCCCTTATACACTGTCAGCGTTGTCACTCCGGCTCCGAAGTCGATCAAGGCGCAGCCGAGGTTCTTCTCTCCCTCCGTCAGCACCACGTCTGCCAGCGCAAGCGGTGAGACGATGATTCCGGCAATCTCCATCCGTGCCCTGCCTGTAACGGCATCTTTCACATGACGGCGCAACGACGGTCTCCCGACAATCAGCTTATAGCGTGCCTCAATCCTTGTGCACGAAATGCCGACGGGGTTTGCCTCCATCTTGTCGTCCAGCACATACGTGGGAGGCACCACCTCCAGCACATCCAACAGATCCGGGCGGTAGCTTCTGCATTCTTCGTCCATGCTCCGGATAATGTCGTCGGTCACCACACCGTCGGTGCCCAACACACGCGTCACGGTATGGTCCACCGAGCGCAACGACTGTCCGCCGATGCCCACATACACCTTAGCAATCTCTGCACTCCCTATTCTGTTGCCGAGCTTCCTTATCAGTCGCCCGACACTGTTTGCCGTCTCATTCACATTGTACACACATCCTCTTCGTATGCAAGTGGCAGAATCCTCAACTTCGTGGGCTATGATCGAGAGTGTCCCCGAAGGGTTCTTTGCCCCTACCATACCCACCATGTGTGAGGAGCCAAGGTCGATGGCTGCTATAAACTCAGTGTATGCCATATCTTTTTATCTTTTAGTACAAACGATCTGATTCTTGTATTTCAAGCTCAACACACTGTATTTCTCCCAACCGGTCTTAGGAATGACCTTTTCGTAGAAGAGACGCAAGTTGTCGAGCTTTTCCTTAAAATCGTCCAAAGACCCCAACACGATACGGTGATTCCCTACCCGTGGAATAAGGTCCACCTCTCCGTCCGGATGAACGTATATCTGCTCGATCTGATCGAGCCAAAAATCATTTCCCCGCAAAAATAATGCAAATTCATACAGGTCGGACACTGCCAATTCCTTTTCCACATACCCGCTTGCAAGCGGAACGTCGGCAACATAACGCAGACTGACGGGCATGGTGGTGCCGAGGTTGTCGACGTAGAAGTTACCCCGCGGACTTATCACACGCAAGACGGGTATCTTCTGCTCCACCTCGAGCTTCACGATCCCTGACGGCGTTTTGTATGCCTCCACACTTGCTACCATCTCGTTACGTCTCAGCTCCGTCTCTATAAGGTCGGTGTTGATGGCGTTCATGGGCTTCTTCACAGGGTTAAGGTTTGCCTTCCGGAGAATAGACTCAATGTCTCTCTCATTCACGAAATGGGTGTCGAGACTGTCTTTCACCACAATCTCAACTCCGCGACACACGCCCCTTTGCTTCATGTCGCGGAAGAATATGCCCACTGCCACGATGTAGCATGCCAGAAGTGTTGCAACAATTATGGAAAATATGCGAATCACCGTCTGCTCTCCAATATTCGTTTAACGGGTTCCACCAACCGGTCGATGTCGCCTGCGCCAAGCATCAGCACCACCTCGAACGTATCCGCCTCCCGCTTCACAAGCTCTTCCAGCTCGTTCTTACGCACCAAACGCTTGTTCTCTATGGTGACGGCATCCAATATTATCTTCGAGGTGACACCAGGGATAGGCTCTTCGCGTGCCGGATAAATATCCAACAGGATAAGCTCGTCGAGCAACGACAGGCTGCGGGCAAAGTCGACGGCAAAATCGCGTGTGCGGCTATAGAGATGCGGCTGGAATATCCCCGTCACCTTCTTTCCTTCATACAGCTCCTTCACCGAACGTATGCTGGCGGCTATCTCGGCAGGATGGTGTGCATAGTCGTCTATCAGCACTATGTCCTTTCTCTTTATCTGAAAATCGAAACGTCGCTTCGCTCCTTCAAACGAAGCCATCCCCCGCTTTATCTCTTCCTCCGTCACGCCGTTCATCCATGCCAGGGCAATGGCAGCAACGCCGTTCTCTATGTTCACCTTCACAGGAACTCCAAGCTGTATGTCCGCAATGCGGACGTCGGGACCGACGAAGTCGAACCATATCTCCCCGCCTCCGATGCGGACTCTCTCGGCATGAAAGTCTGCCTCTGCGTCGTCGGCTGAATAGGTGTATAGCTTCACGCCCTCCCTTAGGCGCGGCGCGACGGCAATGCCTTTCTTCATCACAAGGCATCCGCCCTCGCGGATAAGCGAAGTGAAATACTCGAAGCTCTCGCGGTAGGCTTCCTCTGTGCCGTAGATATCCAGATGGTCGGCGTCGGCTGCTGTTATCACTGCCATATACGGCGAGAGCCGATGAAACGAACGGTCGAACTCATCCGCTTCTATCACCGTCAGGTCGCTCTTCTCGCTCACCATAAGGTTGCTGTCGTAGTTCTTCAGTATGCCTCCGAGGAAAGCGTTACAGTCGACGTGCGACTGCTTCAAGAGGTGGGCAAGCATCGACGAGGTCGTTGTCTTGCCATGCGTCCCTGCGACGCAAAGTCCGCGCGAGCTTCGTGTTATCACGCCGAGCACCTCCGCACGTTTCATCACACAGAAACCTTCTGCGCGGAAAAACCTCAGCTCCGTATGTGTCTCGGGTATTGCCGGTGTATAAACAACCAAAGTGCTCACAGGGTCTTTGAAAGCCTCCGGCACAAGGGAAAGACTGTCTTCGTAATGTATCGCCGCCCCTTCGGCGTTCAGCTCGGCAGTAAGCTCCGACGGTGTCCGGTCATATCCCGCAACAGCTTTGCCTTTATACAGGAAATAACGAGCAAGGGCACTCATCCCGATCCCGCCGGCTCCCACGAAGTAAACATTTCTTACTTTATCCATATCGTGTGTAATAGCGTCACATGCAATCTGCGCACAAAATTCGCCCAAACACCTAAATTATGCAAACGATTTTGCCGCCTCTTTTTCGCCTTAGTTGTCATTCCTCGCTCTTGCTTCTATATCGTTCTGGACTGTCAGCGACCAGATAAAGGAAGGTGCAGCCCTCAATGCCGTACAGATTGCCGAATATCTCCTCAAGATAAAAGCCCTCGGCTAACCCCGCCACCCTAATACCGTGTGACGGGAACAAAAAAGGGCAATCCGGTGAAGGGTTGCCCTTAGTCAATCAATTCCTACTGCGAAGCCCGATTATTTTCTTATGCCAAGCTCTTTGATTATGGCACGGTAGCGGTTGATGTCTTTCCTTATCAGATAATCCAACAAGCGGCGACGTTTACCAACGAGCATCTTCAGTGCTCTCTCAGTGCTGTAATCCTTGTGATTGCTCTTCAGATGCTCCGTAAGGTGCGCAATGCGAACCGAGAAGAGAGCAATCTGGCTTTCTGCCGAGCCTGTGTCTGCAGCAGACTTGCCGTACTTTTCAAAAATCTCTTTTTTCTTTTCCGAATCCAAAAACATGACTCTTTCTTACTTTAATAAATTACTACTATGTTATCTAAGCGGCGGCAAAGGTAGATATTCATCCGAGATGCGCAATGTCACCCGAAGTTTTTCTTGGGAGGGGGCGTGCGACGATTTGCCGCGAAAGGGAGGACAACATATATGTGGTTTGCTCTACTTTTGCCCGTCGGAAAAACAAAAACATAGTAGAGTATGAAGACTTTTATCAATTACCTTCTGAGCCGAGGCACCCACACGGGGAACCTCTATTCTTTCATTGCGCTCAGTTTCCGTTTCTTTTGCGGATTGATGATGGTGCCCTACGGGTACGGGAAGATTGTGGGCTACGAGAAGTATGCCGCCGACTTCTTTGGCGACCCCATCGGCATAGGCAACATCCCGTCGCTGTGGCTGACGATATTTGCGCAGATAGGCTGCCCCGTGTTGCTGCTGATAGGGTTTCAGACGCGCGTCGCGGCATCCATCTTAGCGTTCAATATGCTTGTCGCTTTCAAGTTCCACTTCTTCGATCCGTTTAGCGTGAAGGCGTTGCCCGTATTGTTTTTGGGGATGTATGTCATCCAGATATTGCTGGGGGCAGGCAAGTATTCGTTGGACTATGTGCTCTACGAGAAAGACAAGGCAGGCTTCACGGGCAATGAGGTGAAGGGGATGGTGCTCTTCTGCATAGCCGTCGTGGTGGCGTGGTTCGTGCTGGGCAACTGTTTCTCGGGTGTGATGTCGGCATGCCTCATAGCAGCGATCACGCTGTTGTATCTCGTCAGTCTCTATTATATAAGGAAGCAATGAAATTCGATTTGAAGGGTCACGCCGCCATGCTTGGGGCGAATGCGATGTGGGGACTTATGTCGCCCATCTCGAAGGTTATCATGGTGGGCGGCGCAGTCACGCCGTTGGTGGTGACCGACCTGCGTATCGCAGGGGCAATGATTCTGTTTTGGATAGCCTCGTTCTTCAAGCGCGAGCATGTGAACCATAAGGATCTGGTGTCGCTCTTTTTCGCATCCTTGCTTGCGATAGTGTTCAACCAGGGATGTTTCATTTTCGGCGTAAGCCTGACGTCGCCGGGCGATGCCTCCATCATCACGACGAGCATGCCGCTGTGGGCAATGATACTCGCCGCGTTTATACTGAAGGAACCGATAACGGGCAAGAAGGTGCTGGGCATAGCCTTCGGTGCATCGGGCGCACTGCTGCTTATCCTCGGCAGCGGACAAAACATACGCGTCTCGGCAGCGAACGAGAACACAGCCATGTGGGGCGATTTGCTTGTGCTGACGGCACAGCTCTGCTACGCGCTCTATATCGTGCTTTATAAGGATTTCGTGAACAAGTATTCGCTCATAACCATAATGAAGTGGATGTTCACGTATGCCTTCATCTGCACACTGCCGTTCTCGGCAAACGACCTTATGAATGCCCGCTGGGGAGACCTGCATCTGACGGAGATCGGCGGACTGGCGTTTATCGTTGTCGGGGCAACGTTCCTTAGTTACATGCTTATCGTTGTCGGGCAGAAACGGCTGCGCCCCACTGTGGCGGGGATGTATAACTATATCCAGCCGCTTGTTGCCTGTATCGTTGCCGTATGCTGGGGGATAGATTCGTTTAATGTCACCAAGGTGATAGCCGTGTTCCTCATCTTCGGAGGCGTGTATTTGGTGACAGCCAGTCGCAGCCGTGCCGAGATGGAAGCCCGGGCAGCAGAAAACGGCGGAGAGGCATAAGGAGAGAGGATGGCTATTTCCTTCCGAAGTCGGCAGGGATCTCGCCCCATTCGGAGGTTTCCCATTTGATGACGGGGATGGTGCAGGTGTGTGTGCGCAGCCATTTCTCGGCGCGCTCGATCATGTTGAAGATAGGCTCGTTTTCCGCGCAGCGTTCGAGGCGTGTCTTGCATTTCTTTTGTTTCACCCACGAGATGGCGTTGCGGCTGTCGGAATAGACCGGGAGGAAGGTGCCTTTCTGCTGTTGCAGAGCCAGGGCGTGCACGATGGCAAGAAACTCGCCGATGTTGTTTGTGCCCTTCCTCAGCGGACCGACGTGGAAGATCTCCTGTCCGGTGGCAGTGTAGACACCACGGTATTCCATATCCCCCGGGTTGCCGCTGCAGGCAGCGTCGACAGCCAAGCTCTCGCCTGTCGGTCGGGAGGAAGGCTCGCGAAGCATCTTCCCCACGGCTATGGGCGAGGAGGCTTTCTTCAGGTAGTGGGCATACCCCTTTTCGAGGGCGTCGGCAGCGGCTTCGCGAGTGTCGAAGGCTTTGTATCGCGCCCCCGCGTATCCTTTCACCTGCGCTGCACACTCCTGCCAGCTGTCGTATATGCCGGGGGTCAGCCCCACCCACACCACATAGTGTTTCTTCTTCGTTGCCATTCTTTTTACCTGCATCTGGTTATGACGGCAAAGGTAAAGGGAAAAAGCATACATTTGCGCCGACTAATCTGTAAGCTATATGGAGCGTATTTTTCTGGTAGGATATATGGGTGCAGGGAAGACGACAGTGGGCAAGGACTTGGCGAAGCTGATGGGGCTTTCGTTTATCGACCTGGACTGCTACATCGAGGGGCGTTATTGCAAATCTGTAAGCCAGATATTTTCCGAGAAGGGCGAAGATGGTTTCCGCGAGATAGAGCGGCGGATGCTGCATGAGGTGGCAATGTTTGAAGACGTGCTTGTCTCCACCGGCGGAGGTACCCCCTGCTTCTTCGACAATATGGCGTTTATGAACGGCGAGGGCACGACAGTGTATCTGAAGGTCTCGGTGACGGAACTGGCAGGGCGTCTCGACATCTGCCGCGCGACACGCCCCGTGCTCGAAGGGCGCAAGGGTGCCGAGCTGGCGGCTTTCGTCGCGGAGAGCTTGGAGAAGAGAGAGCCATATTATGCGCAGGCTTCGATAGTGTTTGATGCCGAAAAGATGCAGACGGAAACGGACGTGCACACAATTTCGGAGGCATTGAAGGGGATGATAGAGTAATGCGTTTTTACGTACATTTGCGGGCGTTTTTTGACAATATGCTAATTCAATAGATCATGACAGAACAAACAAAAGTAACAACGTTGGAAAGGGTTGTCATCCGTTTCTCGGGCGATTCGGGCGACGGAATGCAGCTGACAGGGACGATCTTTTCCAATCTGTCGGCAATCTTCGGGAACGAGATATCCACGTTTCCGGATTATCCGGCGGAAGTGCGTGCTCCACAAGGGACGCTGAGCGGTGTGTCGGGCTTTCAGGTGCACCTCGGTTCGCGTAAAATCTTTACCCCGGGCGACAAGGCTGACGTGCTGGTGGCAATGAACCCCGCTGCCCTGAAGGTGAACGTGAAGAACATCAAGCAGAATGCGATAGTGATTATCGACACGGATTCTTTTAAGAAGAGCGACTTGGAAAAGGCATTGTTTACCACCGACGATCCGTTCGCAGAACTGGGATTAGGAGGTGTGCAGGTCGTTGCCGCACCTATCTCCACTATGGTGAAAGACGGGTTGGCAGAGTTCGGGCTCGACAATAAGTCGGCTCTCCGCTCGAAGAATATGTTTGCCCTTGGGCTTGTCTGCTGGTTTTTCGACCGTCCTTTGGAGGAAGCCATGCACATGCTTCAAAACAAGTTTGCCAAGAAGCCGGTGATAGCACAGGCAAACATCAAGGCTCTCACCGACGGATATAACTACGGTCATAATATCCATGCCACGGTGTCGACCTATCGCATCGAGAGCAAGAAGGCTCAGCCGGGGTTCTACACAGACGTGAATGGGAACAAGGCAACTGCCTACGGACTTATTGCCGCTGCCGAGAAGGCAGGGTTGAGACTTTTCCTCGGCAGTTATCCTATCACTCCTGCCACGGACATATTGCATGAACTGGCAAAGAGGAAAGACTTGGGTGTCATCACCGTGCAGGCGGAAGACGAGATAGCAGGTATATGTACGGCCATCGGCAGTAGCTTTGCCGGATGCCTGGCTGCCACGTCCACTTCAGGTCCGGGCTTGGCACTAAAGAGCGAGGCGATAGGCTTGGCTGTCATTGCCGAGCTGCCGATAGTTGTCATCGACGTGCAGCGTGGCGGTCCATCGACAGGTATGCCTACCAAGAGCGAGCAGACCGACCTTACGCAGGCTCTCTACGGACGTAACGGCGAGAGTCCGCTTGTTGTCGTTGCTGCGTCCACCCCGACAGACTGTTTCGACGCAGCTTACTGGGCAGGTAAGCTGGCAGTGGAGCACATGACTCCGGTCATCCTTATGACGGATGCTTTCATTGCCAACGGCTCTTCCGCATGGAAGCTGCCCGAGCTGGACAATTATCCGGAGATACATCCTAACTACGTATCCAACTATAAAGGCGACAAACCCTGGAAGGCATACCGCCGCGACAAAGAGAGCTACGTCCGTTACTGGGCAATCCCCGGGACGGAAGAGTTCATGCACCGTTTGGGCGGTTTGGAGAAAGACTACGAGACAAGTGCCATCTCCACCGACCCTGTCAACCATCAGAAGATGGTGACCACCCGTCAGGCTAAGATCGACAAGATTGCAGACTATATCCCCGAGCAGGAAGTGGTTGGCGACAAAGATGCCGACCTTCTCATCGTAGGCTGGGGCGGGACGTACGGACACCTGTATGAAGCAATGGAGACAATGCAGGAACAGGGCAAGAAGGTGGCTTTGGCTCATTTCAAGTTTATCAGCCCGCTTCCTAAGAACACGGCAGAGGTGCTCTCGCGTTATAAGAAGGTGGTCGTTGCCGAGCAGAACAACGGACAGTTTGCCCGTTATCTCAGCGGTAAAGTGCCCGGATTCAATCCGTATAGGTTCAACCGCGTGAAAGGGCAGCCTTTCATTGTTGCGAGACTGGTAGAGGAATTCACTAAAATATTGGAGGCGTAAGGAAATGACAGATATGAAATTCGAACCGAAAGACTATAAGAGTGACCAGTATGTGCGTTGGTGTCCGGGCTGCGGAGACCATGCCGTGTTGAGCTGTCTGCATAAAGCAATGGCGGAAGTAGGAGTGGCTCCTCATAATATGGCAGTCATCTCGGGTATCGGGTGTTCATCCCGCTTACCTTATTATATGAATACGTACGGATTCCACACAATCCATGGACGCGGTGCTGCGATTGCCACGGGAGTGAAGACTGCCCGCCCAGACTTGAGTGTATGGCTTATCACGGGCGACGGCGACTGTTTAGCTATCGGCGGTAACCATTTCATCCATGCCGTGCGTCGTAACGTCGATTTGAATATTGTCTTGTTCAACAACAAGATCTATGGTCTGACCAAGGGGCAGTATTCGCCTACATCCGACCGCGGGTTCGTATCCAAGAGTTCTCCTTACGGAACGGTGGAAGATCCGTTTATTCCCGCGGAGTTGGCATTGGGTGCACGCGGCAACTTCTTTGCCCGTGTGATTGATGTCGACCTGAAGAACACGACAGAGGTGCTAGCCGCTTCTGCCCGTCATAAGGGTGCTTCCGTTACGGAAGTGCTGGTGAACTGCATGATCTTCAACAACGGTATACATAAAAGCATTGTCGACAAGGAATATCGTGACGACCGCACAATCTTCCTGCGTCACGGCGAGAAGATGCTCTTTGGTAAGGATGGCAACAAGGGTCTTGTGCTCGACGGACTGAAGCTGAAGGCAGTCACCATCGGTGAAGACGGCTATACGATGGACGATATACTTGTTCACGATGCACATGAGAGGGACAATACCCTGCACATGATGCTGGCAATGATGTCGGGTGATATGCCGCTTGCCTTGGGTGTGATACGCGACGTGGATGCTCCGGCATACGACGAGGCTGTCCACCGGCAGATCGAAGAGGTGCAGGCAAAGAACCCTACCCGTAAGCTGAAAGATTTCCTGATGCAAGGCGAGGTGTGGGAAGTGAAATGATTGGCAACGAGGGGAAGGATTGTTAATGCTGAAAAATTTCCTTAATCGAGCGCGGGCAACGGAATAATGTACTACTTTTGCCGCGGTCTAAATACGGCAAATGGGGCGTGACGGATATCGGTTCCTCTGCCGGTTCTTATAAGGAAGAGAAAAAGGTTATATAAGTAAATCAATTAAATTGGTATCAGAATGGCTAAATTAGATTTGAGCAAGTACGGAATTACAGGTGTAACGGAAATCTTACACAATCCGTCTTATGATGTTTTGTTCAAGGAAGAGACGGAACCCGGTTTGGAGGGTTTTGAAAAGGGACAGGTGACGGAGCTGGGTGCTGTCAACGTGATGACAGGTGTCTACACAGGTCGCTCGCCTAAGGATAAGTTTTTGGTGATGGACGAAACCAGCAAGAATACTGTATGGTGGACTTCGGAAGAATACAAGAACGACAACAAGCCGGTTACCGAGGCTGCATGGAAAGTGCTGAAGGATTTGGCTGCAAAAGAATTGTCGAACAAGAAACTGTATGTTGTCGACGGCTACTGCGGAGCGAACAAGGCTACTTGCCTCAAGGTTCGTTTCATCATGGAAGTGGCATGGCAGGCTCATTTCGTTACGAATATGTTCATCCGTCCTTCGAAGGAAGAACTGGAAGACTTTGAGCCGGACTTCATTGTTTACAACGCTTCGAAGGCGAAGGTTGAGAACTACAAGGAGCTTGGTCTGAATTCTGAGACTGCCGTTGTGTTCAACCTTACTTCAAAGGAGCAGGTGATCATCAACACATGGTATGGCGGTGAAATGAAGAAGGGTATGTTCTCTATGATGAACTACTTCAATCCGCTGCGCGGCATTGCTTCAATGCACTGCTCTGCAAACACCAATATGGAAGGCACCGACTCGGCTATCTTCTTCGGTCTTTCCGGTACGGGTAAGACAACATTGTCGACCGACCCGAAACGTAAGCTTATCGGCGACGACGAGCACGGATGGGACGACGAAGGCGTGTTCAACTACGAGGGAGGTTGCTATGCCAAGGTTATAAACCTCGACAAGGAGAGCGAGCCGGATATCTACAACGCCATCAAGCGCGATGCCCTGTTGGAGAACGTAACTGTTGATGCTACTGGTAAGATCGACTTTGCAGACAAGAGCGTTACGGAGAACACCCGCGTATCTTATCCTATCTATCATATTGAGAACATCGTTAAGCCGGTATCAAAAGGTCCGCACGCACATCAGGTGATCTTCCTTTCTGCCGATGCTTTCGGCGTGTTGCCTCCGGTGTCTATCCTCAACGCAGAGCAGGCGCAGTATTACTTCTTGTCCGGCTTTACGGCAAAGCTGGCAGGTACAGAACGCGGCATCACAGAGCCGACCCCGACTTTCTCTGCTTGCTTCGGCGCAGCTTTCCTCAGCTTGCATCCTACAAAGTATGCAGAAGAGCTGGTTAAGAAGATGAATAAGGTAGGTGCGAAGGCTTATTTGGTCAACACCGGATGGAACGGAACGGGTAAGCGTATCTCTATCCGCGACACGAGAGGTATCATCGACGCTATCCTCGACGGCTCGATCGACAAGGCTCCGACGAAGGTTATTCCTTACTTCGACTTTGTTGTTCCGACAGAGCTTCCGGGTGTTGATCCGAAGATCCTTGACCCGCGCGACACTTACAAGTGCGCATGCGAATGGGATACAAAGGCAAAAGATTTGGCTGCACGTTTCATCAAGAACTTTGCTAAGTTCACGGGCAACGAGGCAGGCAAGGCATTGGTTGCTGCAGGTCCGAAATTGTAATTCTTACTACGGACGCATAGTCCGGATGAGGCATAAAAGAAGCGTGGAGCGTATGGTTTCACGCTTTTTTTGTGCAATTCCTTATAAATGTTAGTTCGCTTTAAAATCTATGCTTACCTTTACCCCGCATTTTCCGTTATAGTGGGGAGTTGAAAGAAGAATGATAAAACACGTATTGCTTATTCTTGGAGTCGCATTACTCCTGTCGTCGTGCGGAGGCAGTGCCTCTTATCGTGTAGAGGGGCGGTTGTCTAATTTGGAGGACGAGACGTTGTATGCCGTTTTCGAAAAGGACGATCGTAAGGAAGTCGACACCATCACTTGCGAGAGGGCGGGAGAGTTTTCTCTTAAGCGGAGCGAAGGAGATTTCGATATGGTCACTGTCTTTTTCGATGACAAGAGAAGTTGGGTCACGGCGTATCTGGAGAAAGGCGAGAAGGTGACGATCAGTGGCGACGCGCTCAATCCGTCGCTGCTGCAGGTCAAAGGAGGACGTATCAACGACCGGCTGAATGCCTGGCGCAAGAGCGTTGGTCCGCTGATGAAAGAGAAGGCGGATTTGATCAGGATTATTACAAGCAAGGAAGGCTTCCCGAACACTACGGAAGAGACCGACACCCCGTCGCGTCTTGCGAACGTAAATCATGCGCTGTCGGAACGGGCTATGGAATACATAAAGGCTCATCCCGACGAGGAGGCATCGGTCGTATTGATTAAAGACTACTTTATGAACCCCGACGATACGAGGAAGCTCGACGAGCTGCTGGCTGTGCTCAGCCCGAATCTGAGCGAGTTCTACTTGGTGCGTAGGCTGAAGGAGTATAGCGCGAGGGCGCAGCGCACGCAGCTGGGTGCGGAGGCTCCGGAATTTAGGGTGAAGAACGTCTATGGAGAGGCGGTGAGCCTCGATTCGTTCCCCGACCGTTATCTGCTCCTTGCCTTCACTGCTCCTTGGTGCGACATGTGCCAGACGGAGGATCTTTTCCTCGACAAGGTGGCTATGAAGTACCCGAGGGAGAAGGTGGACATGCTGCTGATAAGCCTCGACGACAATTCGAAGGAAGTCCGCAAGCTGTTGGTCAAGGACAGTGTCGACTGGAATCTTGTGACCGACTCGGCAGGGCAGGCGACGATGCTGGTGGACCTCTACAACGTGAATACCATCCCCCGTTGCTTCCTGATCGACGAAGACGGGAAGATTGTCATGAAGACGGACAACGGGGTGGAGATTGAGCAGACGCTCGAAAAGCTGATAAAATGAGAAACATCGATACATACCTTATCAAAACCGTAGACTATGTTAGTAAAATCGTATGCTGCCGCGGTGCAGGGCATCTCTGCAACCATCGTCACTGTTGAAGTCAATTGCACGAAGGGTATCCAGTTCTTCCTGGTAGGTCTCCCCGACGTGGCTGTGCGCGAAAGTCACGAGCGCATCATTTCCGCCCTCGAGGCAAGCGGGTATAAGTTTCCGCGCAACCGTGTAATCATCAATATGGCACCTGCCGACATCCGCAAGGAAGGTTCTGCCTACGACTTGCCTATGGCTATCGGCATATTGGCGGCAGCCGAGGAGCTGGATGCCTCGCGGCTGGACCAATATCTTATGATGGGAGAGCTTTCGCTCGACGGCAGTCTGCAGCCGGTGAAGGGTGTGCTGCCCATTGCCATCAAGGCGCGTGAAGAGGGCTTCAAAGGCTTCATTCTCCCGAAGCAGAACGCGCGCGAGGCAGCTGTGGTCGACAGTCTTGAGGTGTATGGCGCGACGACCATCAAGGAAGTCATCGAGTTTATGAGCGGGAAGCCGGTGATGGAGCCTACCGTCGTGAACGCATGCGAGGAATTTTATGCCCGCCAGGAGCATTTCGACATGGATTTCTCCGACGTGCGGGGGCAGGAGAGTGTGAAGAGGGCTTTGGAGGTGGCTGCTGCCGGCGGGCACAATCTCCTGATGATAGGAGCTCCGGGCAGCGGCAAGTCGATGCTTGCCAAGCGTCTGCCGACGATCCTCCCGCCTTTCACCCTCCATGAGTCGCTGGAGACAACGAAGATTCATTCCGTTGCGGGCAAGATAGGCAAGGACACATCCCTCATGGTGCAACGCCCGTTCCGTTCCCCTCACCATACAATCTCGAACGTGGCAATGGTGGGCGGCGGCACCTACCCGCAACCCGGTGAGGTCAGCCTTGCGCACAACGGCGTGCTGTTTCTCGACGAGCTGCCGGAGTTCAGCCGCAGTGTGCTTGAGGTGATGCGCCAGCCTTTGGAAGACCGTAGGATAACCGTTTCGCGTGCGCGCTTCTCCGTCGACTATCCTGCCGGCTTCATGCTTGTCGCCTCGATGAACCCATGCCCCTGCGGTTACTACAACCACCCCGACCGCCCCTGCCTATGCCCTCCGGGAGCTGTACAGAAGTATATGAACAGGGTTTCGGGGCCGTTGCTCGACCGCATTGACATACAGGTGGAGATTGTCCCCGTGCCGTTCGAGAAAATCTCCGAGCAACGCCCCTCCGAGCCGAGCGCGAAGGTGCGCGAGCGGGTGATAAGGGCGCGTACCATCCAGGAGAAACGTTTTGCCGCCTATGAACGCATCTACTGCAACGCGCAGATGACGACGCAGCTGTTGCATAAGTACGCCGTGCCCGACGCCGCCTGTCTTGCCCTGCTCAAAAAAGCCATGCAGCGGCTGAGCCTCTCTGCCCGAGCCTACGACCGTATACTGAAGGTCTCGCGCACCATTGCCGACCTCGATGGAGCGGACAATATCGAGACCCGCCACCTTGCCGAAGCTATCAATTACCGTAACCTCGACCGCGAGACCTGGGGTTTGTAGCCCGGAAACTCTCAAAAAACATCCTGCAATACTTTCTCAGCACTGAATAATCGTTGCGGAGCACTCCGTGATACTTTCTCAGCACTGAATAATCGTTGCGGAGCACTCCGTGATATTTTCTCAGCACTGAATTTTCATTACAGAGAGCACTCCGCGCTACTTTCCGGGCATACGGAAACCGTTACAAAGCGCTCCGCGATGGTTTCCGGGCGTACGGAAATCGTTACAAAGTGCTCCGCGAAGGTTTCAGGGCATACGGAAACCGTTACAAAGCGCTCCGCGAAGGTTTCCGAGCATACGGAAGGCATCCCCGAGTCAGCTGTTCCTGTATTCGAGCGGACTTATGCCGACATAACGCTTGAAGTATTTGCCGAAGAACGACATGTTGGTAAAGTTTAGCGAGTAGGCAATGTCTTTTATCGAGGCGTCGGTCGACTTGAGCTGTGCCTTGGCGTCCATGATGACCATCGAGGCAATGATCTCGAGGCAGGTCTTGCCTGTGGCTTGTCGGACGGTGGTCGAGAGATGCGCCGGCGTAATTCCCATCTTGTCGGCATAGAAGGCGACGTTGCGCTCATGGCTGTAGTGCTGCATGACGAGCTGCGTAAACTCGCCGGCGATCTGTTCGCTCTTCATGCGGAGCGTCTGGGAGGTCTGCCTGTTCCTGTACAGCTCCTCCAGCCCGCAGATGAAGGTGAAAAACATGCGTTTGACCATCTCGCGACTTATCTTTCCGTAGAACGTGAGGTATGTTTTGCAGAGCAGATTCATGTGGTCGCGGAAGATGTCGGCAACCTCCGCCTTCAGCGGGAATATGGGCGAGGTCTTTATGGCGTGGAAGATGTCGAGCGTCTGCTTGAGCACGTCGGGCGACGAGATGAAGCCGGAGGAATAGCCGATGAAGTAGATGTCGATTTCTCCCGACACCTTCAGTATCTGCAGTATGCTCCCGGGGAGGATTGTCACGAAGTCGCCCGCCTTCACGCGGTAGGTCGTCGCGTCGACGGATGCCTCTATCTCTCCCGACATGCAGAGCGCGAAGATACACGCCTTGAGGCGGCAGGGGAAGTTGGTGTACATGCTCAGTATCTCGCGGCTGATGTCTTTCCCCACTATCCAGTCGCCCGGGATGTCGAGTCTGGGAAGTTCCTTGTGTGTGTCCGTGTCCATGCAGAATGTCTTTTAAGCCGTCGCAAAGGTATTCATTATCCCATAAAGCCGCTCCGCCTTTCTTATAAATGGGACACCGCAGGATTTTCTTCTTTCATATAAAGTAAGAGGTTAGTCAAGGGGTTTTCCGGTGCATCTAAAAAAAAGGACAGCAAATAACATAAATAGACCTTGCACCGTAGAAGAAAGAGGGGTTACTTTGCCGCCGTTGAAAAGTATACAAAAATGGAGACGAAAAGAATATATGGTTTTGCGAGAGTTGCGGCATTGTTTGCCTGCGCTGCGGCATGGATGTTCTGCCTGTCTGCCTGCGACGAGGGCGGCGGCTCTCACAGATCGGGGACGCTCCGTATGAGCCTCTCTGCCGACACCACCTCGCTGAAGAAGGGCGTCGACTCCGGCGTCACCAAGGCGACGTCCGACGAGTTCACGCCGTTCCTCACGACAGACGACTACCGCGTGCTTATCCTCTCGGGAAAAGACACCACCCGCTCGTACGATCGTTTCGACCGTATGCCTTCGGAGATTGAGCTGGCGGAGGGATCATACACCATCGTTGCCTCCAAGGGCGACAACCTCCCCGCAGCTTTCGAGAACCCTTACTTCGAGGGAAGCACCGACTTCACCATAAAAGAAGACATGAACACGCCCATAGAGGTGACAGCCTCGCTCGGCAATGCACGTATAACTGCCGAATATACCGACGACTTCAAGGAAGCATACACGGAATACACCGTCCTGCTCAGCTCGTCGTATACATCCTCCGAGCTCGAGATTGCCAAGAGCGAGACGCGCCCGGCTTACATGCAGGTGAGCAAGGACGGGACGGACATAGCCATAGGCATAAAGCTGAAGAAAGAGACCTGGACTGCGGAGAAGACCTACTACGTGCCGACAACCCTGAAGATAGAACGCCGGCAGAACCTGCGTCTTATCTTCAAGACCGACGGAGAAGCCATCGATGGCATAGGGCTGGACATTGTGCTCGACGATACGATGGAGGAGATGACAATGACCACCGAGATACCCGACTTCATGTGGCAGCAGGTGACAAAGCCGACGCTGAGTGCCGTAGGGTTCGCCGGCGGTGATACGCGGGAGATCAAAACGTCTATCTTCAGCGACGAGCTGCAGGTAGGGTTCAACATCCCTGGCGGCATGAGGTCCCTCACGGTGAAACGCTGGACGGGAGACAAGGACGAGGCAGAAGCGGATGCCGATGCCGAGACGGAGACGATAGATATGGTGTCGCAGAGAGACGAGGCACTCTCGCAGGGCTATGGCTGGATGGTCGGCGAGACAGAAAACGGCAACCTGCAGAATGCCCGTGCCGGCTACGTCAGCTTGCTGAATGCCATCCGCAGTCTGCCGGCAGATCCGGACGGTTCGGTGACCTACCATTTCGTCTTCCGTGCCGTCGACGCAACTGGCAAGGCCTACGAAAGCAATACAATCCGCCTCACGGTGGTTGTGCAGCCTGCTGACGCTCCGTTTATCGACGAGGCGAAGCTCGCGCTGCCGTCAGAAGTGGTGGAAGGCGACGAACTGGCATCCCATCTGCAGACAACCCTCATCGCGGAGGGCTTGATTGACGAGGAAAATACATTCCTGACGCTGAGAAGCACTGCCGGCTTGGATGAGAAGTATATCTTGACGAATAACGACGATATTGAAACGTTATACGATACGTATGGCATAACTGTGGAGAAGGTAGCCACTTCGCGGTTGGATCTGTATGTGTTCAAGCAGTTCACATCCATCCTTACCGCACCTGCGGAAGGCGGCAGCACGACCTATACGCTGACGCTCCACCTGCAGGACAAGAACGGCAAGACGGACGAGGTGACGAAAACGGTTGCTGTGAATGCGCCGCAGTTCAATCTTGTGACATCCGAGGGCGATGCGTTTGCCAAACGGATCATCCTGCGGACTAACTTCCTCGGCGGTGAGAATAAGGACAAGCTGACCTATCAGTATCTTTCCGGAAGTACGTGGACGGACATCCCCGCACAGTCGCTGAAGAAGAGCGGCAGCAGCCAGTGGGTCGACACCCTCCGCAACCTTACCCCGGAAACCGAGTACTCCGTCCGTGCGGTGTATAACAAAGGCAAGACGTACGAGCGCATCAGTAGCGAGGTGACGCTTACAACCGAAAGCATAGGTACGATACCGAACGGTGGGTTTGAAGGGAACTGGAGCTCGCGAACGATAAATAAGTTGATTAACGGGGCAAAATTTTGGGTTTCCAGAGTTTCGTTGACATCAGACGATCCGGAGTCGTGGGCAACCGTCAATGCCAAAACGTTCGCAGACAAGAGCAATGTCAGTTCCACTTATAACAGCGTCCCATCGACAATGAAATATACCGAAGGTTATAGTGGCACCGCCGTTCGGTTGCGGACGGTAGGATGGGACAATGGGGTAGGAAATACGGTTACCATTTGTTATCATGCTGCAGCCGGCAAGTTGTTCTTAGGTTCTTATTCTTATGACCACAGCTCTGATAAGGACACGTACAACTATGGCATATCGTTTAATTCCCGTCCATCTTACGTAAAAGCATACCATAAGTACACACCGGTCAATGGCGACTCCTTTAAGGCTTGGGCTGTGGTGGTGAACAGAGACGGCGGAAATGAAACGGTTCTTGGTACGGGCGAGATAGTAAAAGGAGGTGAAGTCTCCAGTTGGGAAGAGATGAGCTTCAAGATCAATTATACGAACTACGAAAAGAAAGCAACTCATTTCTATGTTGTATTCTCCTCTTCTTCCAAGTGCTCGGATAAAGAGAGTGATGAAACCAACAATTTGACATCATATCTGAACAAGGGTACAAAGACCGATGGATATACCCATCATGAAGGCAGTAACCTTTATATTGACAATGTCGAACTGATATACGAATAGATATGAAGAAATACATATTACATAGTTGCCTGTCCGTTTTGTTGCTTGGCTTGTCGGCTTGTGCCGGCGAACAGGGCGGCGACGTGACAGACTTTGCGGACGGGACGGGAGGTCTGCGTCTTAGAGCCGGTTATTCCGACATGACGATTCCGGTCATAACTCGAAGCGCGGACTTCAGCGGTTTGGAAGTGGACGACCTGCATATCGTCATTACGGACAACAAGGACGGCTCGGTGAAGCTGAACAAGGTGTATGGCGATTTGGCAAACGAGGAAGAAGGCGGTCTGCCCGTCATCCTCCCGCTCGGCGAGTATACGGTGAAGGCTTGTACCACCACGGAAACGTCTGCCGGCATTACATCCATCCCATACTTCATGGCGGAAAACAGCAAGGTCGTGGTCGAGGAGAAACAAATCTCCAATGTCTCCCTTACCTGTACGTTCGAGGGCATAGGGGTGGAGCTCGAGCTTTCCGACCGGTTCAAGCAGTTGATGGAAGAGCATCCGAACGACTATTCCTACACGGTGACGGTGTCGAACGGCGTGGCATCCTCGGAGTTTACCCCCGAGAATACGGCGGCGGTTTATTTCTTAGACGCTTGCGAAGCATTGGTGGTGAAGGTGAAGGTGCGGCTCGGAAGTTCCAACAAATGGTATCCCGAGCGGACCTACTACGTGAAGAACAGTACGAACACTCCTGCCACTTCTCCCCGGCTCGGCGAATATTATATGATACGTCTCGACGCAGGGACGGAGCAGGAAGAAGTCCTGTCGTTGAAATCAGTGGCACAGTAATAAAAGGATATGCACATGAAATACAGAATATATTGTTGTCTCTTGTCGCTTCTCCCGCTCCTTTTCTCTTGCGAGATGAAGAAGGATCTGTTTGGCGGGGGTGACGACGATAAGGAAGAGCCCATATCGACGGAGGCTGTCGGTCTGCTCGATTTGGAGATAAATGCAGAAAAAGAGGCTCCGGTGCCGGGTACGAAGGGCGATGCCGAGGAGACGTTGAATACCGACGAGTTTGCCGTTACCATCATCGACAGCTTAGGGCAGACGGTGAAGGCGTATGAATCGTATGCCGCGATGAAAGAAGACGGCGAGCTATTGCTCCCACCCGGAGTGTATCAGGTGTCGGCAAGTCTGGGCGAGGATGTGAACGCAGGTTTCGACAAACCTTACTATGCTGGCGATACCACGTGCGTTATCTCTGCCAAAGAGGTGGCAAAGGTGGTGACGAAATGCCAGCTTCAGAACAAGAAGATTCAGTTTGGTTTCTCGGACAGGTTCAAGCAATCGTTTATGGGAGACTATACGATTGTTGCAGACAACGGTGTCGGGGTACTTACCATCTCTGCGGACGAGGAGCGGGTGGCTTATCTGAAAAACAGCGGGACGCTGCGCTTTTCGGTGTATGCCACGACAAACGACGGTAAGGCGTGCACCTATTCGGTGGACCTTTCCAAGGAAGAGAACGTGCAGATGCATAACAATGCGTATGTGGAATTGGATACAGGCTCGATGAAGCCCGACAGCCCTGACACGCCGGACGACGATGATAGTGGTGACGATGAACCTGTGGTGCCGGATGATCCCGATGAGCCTGACCCTGTGGAGCCGGACGACTCGACACATACGGCAGGTCGCCCCGTGCTGAAGGTGGATGTGTCGTTGGTGGAAAAAGATTATGTTATCGAGATACCGTCGGTGTTTGATGATTCAGACAAGCCCGATACCGACGGTGGCGATGATGATGGTGGAGGAGATGACGACGACGACGGTGGTGATGAGGTACAGAAGATCGGTATAACAGGGACGATCGACGGAAAGTCTTTCCCGATTAACCAGGCACAGACCATTACCTCTTCGACCAAAAGCGTGGTGATTAATCTGTATCTGCCGACAGGTCTGTCGCAGTTGGATGTGGATGTGTCGATAGGCTCGGATATAAAGCTCTCGCTCGATTTGCTGGACAAGTCGTCGGTAGACGAGATAAACAGTATCCTCAGCAGTATGGGCAAGACGCTTGTAGTCCCGTCAAAAGGAGATAAGGGCAATCTGAAGTTCGATATTTCGGGCTTCCTCGGAATGCTCGACACGACGAACTCGTTTAAGATCTCCCTTGGCGATATGAACGGAGAAAAGACGACTGCCACGATTACGTTGAACAAGAAATAAACGATGGATATGAACAAGACAATAGGATATGCCCTTTGCCTGTTTGCGGCTGTATGTTTCTCCTGTAAGGATGAGACGGACGGGGTGCCGACGGGCATGCTTTACCTGAACGTGGAGGAGGATGCCTCTTTGAAAACGCGGGCTACGTCGGAGGTGACGTATGAGTCGCTTCGGGTGGCGATTATCCAGGGCGAGGAAGATACGCTGAAGGTATACAGCGACTATCTCACGGAGGTGAAAGGCGAACGTCTGCTACTTCCGGTTGGTTCGTATACCGTTGCCGTCACTTCCAACCACAACGGGGCGGCTGCCTGGGAAGCTCCGTTCTATCAGGGGCAGGAGACGGTGCAGGTGAAGCAAGGCGAGATAACGAACGCCAAGGTGACGTGCACGATACACAATACGAAAGTGTCGGTAGACGCTTCGCGGTTGAAGGACTACTTCTCCGACTACCAGACAGAGGTGAGCAACTCTTCCGGATCGCTCACCTATACCCGCGACGAATACCGCGCAGGGTATTTCGCGCCGGAGAAACTGACGGTGAAGCTCAGACTGGTGAACCGCGACGGCAACGAGTTTGTCGTCAAACGTGTGTATCCGAATATCGAGCCGAAATATCACTATACGTTCAAGTTCGAGATAGACAACAGCGGGTCGGGAGACACGGATGCAGGTATGGACTTCGACATAACGATTGACAAAGAGCATCAGGAGGTGACCTGTCCGATCTTCATACGAGAGGAAGACCTTACGCAAAAGGGAGAGCCTTCTCTCGCGCTTTGCGGCTTTACAGACGAGGGCGTGTTCCAACAACAGGAGATTGTGGACGGCGTGGAGCCACCCGCCGGCGGAACTGTCGGTCTGATATACCGCATCGGGAAGAAGTGCGGAGTGCAGTCGATGAAGGTAACGACCACCTCTAAGGCGTTCGTCGATGCGGGGCTCTCGGAGTTCGACTTGACTGATGAGGCAGAGGCAGCCGAGGCATCCGCGCTGGGTTTCCCCACTCTTCCGGGTACGCAGGGCAAGGAAGAAGAGCTGTACAACAACTACGAGCTGGATCTTACGGGCGTGTTGCCGTATCTCAAGACGGCAGACCGCAAGCCTACCTTGCATACTTTCTCCGTCACACTGCTCGACAGCATCAATCAGGAGGCATCGGTGCAGTTCTCGTTCAAGATAATGCCCGACGTGGAGGCATACGTGGAAAAGCCTGTGCAGTGGACAAACTTCGCAGTCTTGAAGGGTGTCTGCCTCGACGAGTCAAGCTATTTCATGTTGCAGGCGGCAGGTGGAGAAGCCGTGAGGGTAAATGCCGTCCGGAGAGATGCGGAAGGCAACATGTCGGCTTTGGTTATAGGTCTGACGCCCGGCACGACGTATTCATATTGGCTTCAGTCGGAAGACAACCCGACAATGAAGTGCGAGCAGACGAGTTTCAGCCTGACGACGCCGCTCGGCGTGCCCAATCTGAGCATGGACGATTGGGGAACGCGAAGCGGAAAGAGTGCGCTCGGTTCAGGGAATGTGGAATACAACTGTCTGAACGGAACGAACAGTGACGGCGGCGTATATTGGGAGTCCGGAAACCGCGGAGCAAAGTCCGGCAGTGAAGTGTTGTTGCAGGGAGAAAGCTCTGACGTTAAACAAGGGAAGGCTGCCAAGCTGACTTCCCGTTGGGCTGGAGCTGTGGGTATCGGCGCATTCTCGGCGGGCAGTCTGTTCTCCGGCTCCGTGTACGACCTCTCCACCAGCGGGGCAAAGCTGAAATACGGGCAGCTCCACAACGGTTACCCGACAGCACTGAAGGGTTGGTATAAATATCATCCGGGCACAATCAACTGGGTTAATAATGAAAAAACTTCGACAAGCGAGACAGACGAGGCTATCATCTATGCGGCAGTGACAACGAAGCAATACCTCCTTGAGTCGTTGCGAACGAATATCTCCGGAGTTGTATCGTTTGACCCCACGGACAACGGTGTGATTGCCTACGGCGAGCTGAAGACCCAGCAGGAGGTTTCGGAATACACGGAGTTCAACATCCCGCTCTCATACGCCCGTGTGCCGAAGACCGGAGAGAAGGTCTACATCATCATCATGGCTTCGTCGAGCAGCAAGGGCGAATACTTCAAGGGCTCGACAGACAGCTGGATGTTGCTCGACGAGTTCTCGCTCAGCTACGACTATAACGCCGATTGTTTCACCGGCACGGAAATCAACGGCATGACGCCGGTGGACATAAACAAATGATCAAACGACGAATATGAAACGCATACTCTCCGTAACCCTGCTACTGCTGTGCGCTCTCGCTTTGCCGGCATCGGCAAAGAAGAGCAAATACGACAGGGGCATTGAAATGAAAACGTTTATCCCTAAGGGGCAGTGGATGGTCGGTGCCACGTTTTCTTACAGCGAACATGAAGACGACAACTTTGAATTCCTCTCCGTGCTGAAGGACATCACGAGCGTGGGCTACACTTTCAAAGTCACGCCGCTCGTAAGCTATTTTATCCGCGACAATATCAGTCTCGGTGCACGCTTTGCCTATTCGCGCACCAACACGGACATAGGTAATATCTCTTTGGAGCTTGGCGACGACCTTAGTTTCGATGTCGACAACTACAAGGCTATTTCAAACACATACACGGGGGCGTTCTTTATCCGCACGTATCTGAACCTTGGCGACAGCAAGCGTTTCGGACTGTTCAACGAGGCGCGCGTGTCGTATGGCTATTCGGAGAGCAACAGCAGCTCGGGTACGGGTGTCGATCTCTCGGGGCTGTATCAGCTGAAGCACAACCTGAACATCGGTGTAGCTCCGGGGATGACGGTTTTCATCAACGACTACGTGGCTGCCGAGGCTTCGATAAATGTTGCGGGGCTTAACTTCAACTGGTACGACCAGACGCGCGACCAGGTGTATAAAGGCTCGCGCTCGTCGAGCTCTGCCAATTTCAAAATCAATCTTCTGACGATAGACTTAGGTATCGTCTTTTATCTGTAAGAGCAATGAAACACTATCTCCGGTATATCCTGCTGGTTCTCGCGCTTGCGGGCTGTGTTGAGAACGACCTGCCTTATCCCACCATCGAAGGCATCATCGAAGAGTTTGCCGTGGAGGGGCAGACCTCGGTGAAGATCGACAAGACGGCGGCTACGGTTACCGTAAAGGTGGCAGATACGTTGGACCTGCGCGACCTCATGGTGGAGAAGCTCGTCGTAACCGAGGGGATGACGGTCATTGCCGACTCTGCGGCATGCAAAGACTTCCTCAACTTTCCGGATTCGGGCTTCGTGTCTGCGGACAGTCTGCCGCCGGCGGTGAATACGCGGATGAACTTCCGGCATCCCGTCTCTTTTCTCCTCAGATTGTATCAGGACTATCCCTGGACGGTGACAGTGACGCACGACATACAACGACGCGTGGCGGTTGCCAATCAGCTGGGCGCATCACTCATCGATGCGGACACGAAGAATGTCATCGTATATGTCGATTCCGTAGCGCAGCCATCCCTTCGCAACATCAAGATAGAGACACTGCAGCTCGGGAGCAGCATTGCCAAGACCGTGCCCTCGCCGTCGACTGTGACAGACTTCACACGCCCCCGCATCTTCCAGGTGACGGCTTTCGGCGAGACGGAAGAGTGGACCGTGAGTGTGGCTTACCCGCCCGCCGGCATGTCGTTCACCACGGTGTCGGCATGGGCAAAACGCGCCATTGCGACGGGCACTACCCTCACAGGGCAAGTCTCTGCCCGCTATCGCGTCAAGGCTGACGCGGAGGCGGAATGGGAAGAGGTGCTCTCGAGCGAGATAGCGATTGACGAGGAGGGCGACTTCACACTCACGTTCACGCATCTTAGACCGAGCACCGAGTATGAGTACCAGTTGACGGTGGACGGAGCAACGGAAGACATCAAGACATTCACGACGGAGGCGATCGAACTTATCCCGAACCTCTCGTTCGACGACTGGTATAAGGACGGCAAGAGCTGGTATGCCTGCCTCGACCTCACCGCGGAAAACTATTTCTGGGACTCGGGCAACAAAGGCTCGAATGCCGTGGGCGAAGCCAACCCGACGTCGCCCGAGACGAGCGACGTCGTGAGCGGCAAGGCTGCACGCATGGAGAGCAAAACGGTTGCCGGCGTGTTTGCTGCCGGAAGCATCTACACGGGCAGCTTCGGCAAGGTGGAGGGGCTGAGCGGTGCTTCGCTTAACTTCGGCAGACCTTACACGGGCCGTCCGTCGGCTTTGCGGGGCTACTATAAATACAACTCAGGCACGATAGACAAGGCGAAAGACCCGTACAAGGCTTTGGAGGGACGCAGAGACTCCTGCCACATCTACATCGGGCTGTTCTCCGGATGGACTGCGCCGTTCCCCGTCAACACGAACACAGGTACGTTCGTGGACCTGACATGGAACAACGACAACATGCTTGCCTTCGGGCAACTGATACAGGGCGAGACGGTGAAGGACTACACGCAGTTTCGCATCGACCTGGAATATCGCGATCAGACAACAAAACCGACCTACATACTCATCGTAGCATCCGCCAGCAAGTATGGCGACTATTTCACGGGCAGTACGAGCAGCGTCTTGCTTATCGACGAACTGGAGTTGGTTTTCGAATAAAAAGACACCGCGTTCTTTGAAAGTGTTGGGAGGGGCGGGATGAAAGAATCGCCTGCAGATTTCATCGCGCATTACGCGGGATGAAATATCAGCTGCGCGAAGGCTTCTATCCAACACTTTTGACGAAGAATGCGACGATGGAACGTATAAAACGAATTGGAAAGAAAGGAAAGGATATGAGAAAAGGTAGACATACGAAGTGGCTGGGGCTTTTGGCGGGCGTGATGTGCTCGATTGGCGCGTGGGCGACGGATGTGAACTCGGCAAGTGCGCTGAAGAGTGCGCTTGGCAGTGCCACGGTCAGCGGAAACACGGTGACGCTGACGGGGAATGTCTCTTTGGGCAGCACACTGAGCTTCACCGGCGGCACAATCGTCTTGGACTTGAACGGGAAGACAATTACGTATGACCGCACCGGCACGAAGGAAACCGCAGTCGGGATTCGTGTGAGCGGAGGGAATATCTCCATCAAAAACGGAACGATTGAAGTGCGGGCAGCGAAAGGAAACAAGGGTACACTTGCTGCCCCCATACATTATGATGGTTATGATGGTTATGATGCAGTATGTATCCAATGGGAAGGCGGGGAAGTGTCGTTGATGAACAATGTTACATTGGTTGCGAAGCCCGGTGAAGGAGGAGACCCCTATAGTGGACGGTTCATCAAAGGAAATAAAGGTTCTTACGGAGGTGCGTATACAATCGACCCCCCCGCAGCAGGGACGGTGAGCGATATGCTCCCGGGTGCATACATCGTGGGAGCTTCGTCGGGTGACTATTCAAGTACGGGTTATCCGGGTACTAAGACGGGCAGCTTCACGACAACCGTCAAGCTGACGAACTACACGGCAAAGTTCACGGTGGACGGCGCGTCGCTCAGCTCTTCATCCTATACGATAGATGGAAGTTTCGCTTTCCCCGAATACAGCAAGAAAGGATACAAGCTCTCCGACTGGTCGCCCTCTCCTTCGGGCATTAAATATGTGGGCACAACTCCTGTTATCACGGGCAATCATAATGCGTCTGCTACGATAACATTCAGTGCCACCACATCGCTGATAGAATACGCCGTCAGCTACGATTTGCAGAGCGGGACGAACGCTTCGGGTAACCCTGCGAAGTATTCCATCAACAGCGGCTCTGTTACCCTCGGAGACCCTACGCGACGCGGATACGACTTCAAGGGATGGAGAAACAACGACAAGGTTGTCACCGCGCTCGACTACGACGAGGTGGCGCAGGAGGCAGTAAACAACGTCTACACGCTGACGGCGCAGTGGGACGTGCATAACTACAAGGTCACGTTCGATGTCAACGTGGACGGAAGGAAAGAGTCGACATTCACCCTGAACACCGCGAGCCTGCCCGAGCCAGACGCCGACGCTGTCCCCAAAGGAAAAACGTTCGACGGCTGGTATCTGAAAGGGACAGCGACGAAGGTGGAGCTTCCCTTGGCGGACTTGAAAAACATAGAAGTGGAAGCCCACTGGAAAGACAAGACCTACTATGCGACGTTCTACGACGGGGATACGGAGGTGAACAAGGAGCCGTTCACCGTCTCGAGCGGCTTGGCATCTTTCAGCAATCCGCAGGCGAAAGACGGCTATGTGTTCGAGTATTGGACGGACGCAAAGACGGGAGGAACGAAGGTCACGTCCATTGCAAAGGGTGAGACGGGCGACCTCTCGTATTATGCCTTTTGGACACCTGTCGTGTACACCCTTACCTACAATCTTAACGGCGAGACATACTCTGGGAAGAACCCCGTGACCTACACCTACGCGGAGAGAGCCGCGCTTCTCACCGAGCAAGACATCTCCTTCGCGGGATATAAGTTCAAAGGGTGGCTGCTGGGAGGCGAGACACTTACGCAAGCACCCGTGACGGGCGGCACGGCAAGCGACGGCGGACGAAAGGTCGCGTTCTCGGTCTCTGCCTCGTGGGAAGTGATAGACTACGCCATCGTGTTTCGCGAAAACGGCGGGACGGCAGTGGAAAGCCGCAGCTACAGCGTTGAGAGAGGAATAAGCGAGAGCGAAATGCCCACGACAACGCGAACGGGATACACGTTCCTCGGCTGGTTTATCGGAGAAAAGAAATACACCTCCGTGGCAGCCGGCAGCGGAGAGCTTACGCTGGACGCCAAGTGGGAGCCGGTGGTATATACGATAGAATACAAGCTCAACGGCGGAACAAACCCTGACGGCTCTCCTTCCTCTTACACATACGAGCAGGCGGTCACCCTTCCCAAGCCCACGAAAGAGAACTACGGCTTTGCCGGATGGTTTACCGACGAGGCACTGACTGCGTCGGTCAGCGAGATACCCGCAAACACTACGGGCGACAAGGTGTTTTATGCCAAATGGTTGCCCAAGACATACACGCTGACGTTCGACGCGAACGGCGGAAAGATAAGCGGCACGGCGCAGACGTATGAGTATGGGACCGCAGCAGAGTTTGCCTGCAAACCGTACAGAGACAACTACGATTTTGCCGGCTGGTATTACGACAAGGAATGTACCAAAGCGTATGGCGACAAGATCGAGACAACCTCCAGCGGCGACCATACCCTCTACGCCAAATGGACACCGTCGAAATACACCATCACATACGACACATACTACGGGACAATCGTTTCGGAGTATGCCACGACGTACACCATAGAAGATGAAGTGACGCTCCCGACGGTTGTGACGCGCGACGGGTTTTCCTTTGCCGGCTGGTATGCCGACGACCAGCTGACCATCAAGGCAACGAAGATCGAGAAAGGCTCGTCGGGCAACAAGACCTTCTATGCCACCTGGGACCGCGGCTATCAAGTGCTCTTCTCACAGCCTTCATACGGCAAGATCTCTGTCACGTGGAAAGGACGCAGTCTCACGGCAGGAACGTTGGTGGGTCGTGGCGATACGCTGACGGTGACGGCCATGGCAGAGAGTGGCTACGAACTGCAGTCGCTCACCATCGACGGCACGACGTACACCGCAGGAGAGCAGAAGGTGGTGATGCCGGAAAAGGACCTGAAGATTGCGGCGGTGTTTGCTATGGCGTATGTGCCCTCGGCTTCCGCACCGGAGATAATCCTCACCCCGTCGGGCGTGAACAAGTTCCCCAAAGGAGAGCCTGTGAAGGTTGAGCTACGGAAGACAGACGACGCGACAACGCTCTACTACCGCCTCGACGGCTCGCCCGAGAAGGCATACACGGGCGTGTTCCTTGTCGAGAGTGCCGAAGATTCCGTCTTTCTTGAAGCCATTGCCCGCAAGGACGGCTGCGCCGACGGCGTGAAGTCGCAATACATAGTCTTCGACAACAGGAAGATAACGCTGAACTTCGACCTTCCTTTGGGAGTGAGCGCAGTGAACCCCGAAGGCGGCGACGTGGCGACGGCAACGACGACAGGCGGCTCTTTCGAGTTTGCCCTGGCGGTGGACGAAGACTATTACACGAACATTGATTCGATGACTGTGCTGGCAAACGACTCTGTGATAAAGCCGGATGCTTCAGGGCTTTATACGCTTGCGAACTGCGCGACGGACATTGTTGTGACCGTCTCCGGACTTCATGCGAGAACCTGCACTCTCACCCTGCAGCAGACAGCCAACGGGCAGATAACGTTTACCGACGCATCTTCGGAGGCGACAGCAGAAGTGCAGTATGGGTCGACGGTGTCGGTCACTGCCACAGCTGACGAGGACTACCGTTTCCTTGAGTGGAGCACAGGCAGCCAGAGCAATCCGCTTCGTCTTACGGTGCGCAGCGACACAACCATCTCCGCCCGTTTCATCTCCGACTACAAATCGTATATGATAACCCTCCCGCAGATGGAAGGTGTCACGGTGAAGCCGTTCACCGGCTATTCCACGGAAGTGAAGAAAGACGAATCGTTCAAGTTCTACCTCTCCATCAGCAGCGGATACCACGAAGAGAACCTCCGCGTCTCAGCCGACGGCGAAGAGCTGACGAAAAACAACGGCGGATATGCCCTCTATCATGTGAACAAGAATATCAGTGTCTCGGTTGAGGGCATCGTGCGCGACTCCATGAAGCTGACGCTGCCGGAGCACGTCACGGCAAAAGTCGTTGAGACGATGACAGACCTCGGCACGCAGGGTGTGTTCGGCGAGACAATGCTTCTGCTTCATGCCGCTGCGCCCGAAGGCAAGGTCTTCAGTAAGTGGAACGACGGCAAGACCGACAATCCGCGAACGGCAACGGCCGTAGATGCCGCCCAGCTTATCCCGTTGTTTGTGGACGACGACAACGCCGACGGATACGCAAAGGTGAACATCATTCAGTCTGGCGGCGCAGCCGTCACGGGAGTAGGCGCGAATATGGATGCCGTGAAGAGTGGCGACGTTGTGCAGCTGAAAGTCACATTGCTTCCGGCGTATAGCGAGAGTGCGGTTGTGCTGACAGCCGACGGCGTGGCAGTCAGCCCCACCACATCCCTCCGCTCGTCGTCCGAGACGAAGACATACCTGTATTACCTCACGGTGAAGAAAGACACTGTGACGGTGAGGCTCTCCGGACTTGTAAGGAATACATACTCTGTAACGGTCACTCAGAACGTAGGCGGAGAGGTATCGTCCGCTCCGGTGGGCATGGTGTCGCATGGCACGGAAGTGCGCCTGACGGCAAAGGCTGATCCAGGTATGACCTTTGTCAAATGGTGGGACGGCAATACACTGAATCCTTATCCATACACCATAACAGCCGACACGGAGGTGAAGGCATACTTCGTAGGCGCGACATCGGCAGTGGCAAACGAGAGGGTCGACGCGGAAAGAACACGGATAACTGCCGTCGGCTCTACGCTGGTTGTCGAAACAGCGGAAGATGCCGCGTTGTATGTATGGGACTATAAGGGCTCTTTGGTGCGTACCGCCACGCTTCGGGCAGGTGTGTTCACCTGTCAGCTTCCCTCGGGAGCATACGCGGTAAAGGCTGGTGGCAGCCGTAGCGTTAAAGTGGTGATACGCTGAAGGTCTATCCCCCTCTGACCGACAAACCAAATATTTCTGTACTTTTGCTCGTCGAAAAAAAGAGAACATATAAGGTATGGAAAAACAGTTTAAGAGAACGTTGATCACTACGGCATTGCCGTATGCAAACGGACCGGTACATATCGGACACTTGGCAGGTGTGTATGTGCCGGCGGATATTTACGCCCGTTACCTTCGTCTGAAGGGGGAAGATGTTTTGATGATAGGAGGATCAGACGAGCACGGTGTGCCCATCACGCTCCGCGCCAAGAAGGAAGGCATCACGCCGCAGGATGTGGTGGACCGCTATCATGGCATCATCAAGAAGTCTTTCGAAGATTTCGGCATCTCGTTCGACATATATTCCCGTACCACCTCGCCCACCCATCGGCAGATGGCGTCAGACTTCTTCCGCACACTCTACGACAAGGGCGAGTTTATTGAGAAGACCAGCGAACAGTACTACGACGAGGAAGCGGGGCAGTTTCTTGCCGACCGTTACATAACCGGCACCTGTCCGCATTGCGGCAACGAGAAAGCATACGGTGACCAGTGCGAAGCCTGCGGCACGTCGCTGAGCCCGACGGAGCTTATCAACCCGAAGTCTGCCATCAGCGGCAGCAAGCCCGTGATGAGGGAGACGAAGCATTGGTATCTCCCACTCGACAAATGGGAGTCTTTCCTGCGCAAGTGGATTCTCGAAGGACATAAGGAATGGAAGCCGAACGTATACGGACAGTGCAAGAGCTGGCTGGATATGGGTCTGCAGCCGCGTGCCGTCAGCCGCGATTTGGACTGGGGTATCCCCGTGCCGGTGGAGGGAGCCGAAGGCAAGGTGCTGTATGTTTGGTTTGATGCTCCGATAGGTTATATCTCCAACACGAAAGAGCTGCTGCCCGACAGTTGGGAGAAGTGGTGGAAAGACCCTGAGACGAAGATGGTGCACTTCATCGGCAAGGACAATATCGTGTTCCACTGCATTGTGTTCCCTTCGATGCTGAAGGCGGAAGGCACGTTCAACTTGCCGGAGAATGTGCCGGCGAATGAGTTTCTCAACCTTGAGGGCGACAAGATCTCCACGTCGCGCAACTGGGCGGTATGGCTCAACGAATATCTTGAGGATATGCCGGGCAAGCAGGACGTGCTGCGCTACGTCTTGACCGCCAATGCGCCGGAGACAAAAGACAACGACTTTACCTGGAAAGATTTTCAGGCACGCAACAACAACGAGCTGGTGGCTATCCTCGGCAACTTCGTGAACCGTGCGCTGGTGCTGACAGAGAAATACTTCGACGGGAAGGTGTCCGCTGCCGGCGAGCTGACCGACTACGACCGCCAGACGCTGAAAGACTTCAAGGATGTGAAGGCAGACGTGGAGCGACTGCTCGACACGTTCCATTTCCGCGATGCCCAAAAAGAGGCGATGAACCTTGCTCGTATCGGCAACAAATACCTCGCAGACACAGAGCCCTGGAAGCTGGCGAAGACGGACATGGCGCGTGTGGCAACGATAATGAACATCGCTTTGCAGATCACTGCCAACCTCGCAATTGCCTTCGAACCGTTCCTGCCGTTCAGCATGAAGAAGCTGAACAGGATGCTCAACGTGAAGCCGTTGGGATGGAATCGTCTTGGGGCTTCCGACCTGCTCGCTGCCGGTCATCAGCTGGGTAAGGCGGAGCTGCTGTTCGAGAAGATCGACGACAGCGTTATCGAGGCGCAGGTGCAGAAACTTCTCGACACGAAGAAAGCAAACGAAGAGGCAGGCTACAAGGCAAAGCCGATACGCGAGAATATCGAGTTCGACGATTTCGCAAAGCTGGACATCCGCGTGGGTACGGTCGTGGAATGCACCAAGGTGCCGAAAGCCGACAAGCTGCTTCAGTTCCTTATCGACGACGGACTGGAGAAACGTACAATCATTTCGGGCATTGCCCATCATTATGCTCCGGAAGACCTTGTGGGCAGGCAGGTTTGCTTCGTTGCCAATCTAGCTCCACGCAAGTTGCGGGGGATAGTGTCGGAAGGAATGATACTCTCTGCCGAGAACTTCGACGGCAGTCTCGCCGTCATCACTCCGGAAAAGA
Organism: Desulfovibrionaceae bacterium; assembly: GCA_963652435.1. Taxonomy (GTDB): domain Bacteria; phylum Bacteroidota; class Bacteroidia; order Bacteroidales; family Tannerellaceae; genus Parabacteroides. The sequence continues at coordinate 4,308 of CAVJTV010000003.1, read as the reverse complement.
CTGTGAAGCCGGGTAGCGAAGTGAAGTAAAAGATGTTCGAGAAACAGATACAGATGGTTGACATCCGTGGGCAGTATCTCCGCCTGAAGGAGGAGATCGATGCGGGGATGCGGACGGTGATGGAGAGCGGTGCCTTCATCAACGGTCCGGAGGTGAAGGCGTTTGCCGACAGCCTTGCCGCATATCTCAACGTGCCCCATGTTATTTCCTGCGGCAACGGGACGGACGCTCTTCAGATTGCTTTCATGGCATTGGGCTTGCAGCCGGGCGACGAGGTGGTAGTGCCTGCGTTCACGTATGTGGCAGCTGCCGAGGCTGCTGCCGTGCTCGGGTTGGTGCCCGTCCTGGTGGATGTCGATTCGCGTACCTACAATATCAACCCGCGTAAGATAGAAGAATCTATCTCGCGCCACACAAAGGCGATTGTTGCCGTCCACCTCTTCGGGCAGTCGTGCGACATGGATCCGATACTGAAGATTGCCGAGAGGTATCATCTCTATGTGGTGGAAGACAATGCCCAGTCCGTTGGCGCGGAATATACCTTCCCCGACGGACATCGGAAGAAGACAGGGACGATGGGTATCATCGGGACTACCTCGTTCTTCCCCTCCAAGCCTCTCGCTTGCTACGGTGATGGCGGTGCGCTCATGACATCCGACGATAAGATTGCCGAGCGTATCCGTATGATTGCAAGCCACGGTCAGGAACGCAAGTATCACCATCGGCTGATAGGCTGCAACTCTCGGCTCGACACGTTGCAGGCGACCGTCCTCAACGTGAAGCTAAAGCATATCGACGAGTTTACCGCTGCACGCCGCGCGGTTGCTGTCCGCTATAGTGAAGCTCTCAGCAGGTGCGAAAGGTTGTTCCTTCCAAGGAAAAGCAGGTTTTCCACGCATGTGTACCATCAGTATACGCTCCGCTTGAACCTGCCGTGCGACAAATCGCGCACGGCTCAGCGTAGGGCATTGTTGCAGGAGGCATTGAAGGAGAAAGGTATCCCCACGATGGTGTACTATCCCCTTCCATTGCAGATGCAGGAAGCCTATAAGTGGACGGCACGCGTGCGAAGCTCCTTAAACGAGGCGACCCGCCTTTGTGACTCCGTGCTCTCGCTGCCTATCCACACAGAGATGACGCAGGAGGAAGTGGGGTACATAACAGATGCGTTGTTGAGCGAGATAAAATCCGACATATATGGAAAAAAGTAAGATAAGATTTGCCGTTGTCGGCTGTGGACATATCGGGAAACGCCATGCCGAGATGGTTGTTCGCGAAGAGGGTGCCGAGCTGGTTGCCCTCTGCGATGTGCGTCCGCGCGAAGAGCTTGGCGTGGAGGCATATCCCGTCCCGTTCTTCTCCAACATACACGAATTGCTTCGTAGCGACATACGTCCGGACGTGGTCAATATATGTACGCCGAACGGGCTGCACGCAGCCTTGGCTGTGGAGGCGATAGAGGCAGGATGCAACGTGGTTATCGAAAAGCCCATGGCTCTGACGCTGGCGGATGCCGAGAAGGTGGTGTATGCCTCCCTGAAATATCGTCGGCAGGTGTTCTGCGTGATGCAGAACCGTTACTCCCCTCCGTCGGTATGGATAAAGGAGATGATAGAGTCCGGCAGACTGGGTAAGATATATATGGTGCAGCTCAACTGCTACTGGAATCGCGACGAGCGTTACTACAAGCCGGGCGGATGGCATGGCGACGCCGCTCTCGACGGCGGGACGCTCTTCACGCAGTTCTCCCATTTTATTGACATAATGTATTGGCTGTTCGGCGACATCTGTAACATCGCGGCGCGCTTCGCTGATTTCAACCACAAGGACTTGACAGCGTTCGAAGACTCCGGCTTTGTGAGCTTCAACTTCGTCGGTGGCGGGATGGGCAGCTTGAACTATTCGACTGCCGTATGGGATAGGAATATGGAGAGCAGCATGCTTATAGTGGCAGAGAACGGCAGCGTCAAGATCGGCGGGCAGTATATGAACGAGGTGGAATATTGTCATGTGAAGGATTACGAGATGCCCCATTTGGCACCGACAAATCCGGGCAACGACTACGGACCGTACAAAGGCTCGGCGCAGAACCACAACTTCGTTATCCGCAACGTGGTGCGCGTGCTCTCGGGCGAAGACAAGGAGTCGATTACTACCAACGTGCTGGAAGGTATGAAGGTGGTGGATATAATACAGCGCATCTACGCGCTGAAATGACGCGTCGCTTTAGGGGTGAAGACAAAAACAAGAGAGATATGGACGAATTGAATGATTGGATTTATGTGGTGTTCCTCATCGTTGCTGCGGTGAGCGGGCTGTTCGGGTCGAAGGGAAAGAAGAGACAGAGACCCGCCGAAGTGCTTGGCGAGCCGGAATACACGACGGAATGGGACGGGCATGAGGTGGCGAAGGAGGTGGAAGTGAAACCATCGGCACCTGTTCCTTCGCCAAAAGCTAAGCCGGAGGTGAGGCAGCAGAAGAAAAGCGCGCCCCGAACGGCGGCAGCCCCTCCTGCGGCGGAAGAACATTCCATGTTGGAGGACATGGACCTTAGGAACGCCGAAGAGCTGAGAAAAGCGGTCGTGTATTCGGAAATACTCAACCGCAAGTACTGACGAAGGTGGTTTTTGCATACCTTTACGCCGCTCTAAGCGTGGGAGAGATATAGAGAAGATGATCTAACTTAAAAACACAATATCATGGCTTTGAAATTTATCACAGCAGAAGAAGCTGCTTCGTTCGTGCATCACGACGACAATGTAGGGTTCAGCGGATTTACTCCGGCAGGATGCCCCAAGGTTGTGTCGGGTGCGATAGCACGTATGGCAGTGGAAGAACACGAGAAAGGCAATCCTTTTCAGATTGGCATGTTTACAGGAGCCTCTACGGGCGACAAGCTCGACGGCGAGTTGGCACGTGCCGACGCAATCAAGTTCCGCACACCGTATCAGTCAAACAAAGACCTCCGTGTACTGATAAACGCACGCGGGGCGCAGTATTTCGACATGCATCTCTCGGAACTGGCGCAGGACTTGCGCTACGGCTTCCTTGGGAAGATTGACGTGGCAATAGTCGAGGCTGCCGACGTGACGGAAGACGGCGAGATTGTGCCGACCAGCGGCGTGGGCATACTGCCTACGATATGCCGGATGGCAGACCGCATCATCATCGAACTAAACTGCCGCCACCCGAAAGAGATTCGCGGTATGCACGACATATACGAGCCGGCAGACCCGCCCTATCGTCGCGAGATACCTATCTACACCCCGTCGGACCGTATCGGTCTGCCTTATGTGAAGGTCGACCCCGCGAAGATTGTCGGCGTGGTCAAGACCGACGAGCCCAACGAAGGCGGCAAGTTCACGCCGCTTGACGACGTGACGATGGCCATCGGACGCAACGTTGCCGACTTCCTCGTGGGTGAGATACGTGCCGGACGGCTGCCGAAGGAGTTCGTGCCGCTACAGAGCGGCGTGGGCAACGTGGCGAATGCCGTGCTGGGATGCATGGGCGACAACGAGGAGATACCAGCGTTCAACGTCTACACCGAAGTTATTCAGGATGCCGTCATCGACCTTATGAAGAAGGGGCGCGTCAAGTTTGCCAGCGGCTGCTCGCTGTCGGTGAGCAACGAGGTGATACGCGAGATATATGCGAACCTCGATTTCTTCAAAGACAAGATACTTCTCCGTCCGCAGGAGATCTCGAACAATCCTGAGGTGGCGCGCCGCCTCGGGCTTATTGCCATCAACACCGCCCTCGAGGCAGACATCTTCGGCAATATCAACTCCACGCACGTCTCGGGCACGAGGATGATGAACGGCATAGGCGGTTCGGGCGACTTCACCCGCTCGGCGATGCTCTCCATCTTCACCACGCCGTCGACGGCGAAGGAGGGGCGCATCAGCGCGTTCGTGCCGATGGTGTCGCACCTCGACCACAGCGAGCACTCCGTGAAGGTCATCATCACGGAATACGGCGTTGCCGACCTGCGCGGCAAATCGCCCGTACAGCGTGCCCACTGCATTATCGACAACTGTGTTCACCCCGACTACAAGCCCCTCCTGAAGGAATACCTCGCGATGGGCGTGAAGGGACATACGCCGCAGAATCTGCACTGCTGCTTCGCTTTCCACAAAGAGCTGGCAGTGAGCGGCGACATGCACAATGTGGATTGGAACATATACGCATCGTAACACTGATGTGTGATTTTTCTCATAGCATAGGGGGCATGTCACGAGATACGCCCCCTTTTTGATGATTTTCTGTAGCTCGGAAAGCGACGCAGCCGATAGTGGAGAAAGATGC
>CAVJTV010000002.1:0-41394 GCA_963652435.1 Desulfovibrionaceae bacterium | reverse complement strand
GCAGGTCTGCGGCAAACAAAAAAGGCTGCGCTTATTTGCGGCGCAGCCCTTCGGGTATGTCTTGCGAGGAGGACAGGGGTTATTGCCTGCCTTCGAAGGTTACGTTCGGGTCGATTTTCTTTATCATCCCCTGAAGAACGGCTCCCGGACCTAACTCGACGAAGTGGTCGGCACCGGCAGCAATCATGTTTCTTATGCTCTGTGTCCAGCGGACGGGTGCTGTCAGCTGTGCGATGAGGTTTGCCTTGATTGTCTCGGGGGCGGTCTCGCCCACCGTGCTTACATTCTGAAAGACGGGGCAGGAGGGTGTGTGGATAGGTGTTTCCCTGATAGCCGCAGCCAGCTCCTCGCGCGCCGGCTCCATAAGCGGCGAGTGGAACGCGCCTCCCACCTTCAGCTTCAAGGCACGCTTGGCTCCTGCCGCAAGCATCTTCTCGCAGGCAAGGTCGATGCCCGGAATGGTGCCGGAGATAACTATCTGCCCGGGGCAGTTGTAGTTTGCACACACAACCACCTCGTCTGTGATTGTCGCGCAAATCTCTTCCACCTTCTCGTCGGGCAACGCCAGCACGGCTGCCATGGTCGACGGCGTGGCTTCGCAGGCTTTCTGCATCGCCATAGCCCGTTTGGAAACCAGCGTCAAGCCGTCGTCAAACGACAGCGCACCGGCTGCGACAAGGGCAGAGAACTCGCCCAAAGAGTGACCGGCGGTCATGTCCGGCTTAAACTGTTCGCCCGATGTCAGGGCGAGAATAACCGAGTGCAGGAAAACGGCGGGCTGCGTCACCTTTGTCTGACGCAGGTCTTCGTCGGTGCCCTCAAACATGAGGTCCGTGATGCGGAAACCGAGAATTTCGTTCGCTTTTTCAAACAATTCCTTGGCAAGGGCGTTACTCTCGTAAAGGTCCTTGCCCATTCCGACAAACTGTGCTCCCTGACCGGGGAAAACGTACGCATTCATCATTCTAATACTATTCTAATTTCAGATTTTTAATACGGCGCAAAGGTAATAATTTTGGCATAACGGGGTCGCTGCCCTACCTTTGCCGCACTTAAAATCAACTAATCAAATAAACGAATTATCATGAACGAATTGTTATTCTTAGGGAATTTGGGTACTGGCGAGATAGTAATCATCGCCATTGTTGTATTGCTCCTTTTCGGCGGTAAAAAGATCCCCGAGCTGATGAAAGGTATCGGTAAGGGCGTAAAGAACTTCAAGGACGGAGTGAAAGGTCTGGAAGACGACATAAAGCTGGAAGAAGGCGATAAGAAGTAAGAGCGATGGAAGAATTGGAACAGGAGGAAATGTCGTTCTGGGATCACCTGGAAGAACTTCGTTGGACTTTATTCCGTTCTCTTCTCGCGCTCTTTGTTTTTGCCATCGGTAGCTTCGCCTTTATGCGTGATCTTTTCGATCACGTGATAATGGCTCCCTGCTATTCGGATTTTATTCTCTATCGGTGGCTGTGCGGTTTGAACCAGTGGCTTGCGGGCATAAGTCCGTGGTTCGATGTGTTGCCCGACTTCTGCAACGACTCTTTTCATGTAGACATCGTCAACATCAAGCTGGCATCGCAGTTCTTCACGCACATGACCACGTCGTTTTGGCTGGCGTTGGTGCTGACGTTCCCTTATCTTATGTACGAGGTGTGGCGGTTTATCCGTCCGGCACTGTACGAGAACGAGAAGAAGAACATCCGGTGGGTGTTCTTCTTCGGGACGATAATGTTTTTCTTGGGATGTGCCGTGGGCTATTTCATGGTGTTCCCGATGACGCTTCGTTTCTTGGCTACGTATCAGCTGAGCGCGAATATCACCGAGCAGGTCTCCCTGGATTCGTATATGGACAACTTCCTTATGCTGATATTCGTTATGGGGATTGTGTTCGAGATGCCGCTTGTCTCGTGGTTGCTGTCGAAGTTGGGATTCCTGCATCGCGGGTTCTTCCATAAGTATCGCCGTCATGCCATCGTGGGGCTTCTTGTTGCAGCCGCCTTCATCACTCCGAGCAGCGATCCGTTTACGCTGAGCGTTGTGTTCTTCCCTCTGTACGGATTGTATGAGCTGAGTGCGTTCTTCGTGCGGAAAGCACCGGATGAGGATGCTGACGACGGAGACGAGGAAGCGGACGAGTGAAGTAGAAATGTTACAATGATGTGAAAACAGTCCTGCTCTGTGGAGATGCCCTCCAGGCGCAGGACTATTTTGTGTCGTCGCCCGAGGGCAACTACAGTGTAGAATACTGGAAAGATGGAAAGAAAGCAGACACAGTGCCCTCCGACTGCGACCACAAGACTGCGACGGTATCTTTAGTAGTTCCTGCGGAAAGGCTCGCTCACGAAGTGGAGCACTTCCGGCAGGGCTGTGCGCCAATACATCCAATTATGTTCGCCGCCACGCACGCGGAACTCGTGCTTTATCCCTTTCTCGTTCATGAGCTGATGCGCACGGTAGTTTCCGTCGAGTAGGTCGTCTCTGTCGCCGCAATCGACGTAGTATCGCACCTGAGGCAGATGCTCCTTGTCCAGCTCGGAGAGAATCTTCAGCACACTGTTCTTATGCCAGTGGTCAAGCCCGGGACCGCAGATGCGGTTGAAGAGGTTGCCGTGCGACTTCGTCTCCTTGCGTTGCTCGAGCACACTGTCTTCGAACACGGCTGCACTGAGCGGCGCGCATGCACTGAACATATCCGGATGGTGGAGGGAGTAGAGAAACGAACCGAAACCACCCATCGACAGTCCGGCAATGGCGCGAAACTCCTTGCTGCTCCTTGCACGGTAGGTCTTCTCGACGAAAGGTATCAGCTCTTCGAAGAACATATCCTCGTAGGGAGCCTTGCCGTCGTACTGGTTGACGTACCACGTGTCCCATGCGTCGGGCATGACAACAATCATCGGTACTGCGCTTCCGCTCTCTATCGCGTGGTCTGTTATCTCCTGCATGCAGCCCTGCTGTACCCAGGCTGTCTCGTTGTCGGTGTAGCCGTGCAGGAGATAGAGTACGGGATAAAGACGGCTCGACGTGTCGTAGCCATCGGGCAGATAAACGGAATAGGACACATCCCTCCCGAGCTTCTCGCTGTGGAACTTGAGCGATTCGTGAACTGTGCTCTGAGCCATCCCCATGAAGGAGATGCAAAAGCTTAGGACTAACAAAAAGGCGATCTTGCTTTTCATGCGATTACTGATTAAATGAATAGATTATTGTTTGTGCCGGCAAAAGTAAAGAAAAGCACCGGCTACGGCGGGTAAATCACGGAAAACATTACTTTTGTCCGCCAACATACAAACATTACAAATCATGTCACATCTACCCGCTCTTATTTCTGACCTTGCGCTTATCCTTATCTCCGCAGGGGTGATAACATTGCTCTTCAAATGGCTCAAGCAGCCGCTCGTGTTGGGATACATCGTTGCCGGACTGCTTGCCGGACCGTATATCCGTATATTCCCCACAGTGGTCGACGTGGAAAACATCAACCTATGGGCAGAGATGGGAGTCGTCTTCCTCTTGTTTGCCTTAGGGCTTGAGTTTAGCTTCAAGAAACTGATGAACGTCGGGTCGACAGCGTTTATAACGGCAATAACCGAGGTCGTTACGATGCTAATCGTGGGGTATCTTATCGGGCACGTGCTTGGGTGGTCGACGATGAACTCCATATTCCTTGGTGGGATGCTCTCGATGTCGTCGACAACGATTATCATAAAGGCATTCGATGATTTGGGTCTGCGAAGCCGGCGGTTCACGGGCATCGTGTTCGGCACGTTGGTGGTGGAAGACCTCGTTGCCATCATTATGATGGTCTTGCTGTCGACAATGGCGGTAAGTCAGGAGTTTGCCGGAGAAGAAATGATAGGAAGTGTGCTGAAGGTCGCCTTTTTCCTTGTCCTCTGGTTCTTAGTGGGGATATTTGTCATACCGGCTCTCTTGAAGAAGGTGAAACGGCTGATGAATGACGAGACGCTGCTGGTGATAGCTCTGGGATTGTGCCTTGGCATGGTTGTCGTCGCGACGAAGACAGGTTTCTCTGCTGCCTTGGGAGCGTTCATCATGGGCTCGATACTTGCCGAGACTGTTGAGGCAGAACGCATAGAACATATTATCAAGCCGGTGAAGGACCTCTTCGGTGCTATCTTCTTCGTTTCTGTAGGAATGCTGGTCGACCCTGCCGTGCTTGTGCAGTACGCCTTGCCGGTTATACTTATCACAGTGGTTACCATCTTCGGGAAAGCGTTCTTCTCATCGTTTGGTGTACTGCTTTCGGGGCAGCCATTGAAGACCTCCATACAGTCGGGCTTCAGCTTGGCGCAGATAGGTGAGTTCGCCTTTATCATTGCGGCACTTGGCGTTTCCCTAAAAGTGCTCGACGAGTTTGTCTATCCCATCATCGTCGCCGTATCGGTGATAACGACCTTTACGACGCCGTACTTTATCCGCTTCTCCGGCAGCTTTGCGAAATGGCTTTACGGAGTACTGCCCGACGGGGTGCGAGACTTCCTCGACAGGTATTCCTCGGCAACGAAGACCATCAATCACGAAAGCGATTGGCAAAAGCTCCTTAAGCAGTATGCAGGGAAGATACTAATTCACGCGGTTCTGCTGACTGCCATACTGTTGCTTTCTACCCGAGTAATACATCCTCTACTGCTGGAGCGGTTTCCCGGGATGAAGGCATGGGGCAGTGTTGTGATGAGTACGGTGACACTTCTCTTGATGGTACCCTTTCTCTCAGGTCTTGTGGCAAACAAATACAACTCTCCCGAGCTGTTCATGCGCCTGTGGAAGGCAGACAGATACAATCACGGTCGGCTTGTTGCGCTTGTACTGTTTAGGGTGTTCGTTGCCATTTTCTTCGTAGCAGTTGTGCTCATTAAATACCATCAGATGCAATACAGCTTCGGAGTGATTATTGCCGTTGGTGTGCTTGCGTTGATTGTCTTGTTCCGTCGCGACCTCAATCAGTATGCCCGATTAGAGGCGCATTTCCTTACGAACCTTAACCGCAGAGAAGAGGCAGATCGCAAGCGCAATCCGCTTAAGACGAGCTTCAACAATCAGCTAAGCGATAAAGACATTCATCTGGCAGCAGTGACTGTCTCGCCCCTCTCGCCGTATGTAGGCAAGTCGTTAGCAGAGCTACCTCTTAGACGGGATTTCGGTGTGAGTGTTGTCGAGATTGTGCGTGGCGACTGCAAGATATACATACCCAAAGGTACAGAGCATCTTTATCCGCAAGACAAGGTCGTGGTGGTCGGCACCGACGAGCAACTAAAAGCCTTTCAGGCTAAGATTGAGGCAATGGAGAGCGTTAGCAGCACGGAAGAGCGTCAACCGGAAGAAATCACTGTCAACTCCTTCGTTGTCGACGACGACTTCTCGTTCCTCGGACAGAGCATTCGTCAGGCAAACGTTGGGCAACGTTACGGCTGCCTTATCGTTGGGCTCGAGCGCAGCGGCGAGCCACTTACAACGCCAGACAATGAGACAGTCTTCGAGAAGGACGATCTTGTGTGGGTGGTAGGAGAGAAATCCCGTATAAAGGAGCTGATGAACGGAAGACAGTAAACAAAAGCCCCGCAGGATTGTCCTGCGGGGCTTTTGTTGCTTCTCGCGAAGGTGGGCATCTGCTCCCCGAGGCGAGAAGGAATGGGATATGGACTGTTAGAAGTTCCCCTTACCTGCCTGATCCCACCATACACGAGTACCACCTATATCACCTGAGAACTTCGTGCTTGTGTTCTCCTGGTTAAGCAGAACGATACCGTTCTGCATCTCGGCATTGTTCGTGTTGACTTCATCTTTAGAATATATAAGGCGACGGATCTGTTCGTCTGTGTCTATGGTGTTGTTGCTGTTGTTGACCATATTCGGGAACAGTTTCGGGTAACCGGTACGACGGTATTCTGCCCAAGCTTCTGTCGAAAGCGGGAAGTTCGCGATCCACTTCTGCAGGATAATCTGTTGCAGCTTTTCTTCGTTGGATGCACTTTCGTTCCATTTCGTGCCGACGTTGTTCAACGCCTTATGGTTGTAGTTGCTGTTTACGGGATCAACCAAGTCTTCCTGTGTCGAGGTGTTGTTGATGTACTCCTCGATCACATCGTCGGAGATAGCGGTAATACCTGCAAACGAGCCTTTGTATGACAGCTGATGCTTGATGGAGGTACGGATACCTTCTTCATAGAGATCTTTTGCCGTTCCGCCCATGTTCCAGCCGCGCAACGCACCCTCGGCACGCAGGAAATATGATTCGGCAGCAAACATGACGGGCAACGGGGTGGTGTATTCAGCCACTATATAAGAATAGTTCGTGTATTGATTCGGCTTCGACACCAGGTCGTGCCCGGGACGGATACCAAGATAACGAGTATCAGCTGCAATCACTGAGCCGTCTTCGCATGTGATGTCGCCCATATTCTTTGTCAGGTAAAGAGGGAGGCGAGGGTCGTTCATACCTTCCATGATGGTGACAAGGTTGGCGTTTGTACCGCAGTCTTGCCACGAGTAGTACATACGGTACATCTCGTTTGTCAATCCCTGGTTGATCAGTACGTCTTTGTCCGACGACGTGAGGACACCACCGGCAACTGCTTCCTCAGCTTTTTGTTTTGCCAACGAAGGGTCTGCCTTAACGATACGCATAGCAAAGCGCAACTTGAATTGGTTGGCGACCTTGATCCACATATCCATGTCGCCTCCGCACCAATAGTCGAAAGATGTCATTGCCGACTTGTCGGAGGTGCTGCTCTTGAAGCCTGCAATTGCTTCATCGAGTAGGGTGAACAGCGAGTTGTAGATCTGCTCCTGTGTGTCGTAAGCAAACGAGACTCCGTTTGTCGGGTCCTCGATAACGGAAGAGTAAGCAATAGGACCGTAGGCATCCGTCAACATCGAGATGGCGTAAGCCTGCACGACACGCATCATACCGGCGTAGTCCTTAAAGCCTTTCTCATCGCATGAGGCAATCAGTGTACGCGTGTTATTGAAGATATGAGAGTAAACATTCTCATACATGCCGCCACAGAAGTTGCGGTTGAGGTTATACTGCACGTTACCGGAGCCGCCGAAGTTATGAGGAGTCATGAAGTAACCGCCGAATAAGTCGATGCTCAGGTTCGTCCAAAACTGAAACATGTTCTGTTGAGGAGCATATACATAAGAGAACGGCTCTTTGAACTGCGACGAGAAGGGCAGCGTCGTCGGGTCTACTTCGTAAGGATTCGTGTTCAACTCTTCGAAGTCGCTTGTACAGCTGTTGACACACATCACACCTGTTACTGCCAAAGCTGATGCAACTGTATATTTCAAAAATCTATTTAGTTTCATAGGGATAAAATGTTTTAGAAGTTAAGCTTTAAGTTCAAACCGAAACTACGAGAAGACGGCAACGAGAACATATCAACACCTTGCCATCCATTGCTTGTGCCGATCGACACGTCGGGGTCCATTGGTGCATCCTTATAGAAGAAAAACAAGTTGCGTCCTATCAACGACGCGTTCAAGTTCTTCCCTGCACCGAAGAGATCGCGGAACGTGTAGCCGAACGACATCTCCCGCATACGAACATTGGTTGCATCGTATACATACAGAGCCGTTGCCATATCGGAGTTGTAGCTCGTACCACCTACGGTTGTGTAGAAAGCTTTCGGGTCGAACGACACGCCGTCGTAGACAACAGCGCCGGCATCACGGGCAGCACCCGAACGTTCTGATACGCCCCAGCCGTCAAGCGTTGCCTCAGTCATCGACATCACTTTGCCGCCTACCTTTGCATCGATGAGGAAAGACAGTGTGAAGTCTTTATAGTGAAACGTGTTTGTCCATCCCATGTTGACCTTTGCATTCATGTCCCCGACATAGGTGAGGTCCTTCACGTCGGAACCTGCAAGCACCGGTGCTCCATTCTCGTTCTTTATCGGTGTGCCGTTCTCGTCGCGCGCCAAGTCGCGAACGTAAAGGTCGCCATAGTGACCACCTTCCCGCAAGATTACCGACGCGCCGGTGCAGTAGCTAAGGAGCGTTAGTCCGTCTGACAGTCCATCAATCAGCTCAATCACCTTGTTGTTGTTGTAAGAGAAGTTATACTTCGTGCTCCAGCTGAATGCGTCAGTAAACTGTTGATGCCACCCTAAGCTGACCTCAAATCCCTGGTTCTCTATGTTACCGGCGTTTACGTAACGGTTCTTCAGTCCTGTCTCGTACGGGGCTGTCACCACAAAGTATTGGTTCTTCGTGTTTGTCTTGTAGTAGGTCAGGTTCACGTCGAGGCGGTTCTGGAAGAATGTTCCGTCAAAGCCCACTTCCAATGAGTTCGTCTTCTCCGGCTGCAGCGTACGGAACGGAGCTTCGCTTGGAGGCGTCAAGGAGCCTTGGTCGCCGATAGTATAGCGTACGTTCGATGCGTAAACAGGTACGTCGTTACCTACTACGGAGTAGGAGGCGCGGAGCTTGAACAAGTCCACGTTCTTACCGAAGTTGATGAACTTGTCGAGTAGGGCACTGACGCCCACCGACGGGTAGAAGAAAGACATACCGTCTGTGTAAGCTAATGCCGACGACCAGTCGTTACGGGCACTCACGTCGACGAAGAGACCGTCTTTGTATCCATACTGAGCTGTTGCAAACACTGAGTTCAAGCGTTTTCTTGTCAGCGACATCTTCGTTTCCACGCGATAGTAGTTAGTAGGGATGAAGATGTTCGGGTAGTAGGCACCCGGCGTTACTACACCGTCGTTTACAGCGAACACTTTATCACCTTCACCTGCGAGGGTAATGCTCGAGCCCTTCGTCTTGGTGTAGCTGCCACCGACTGTTACCGCTAAAGAGTGGAGCTCGTTCCACGTCTTGTTGTACTGCAACATAGCGTCGGCGTAAGCCTGTTCACTGAAGATGCGGTCGTTCTTCATAGTACCCATCTTGTCGCGTCCTGCCGTACTCGATGCGTAATCGTTCTCCGTCCAGTCTTCGTCGCCACGCTCGTAACGGAAACGACCTGTTGCCGAAAGACCCTCTATGATGTCATACTTGACAGATCCGCCAAACTCATAGCGGTTGCGGTTCGAGTTCTGCTCTTGACGGTTCTGAATCCAATAGGGATTAGAGAACTGCTCCTGCACTGTGTTAGTCCAATTATGAACGTTGATGTTTTGTGCCGCGTCGTAGACCTCATAGTTGTTTTTATACTCATCCCAGTTTTCTCCCCTCGGGAACAAGTAGGCACCCGTAAGCGGGTTACGAAGATAACCTGCTGTAGGTTGGTTCTTGATGCGCTGCGTGTTGTAGCGGGCACTCGCGTCGACGTGCAGTTTCTTGAATACATTAAAGCCGACCTTAGCCAAGAGGTTATGGCTCATGTAAGTGTTTTCGGGAATAATGCCGTTCGACGATACGTTGGCGTAGGAGAAGTACGACGAGATCTTGTCGCTACCGCCTGCCAAAGAAATCGAGTTGTTTGTCGTGTAGCCGGTCTGATAGAAGTCCTTTGCATAGTTCGACGCTTTCGAGGAGAGCTTGTCGCCCCAACTGAAAGTACCTGCATCACTCATGCCGTAGCTGTTTTGGAACTTCGGCAGCGACGTGGCGTTTTCTATCGTAGTGTTACTTGATACGTTTATTGCCACTTTACCCGACTCTGCCGACTTCGTCGTGATCATGATCGCACCGTTAGCGGCGACCGCACCGTAAAGGGCAGCAGCCGACGCACCTTTCAGTAAGGTGATCTGTGCGATGTCGTCGGGGTTGATCGTAGACATTGCGTCACCACCGTCATGCTGTCCCCCGTAGTTGCCGTCTATCTGCGAGTCGGAGACGTTCATCATCAGAGGGACACCATCCACAACAATCAACGGTTGGTTGCTTCCACTGATCGACTTATTACCACGGAACAGTATTTTAGAAGCTCCTCCGGCTCCCGTCGAATTAGGGGTGATCTGCAGTCCCGCACTCTTTCCTTGCAAGGAGTTAATCACGTTGACGTTCTTGTTCTCGTTAAGCTCTTTGCCTCCTACCGTTTGTGCCGAGTATGCCAACGTCTTCGACTCACGTTTGATACCCATAGCGGTGACGACAACTTCTTGCAACGCCTGCGAGCTCTCCCTGAGGACAATCTTCATGGATGCTTCGCCTGTGTATGTCACCTCCTGCGTAGCATAACCAACAAAGGATACCTGAATGATATCCCCCTTCTTTACGCCGTCTAACAGGAACTTACCGTCCATGTCGGTCATGATCCCATTAGTCGTACCTTTAACTACTACCGACGCGCCGGCAATTGGCCCGAGCTCGTCTACCACAGTCCCCTCAACTCTTCCACTCTGTTGAGAGATGCTTGTTGCGGCTTCAGCTTTTGCCTCTACGTGCCCGGAGAAACCAAGAGCACCCGCCAGCAACAACAAACTTACAAATTTGAAGTTCTTCAACATAACTAATGTTTAAATTGTTACACATAAAAAGCATCACCTGCAAGGGATGCTTTATCGTAGCGCGAAAGTAAGCACTCGCGCGATATTTCCTTCAAAAAAATAGATGAAAGTTTTGGTTCAAAATGAAAGCGGCTCGCCAAGGGGTTGTAGGCAGTGTCCCCAAGATCTTGCACGTTTCTTTTATAAGCTTTGTGCAAACGCGAGCCGCAGAAAGTATATGTTGTTTTTCTCATGATATCTCGTTCCTTCGTTTATCTGCTTTCCCGTCTTATCCCGACGAAAGCATAACGCCCCCAAAGGTGAAGCATTATCGCACGTCGGGCAATACCGATTTTTAACCATTTGATGTATGTGCAAACCGTCAGGAGAAGTAGTGGGGGAGGAGCTCCCCGAGCAGCCTCAGAACGCGTTCTCGAGGGGGTGAAAATCTACTTACTAAGTAGAGGTCTGTCTACTTACTAAGTAGATGGGGTGTCTACTTACTAAGTAGACGAGTGCCTACTTACTAAGTAGTTTTCGGTCTACTTAGCAAGCAGTTTTTGCCCTTCTTTCCGAGCCGGTTTTTCCCTCCTTAGGGAGAGGGCGAAAGACGCGTCACTTATCGTCCCCGCCAGACGCAAAGGAGGAGTAGAGGAGGAAGATAGCGGCAATGGTGAGGCATAGTATCCATTCCGTTTTGCCTTTGAACATAAAGTAGGAAGCTGCGAGCATCAGCAGCGAGGCAACGACGTTGAAGCGATGAAGCCGACGGCGGCGTAGCGTCATGCCGTCGGTGGGCTGCGTGAGGAAGCATACCGCCACACCGGCAGCCCCTACGGCAAACATATACTGTGACACCTGCCACGCGGCGAGGTACAGTGCCGCGCCGAGCACCGTAAGCACTCCGCAAATGCTGAAGACGACGTTTCTCGTTTTCTCCCCCATTACCTTTACTTTATTATATAGATGTCTTCGCCGGGCTTTTTCATGAAGTATTCTTCGCGTGCGAAGCGTTCGAGGCCCTCTTTGTCGGTACGCAGATTGTGAAGCTTTCGGGTGTTCGTCTCTATCTCTTTCCGGTAGTGGTCTATTTCCTTCTCGAGGGCGCGTATCTTCTCGTCGTAGGTGTAGCGCTTATACAGGCTGCTATCGCCCATTGTAAAGGTGACGATGAGGAACACGATGACAACTAACCAGTAAGCATTTATTTTCGATAGGTATTTGCTGTAAAAGTCTTTAAGCCGTGACATAAGATCTTCGCGTTGCAGAGGCGCAAAGGTAAATGAATTATTTTGCATACCTTTGTCCGCAACAAACAAAAAGCAGTGTATGGATGGCTACATGGTATCTGCGAGGAAGTATCGTCCTTCGACTTTTCGAAGTGTCGTAGGTCAGCGTTCGCTGACAACGACGCTCCGTAACGCGATACAGAGTGGCAAACTTGCCCATGCTTACCTCTTTTGTGGTCCGCGCGGCGTGGGCAAGACCTCGTGCGCACGTATCTTCGCCAAGACCATAAACTGTCTGAGCCCTACCGAGGACGGTGAGGCATGCAACACCTGCGAGTCGTGTCAGGCTTTCAACGAAGGGCGTTCGTATAACATCCACGAGCTCGACGCTGCCTCCAACAATTCAGTTGACGACATACGTCTGCTTATCGATCAGGTGCGCATACCGCCGGCGATAGGACGTTATAAGGTATTCATCATCGACGAGGTTCATATGCTGAGCCCCGCCGCCTTCAATGCCTTTCTCAAGACGTTAGAGGAACCTCCTCGTCACGCGCTCTTTATCCTTGCAACGACAGAGAAGCATAAGGTGTTGCCCACCATCTTATCGCGTTGTCAGATATATGATTTCGCACGAATCTCCATTCATGATATGGTGGAGCATCTGGAGTACGTGGCGAGAGAGGAGCAAGTCTCTGCCGAGCCCGAGGCTCTCAACGTTATCGCGCAGAAGGCAGATGGCGGCATGCGCGATGCCCTGTCTATATTCGACCAGGTTGTCAGTTTCACGGGGGGCAACATCACCTATCGTGCTGTTATCGACAATCTCAACGTGCTCGACTATGAATACTATTTCCGCCTTACGGAGTCTGTCCTTACAGCCAACGTGCGCGAAGCCCTCTTGACGCTTAACGAGATACTCGGTCGGGGTTTCGACGGGCAGAACATCATTACGGGACTGGCGTCCCACTTCCGCGACCTTCTTGTATGTCGCGACGAAGCAACATTGGTGCTCTTCGAGGTGGGCTCGTCGATCCGCGAGAGATATAAGGAGATGGCAGCTCGGTGTTCGGACCAGCTGCTTTATAGGGCAATTGAGCTTGCCAACTCGTGCGACATGAACTATCGTGTCAGTCGTAACAAACGCCTCCTTCTCGAGCTGACGCTCATCCAGCTATGCCAACTGAGTGCGCAGGGTCTTCCCGCAGACGATAAAAAAAAAACAGTAATTGAGCCGATAGCTGCTCCGGCATCTGCTGCGGCGGTGCAGGCTACGGCGGCAAAGCCCGCTTCGGCACAGACGGCGATGCCCACAGCGGCACAGCCCTCCGGCGCGCAGCCGCACGCCACGCCAGCCACTGTACCCACAGTGCCCGAGGATTCTCAGGCAAAGCGGCCTCTTCGTCCGCAGCGTATGTCCATCCCCTTGAAGGAGATGGGAGGCAGCGCAGCTAAGGCGCAAGCCGCGCAGAGCCTGCCCGAGCCCGCAGCAGACAGCTCGGCTTCGTTCACCGAAGAAGATCTTTTGCGTTTATGGGATGCTTACGCAGCGAGTGAGAGGATAGGGCAGAAGGTGTATCTCAAGAACACGATGATCAACTGTAAGCCTACGCTGAAAGAAGGTGCTGCCTTCGAGGTGTGCGTGTATAACCCCGGTCAGAGAGAAGAGCTTGTCAGTAATAGCGCGGACCTGCTGCAATACTTACGCAGCGAGCTGAAGAACACTCACGTAGAGATGCTGGTGCGTGTTACGGAGGCGAACGACAAGCACTTGGCATACACGGCGGCAGAGAAATACGCATATCTTGTCAGTGTAAACCCCATCCTTGCCAAGTTGAAAAACGAGTTTAAGCTGATGGCGGATTAGCGAGACCTTCCGCGCGCCCTCCCCGAGCAGAGAGAAAAGACTTCGTTATGAACAGGAGAATCCTCAGCCTTGCAATCCCTTCCATCATATCTAATGTAACCGTCCCCCTCTTGGGGCTTATCGACGTTGCCATCGTGGGGCATTTGGGCTCTGCGTCTTACATAGGTGCCATTGCCGTTGGCGGGATGCTCTTCAACGTCATCTACTGGCTGTTTGGCTTCCTCCGTATGGGCACGAGCGGCATGACATCTCAGGCACTTGGGCGGCGCGACCTGCGTGAGGCGGTCTGCATCTTGCTGCGAGCAGTGGGCGTGGGTCTCCTCGCGGCGTGCGCCCTCTTGTTGCTTCAGTATCCCATACGTGTGCTTGCGTTTCATTTCATCGATGCCTCATGCGAGGTGCGCCGTGCCGCTACGCTCTATTTCAGCATATGCGTATGGGGTGCTCCGGCTGTATTAGGACTATATGGCTTTGTCGGTTGGTTCGTCGGTATGCAGAACTCCCGCTTCCCTATGTTCATTGCTGTGGCACAAAACATCGTTAACATCGTGGCAAGCCTTGTGCTCGTCTACGTATGCGGCATGAAGATAGAAGGGGTAGCTTGCGGCACCCTCATCGCCCAGTACGCAGGGCTCGTCATGGCGTGGCTTCTCTGGCTGCGCTACTACGGACGGCTAAGAAAGATACGGGTAAGGGTGAAAGATGTGTTGACGAGCGGGGCAATGTCTCGTTTCTTTCGTGTGAACAGAGACATCTTCCTCCGCACACTCTGCCTTGTGGCAGTGACGGTCTTCTTTACTTCCTCGGGAGCGCGGCAGGGCGATGTGGTGTTGGCAGTAAACACCTTACTGATGCAGCTCTTCACTCTTTTCTCTTACGTGATGGACGGCTTTGCCTACGCCGGCGAAGCCTTGACGGGACGTTATGTGGGTGCGCACAACGACGAGGGGCTGAGGCGCATGGTAAGCCGCCTGTTTCGTTGGGGGTGGGTGCTCTCGCTCCTCTTCACCGTGCTCTATGCCCTCGGCGGCAAAGCGTTCCTCTCACTGCTTACCGACAACGCCACGGTCGTCCGCTCGGCAGCGGCATACTATGCTTGGGTACTGGCTGTGCCCCTTGCCGGCTTCGCGGCATTCCTCTGGGACGGCATACTCATCGGGGCTACTGCCACACGCGCCATGCTCCGCTCTATGCTCGTCGCCTCTGCCGCGTTCTTTACCTTATATTATATGTGTCGGGATGCAATGGGCAATCATGCCCTGTGGATGGCGTTCATCGCGTACCTCGCCTTGCGTGGACTTGTTCAGTGGGGTTTGTGGCATCATCATAAGGAATAATGTCTGGTTTTCTGCCGCCCGACAACTTCTTCTGTTGCCGTAACCGAGGTATATGTGTCATTTAATCATATAGAAAAAATCATCTCGGAAAACCTCGAATCACTTCGTGGTGACGGCAGAAAACACTGCAAGACATTATTGCTAAGTATATTCGTATAATCTTTCGTGGCTTCTTACTCTTCTTCCTTAGGCTCGCGCGCCGCCTGCTTTGCATGCAGCACACGGAGCACGACCATGCCAACTGTCACAAGAGCCAAACCACCCATCGTGCATATCTTCGACATCTCACTGTCGAAATCGCTTGTGCCTACAAGTACCAACGAGATAAACGATACCATCATGACAGCGTCTACCAAATCCTTATTTATCTTCATCGCTTCTTATGTTTTAACGGTTGATGTTCTTCTGCCTACTTCTTCGCTTTTCCTTCGCCTGCGGCTTCGTCTTTATCCTCGTCGGCATTGTGGTGACTTAGACCTTTCATGATGCCGAACAAGCCGTAGCCCAATGCTATCATTACGACGAGCAATTTGGCGTAGTCGTTAGGAATAATGGAACTGCATGCCAGTACGCAGCCGGCAATCGTTACGATAATGGATATGATAAGACGTGTCTTGTTTGAATTCTGATTACTCATGATTTAAATGTTTTAATGGATAAGTATATGTAACGTCGCGGCATACAGAGCCGACGCGGCACTGCACACCATTCTCTTGCAAGCGAGCACTCCTGTCTCTCTTGCCCTTTGTTATCCATCAAAACTAAATAAGGAGCTTGCGCAGGGCGAACACGTGTTGCGCCGTGCGACAAATGAGCGTAGAAAGGTTTATTGTCTGATGTTCCGATACGTTTTCCATCACCTTACGCTGCACGTTCATCTCTTTAAGGCGTAGGTCTTGAAGCATCTTCTCGGCAACCTTCTGCGTTCGTAGGTGCGACGCGCCGTCCGTCACCTGCAGCGTGCGTCGGGCGTTTAGCCCTTTACACTCCTTCAAGTCCGAGCGCAAGACATCGAGGTAGTACTGCGTGTCGGCTGCGCCTTTTTCCTTCATGACTGCCTCCTTCTGCGGCATAAGCACACTGCCGTCTTCTGCCTCTTCCTTGGGAGAGAACGTCAACAAGCCTAAAAGCAGCGTCAGTATGAGTAGCAGATTCTTCACGGCGGCAAATATACATGAATTACCGAAGAATATGCAAACGATTGTATCATTGTTTATATTTTTGCATCCCTAATTGAGAAAACATGTGTATATGGAGAAGAAGAACTTTGTGTCGAAATGGGTGGAGGCAGCTCGCCCTAAGACATTGACCGCGTCGCTAAGCCCTGTGCTTTTGGCTTGTGCCCTTGCTTGGTGTGAAGGCGTTTTCAAGTTGGTGCCCGCCGTCTTATGCTTCGCGGTGGCAATACTTGCCCAAGTGGCAAGCAACTTTGCCAACGACTACTTCGACTTCAAGAGCGGGGTGGATACGGCTGAGCGTCAAGGACCTGAACGCGCCGTTGCCGAGGGGTGGGTCACTCCCTCCGAGATGCTGCGTGCCGCGCTTGTTACGCTCGCGCTGGCATGCGCGTGCGGATGCATGCTTTTGTTTTTTGCCGGATGGGAGCTTATCCCCGTCGGTATTGCCATTGCCATCTGCGTAGTGGCGTATTCCGCAGGCCCTTTCCCTTTGGCATACAACGGTCTCGGGGATGTGTGCGTCATCTTGTTCTACGGCATCATCCCGCTCTGCTTTACGTACTATGTGCAGGCAGGTCACTTTTCAACGCTCGCCTTTCTCCTCTCGCTATCGCTCGGGTTGTTGTCGACGAACATACTTATTGTGAATAATTATCGCGACTGCGAGCAGGATAAAGCGTTCCGCAAGCGGACGACGATAGTCCTCTTCGGTCGTACCTTTGGCGTGGTGTTCTATTTCGTGAACTGTGCGGTTGCCTTCTTACTGGTGATGCCACTGCTGCTTGACGCACCGCGATGGGTGCTGTTCGTCTTTGCGGCGTTCTTCGCGTTATGTATGAAGACATGGAGAAAACTCTGCACACGTGAGGGCAAGGCTCTTAACGATACGTTGGCGCACACGGCACGTAACGTGTTTCTGTTTGCCGTCTTGACGTCGGTGCTACTGCTCCTGACGACGATGAGTGTGTCCCCTACGGACTAAACCAGCAGTCCCGCAGCAACTTCTTCACTCACCGCTTCGCCACGGAGGGCTGCTACGAGAGCAAGTGCGAAGTCGTATACCAAGCCGGGACCTTTGCCGGTAATAACGTTGTCGGATACTTCAACGGCAGTGCCCGTCACATTCGCGCCTATCAGCTTAGGCTCGAACCCGGGGTAACAAGTGGCACTGCGTCCCTTCAATAGTCCCAATCCGCCGAGCACCATCGGTGCTGCGCATATTGCGGCAACGATCTTCCCTTCTCGATACTGTTCCAACAGGGCTTCTTTTACCTTCTCCGAGCTGTTCAGGTTAGCGGCACCGGGCATTCCTCCTGGGAGTACAAGCGCATCAGCTCCCGCAAGAGATATTTCGTCTATCATAGCGTCGGCGGCAACCTGCACCTTATGCGCACCCGTCACTACTGGGGTATCCGTTATGGATACAGTCGTTACATCAATACCCCCGCGACGCAGGATGTCTACCGTTCCTAATGCCTCAATTTCTTCGAAACCGTCAGCTAAAAACACAATTGCTTTCTTCATATCGTCTCCTTCTTATCTTAGTTTATAAACGTAGGTTATTGTGCCGCTCTGGTTGTTTGCCTCGTTAATACTGTTGAACTTCGCACGTTTGGCAGCTTCGAGCGCACTTTTGCGCATGGAGGCATTGTCGATGTTGGTACCACGTCCTATCTCTGCAAATATAACGTTCCCCTTAGGGTCTACGGTGATATTGATCACTATCCTGCCTTCATCCTGTATCGTATACGCGGGACGGGGCAGACCTCCTGCGCCTATAGAGCGACCGTTGAGGTTGAACGAACCATATCCACCTACCCCTTCATTCGCTCCGTGGTCTGAGTTGCCGAACGGACTTCCCTGATTACCCGTGCCGCTCTCTGCATTTCCCTGACTACTGCCTTCTGCTGTCCCTATGCCGAATGCCCCCGCAACGCGGTTGCTGATGGCTTGTTCTTTCTTACGACGTTCTTCTGCCAGACGTTTCTTCTCTGCCTCTTCACGCCGGCGACGGTCCTCTTCTTCTTTCCGTCTTTTCTCTTCAGCTTCCTTTTTGCGCTGCTCTTCCTTCTTTTTCCTCTTTGCTTCCGTAATAACTACGCTCTCTTCAATGTCTTGCGTGATCACTTCCTCTTTCGGAGCCTCTACCGGTGGAGTAGGTGTCGGGGGCGGAGTGGTTGTCTTTTCGGGCAACTCGTTTCCCGTGTATCTCGGTTCAAACGTACCTGCTGCCGAGTTCACGTTGCCGAAGTTGACGAGCACACCACCGTCTTCTTCTGGTATTTCCGTGCGCAACACTGTGAACCACAACAACACGAAGATCACCAGGTGGAACGCGACCGTTCCTACCAAACTATATATGTCATCTCTCCTGTTGAAGTTCATCACTTTTGTGCTCTGGTGGCAAGCACCATCTTGAATTTGTTCTCGTTTGCTATGTTAAGAATCTTAACCACCTCCTTGTAGGGGACAGTCTCGTCTGCATATAGGGCAACGAACATCTCCGGCTCCTTAGCATAGCTCTCTTGCAGAAAGGGAGTAATATCATCAAACGATACCTGCTTCTCACGCTGGTTACCAAAGGCAACGTAGTAGTTCAGATTGGCATCGATGGTTACTCGTGTTAGGGGCTTGGCTGCCGTCTGCTTCTTAGCCTGTGGCAGCGTTACTTTGATAGCATTCGGTATGACTACCGTCGAGGTGACCATAAAGAAGATAAGCAGCAGGAATATGACGTCTGTCATAGATGCCATGCTGAACGATTCGTTGACCTTTGTTCTTCGTTTCAGTGCCATCAGTTTGCCGGTTCATTTAACAAGTCCATAAATTCCATGGTACGTGCTTCCATCTTGTTTACTACATTGTCGACCTGCGAAACGAGATAATTGTAGGCAAACAACGTTATGATGCCTACAACCAACCCCCCGACAGTGGTGACAAGTGCTTCGTATATACCTCCCGACAACAAAGAAACATCAACGTTGGTTCCTGCGTTGGCCATATCGAAGAAGGCGCGTACCATACCCGTCACCGTCCCGAGGAATCCCAACATAGGTGCTCCCGCAGCTGTTGTCGCAATCAGCGGAAAACCTTTCTCGAGCTTCGCGATCTCCAGGTTGCCCACGTTCTCGATAGCCACAAGCACATCGTTCATTGGACGACCCAAGCGGGTGATACCTTTCTCGATCATGCGGGCTGCGGGAGTGTCGGTGCTGCGGCATAGGTTAAGAGCCGAGTCCACCTTCCCGTCGTGGATATAATCTTTTATCCTGTTCATGAAATTCTGGTCCTCTTTACCTGCGCGGCGTATTACCAATAGACGCTGAATAAAGATATAGCCTGCCATCAAAGACAGCAGCAGAAGCACAACCATAATCCATCCGCCTTTGAATGCAAGGTCTATCACATTGATTTCTGCTTCGGTAGGGACTGCCACTGCCGTCAGGTTCGGCATCTCTTCTGCTGTCTGTGCCCCTACAGCCTGTAGGGAAAGTAAAATACTCATTGTAGTGTGTGTATGCTTATTCGTTAATACTATCTTTTGTCTTCGTCTTTAGTGTTGTAGGCATGCTTTGTAGAGCGCGATAGTCTCTTGCAGTCCGTGATATAGGGCATCGCAGATAAGGGCGTGCCCTATCGACACTTCTTCTATCCATGGGATATTCTCGCTCAGCCAAGCAAGGTTTTCAAGGTTAAGGTCGTGACCGGCGTTTACCCCAATCCCGAGGCTCTTTGCCAACGACGCGGCGGCAACGAAAGGAGCTACTGCCTCTTCCTTGTCTTTTGCGTAGTGGGAAGCGTATGGCTCGGTGTACAGCTCAATGCGGTCCGTTCCTGTCTTTGCTGCCAGCTCGATGTTTTCAAGCTCTGTCCCAACGAATAGGGAAGTACGTATGCCTTTTGCCGTGAAGATGTCGACTAGCTCGCTCAACATATTGAAGTGTCCTTTCACATCCCAGCCGGCACACGACGTTATGGCATCGGGAGCATCAGGAACGAGCGTCACCTGCGTCGGCTTAACCTTCAGCACGAGATCCACGAACTTGTCGCTTGGATACCCTTCTATGTTCAACTCTGTCTTGATAACGGGCTTCAGCTTATACACATCGTTGTATCTGATGTGTCGCTCGTCGGGTCGGGGATGAACGGTGATGCCCTGTGCGCCGAAAGCCTCGCAATCCAAAGCCACCTTTACCACGTCCGGCATATTGCCCCCGCGTGCGTTGCGGAGGGTTGCAACCTTGTTGATGTTTACACTTAAATTTGTCATCGTATGTCGTTATATCGTATTCCTTTAATTACTTTTGCACGAAAGTACAGGCGCAAAAGTAACGGAATTGGGAGAATTGGCAGAAAAATGTTAGTGAAAGATTTCATAACGTAGGAGGCGCGGCACTAAACAGTATTGACTACGAGAAAAATAAAAAGAAAGGCTTATGAAGGTTGGTGTATTTGGCAGTGAATGTCAGGCTGAGAAGAAAAATCAGATAGAGAGATTGTTCGACAAGCTACGTCTGCTGAAGGCAGAAGTGTATGTGGATATCCATTTCTACAGTTTCCTTACCAGGACTTTGAAGATCGACCCCTCGGCGGTGGGGCTGCTGACCAACGATGCATTCGACCTTGATGTCGCGCTTAGCGTGGGAGGCGACGGCACGTTTCTTCGCACCGCTGCCCGAGTGGGTAGGCAGGCTATCCCTATCCTTGGCATCAACACCGGACGGCTCGGGTTTCTTGCCGATGTGGGGGGCGACGACATTGAGGCGACGCTCGACGAGTTGTTTGACGACAATTATAGGGTAGAAGAGCGCACCCTGCTGAGCTTTTATACGGAAGACCTTATCTACAAAGGTTACAACTATGCGCTGAACGAGATTGCCATCCTGAAGCGCGACACTTCGTCGATGATTACCATTCATACGTTCCTCAACGACGAATACCTTACGTCTTATCAGGCAGACGGACTTGTGATAGCAACGCCGACAGGCTCGACGGCTTATTCCATGAGCGTGAACGGACCTATCATCCTTCCGCAGAGCGGCAACATAGTGCTCAGTCCCGTTGCGCCCCATTCGTTGAATGTGCGTCCTTTGGTTATTCCGGATACATACGACATCACTCTTCAGGTTGAAAGCCGTAGCCAGTGTTTCCTTATCTCCCTTGACGGACGTTCGGAGATATTCCCCTCCGACATAGAGCTGACGATAGGGAAAGCAAACTTTACCACAAAAGTAATCAAGCGGCACACCCACACCTTCTACCAGACTCTCCGAGAGAAACTGATGTGGGGTGCGGATGCCCGCATGAGATAGTGAAGGGGATTAGGAGGGGTCGGTTCTTACGACCCTGAAGCCGACGTTGGCATATCCCTCAGATCCGTCTCTTACAACGTCCGATTTTTCGCTTCGGCAATCGTCGCGGTCGGAGTCCCAGCTGCCGCCTTTGATGATGTATTGTCCGTCGGCATCGGTCGACGAAGTCCATTCCCAACAGTTGCCCCAGAAGTCGATGCCGCCGCAGGCTCCCGTTGTCTTGCTGTAGGCATCCACTGCCGTCAGACCTTTCTCCACATGTCCGGCATTCATCGTGACATCTTTCGGCATGTGTCCTGCTCCGAGAATCCATTCTTCGTCGGTCGGGAGGCGATAGACGTGCTTAGGGTCTTTCTCGGTAAGCCAGTCGCAGTAGGCCGTGGCTTCCATGGCGGAGATATTCACCACCGGATAGTTTCCTTGTCCCGCATTATAGGAGAACCCATCCTTGAAGGCTGTGTATTCCGCATTGGTGACGGGTGTATAGCCTATGTAGGCATTGGGTGCGGAAGCTCCGCGGAGCACCATCCATGCGTCGTCGGGGTCGTCGTCCGTTCGCGGGTCGATAAGGCGGAGAAACTGCTGCTCGAGACGTGTGTCGCGGTTGTCCACCATCTCGTCGACAATCTCCTGCATCTCTTCCACCACGTCCGAGGTCAGTGCCTCGCGCTCCAGTTCGCGCAGCTTGGCTTTCTTGCGAGCCACCACCTTGTCGTAGCGGATACCCATCTGCTCGAGGAGAGCCTGTTTGTTTTCTTCCGTCGGGTTCTCGCGGTATTGCTTGAGGAGGGCGGAAGTCGTGGCGTCGAGCTCGGGGCGTTCTTCCTCCACGAGAGGCGCGTCGAGGTCGTCGAACTCCAGTTCGCTTTCAACGAGGTCGGCGGGACTGATAAACTCTCCCTGCGTCACCCTTTGATGCACTCCGAAGTAGTGCGCCACAAGTCCGTCGCGATAGATCGACAGCCGGTATCCTCCGTAGAGGTCGCACGGCAGGGTAAAGATGTAGTAGTCTTTCCCTGTGACGAACCCGCCGTCGGGGGCATTGAGCTGCGAGATGTATGCAGTGTCCTTCGCTTCGCCGAAAGATACCGTGCCCGACGCATCGCTAAGGAACTCCACCGTGCCCGATAAGACGTAGCCGTCGACGCTTTCCAGCTCAATCATGGTTATCCCCGATAGCCGGAAGTTTAGTTTGATGCCGCTGCGAAGACTGTTGATGTCTGTCGTCTCGGGGCAGTTCTCCACCACGATGCCATCCGTGTCGTACCCTTCGCTTCCTGCCGTCTGGTTGGCAAGGACGCTCATGATTGGAGTGCCGCCGATGATTTCCGGCTCCTCTTCGCGCTCTGCTTTGTTGCTGCACGCCGCGAGGGTAAGGAGCGACGTGCATAGCAGACTGAACATTTTCATACGTTTCATCATCATCTTCTTATCGTTATCTGCGTTTGCCTTTACTTTTGGAATGGTTGTGCAGGCGGTTCATCATTCCCTTCTCCAGCTCATACACTCTCTCGATTTGTTTCGGCGTAAGGAATTTATTGTACTTCGAATAATACTTTTTCCTCAGGTCGAGAATCTTCTGGCTGCGGGCAAACCTCTCGTCCATCAGCTTCTGTGTTTCTTTCTCCGAGAGAGCGGCTTTGCCGCGCTCGGGTCGCGGACCGAGCTTCCAAATGTCCCGCTGATAATCTTTGTAAGTCTCCACGAACCGTTTGGTGGAGGCAGGGTCCAGTGCCAGCTCGCCGGCTATGAAATGAGCCTGCTTGTCTGCCAGCTGTTCTCTGTTGATACGTTGACGTTCGCTTCTCTGAGCGTATGTACTCGCGCTGAAAGCAATCATAATGGCTGCAAGTACAAAAAACTTAATCATTGTCTTCATGTCTCATTGTCTTTTATTCGTTAATAAATAAATCTTCTTCGTATGTCGCCATCAGGTATTCCCTGTCGCTGAGATCCAGGTTGGCAAAAGCCTCTTCCACCTCTTCGAACCCGTCGCCTGCGTGGAGCAGCGAGGGGAGGTTGAGCATTATCAGCAGGGCAATGCTTGCTGCCACAAGTCCGCCGATAATCTTTATGATTTTCTCTTTGGCGACGTGATAGTTTGCTTTCGCGCTGCCGGCTGTCGAGCCGGTGATGCGGGCAATCTCGTCGTAGTCCAACTCATCGTAGTAGCGCAGGTTGAAAGCCTGCTGTTGTTTCTCGGGCAGAGCCGAGATGGCTTTTTGCAGCTTCACCGTCTCGAGGTCGCTATAGTCCACGTATGCGTCTGCCATAATCTGCGTCATGCCCTCGGTGGCGTCGATAGACGCGGTGCGCTCGTCGCCTTGCCGCTTGATAAGGCGCAGGGCTTCGTTGGTGGCAATCCGATAGACCCACGAGCGCAGGGAACATTCCCCCTTGAAACTTGCCAACGAACGGAACACCCTCACGAACGTTTCCTGCACGGCGTCTTCCGCATCTTCGTGGCAGAGGTCCATTCTCCGGATGTGACGGTATATGGGCTCGCGGTATTTTGCCATCAGTAGGCGGAAACCTTTCTCCGGATCGTCTGCCGTCAGCTTCGCCAGTTCATTGTCATCTATTGTCTTCATCTCTGTCGTTTCTTTTTCGGTGCATTCTTCGTTGTACGTTTCGATGTTAAAGACCTGCGGCGGGGATGAAAGTAAAATCGCCTGGGGGAAATTTTTTCAAATCGCGTACATTTGCGCCCTCACAGATTAAAGGAGAAAGACATGAAGAGGATATTCTGCCCCAAATGCGACAATCAGCTGTCGTTCGACGAGACGCGCTATGCCGACGGCAAGGTCTTGGCTTTCGTGTGCCCGCAGTGCGGAGCGCAGTTTAAGATAAAAATCGGCAGACGGACGGTGCGCACTGCCTCGGGAGCGGAGAAAGAGGTGCGGGAGCCCGACTTCTCCTGCGGATACATCACCGTTATCGAAAACAAGTTCGGCTTCAAGCAGGAGCTGCCGCTCGTGATGGGCGACAACGTGATCGGGCGGCGAAACAAGGACACCGACGGGGTGGACGCAGCCATCATCACCAGCGACCCGAGCGTTGGCCGCAAGCATTGCATCATCAATGTAAAGGCGGACAAAGCGGGCAGGCTCGTCTACACCCTCCGCGACAACGACAGCATGACGGGCACTTTCCTTCGCAGCACACTCATCGGCGACAAAGAGCGCGTGCGCATCGGCGAGGGCGCGATTGTGACCATCGGCGCAACCACCTTCATCCTCCACACCCCGGGCGGCGAGGAGGAAGACACGCTCTAATCAAACTTGTAACGCCCGAGGTCGTTCTTCTTTCTCAGCCGCCGCCGGCGCGACATGGGCGAATGCTTATAAGCCTGCGAGACCCTCCTCGAGAAATCGACGCTGCCCATTCCGCAAAACTCGGCAATCTTCGACATCTTCATGTTGGTGTAGCGCAGCAGCTCGTCGGCTGTCAGCAGCTGCCACTTGGCAACAAACTCCCGAAGGGTAAGTCCCGTGAGAAGGCGCGTAAGTCCGTTGATGTCGTTTCTGTCCACGCCAAGATCTTTCACCAGTTTGCGGGCAGAACGCTTCCCGCTTCTCAGCAGCGTAATCATCTCATCGAAAACATCCAACCCCGTGCGAAGGCGCGTGTCGGGAACGTCGAAGTATTCCGCCGTCCCGTCCTCGTGATAGCGGCGTTGCTTCGTGAAAGGGGTAACGAACAGATCTTCAACTGTGAATTGAGGCTTTCTTCCCATATCTCGTATATGTGTTAATTGCCACAAAGGTATGCTTTTTATACAAATCCAACTTGAAAAGATAAAAAAACGTCTCAGAATTATCTCCTGCATTTTGCGTGGTTAAATTCTGATTTCAGAATTATCTCCTGCAATCCGTGCGGTTAAATTCTCATTTCAGAATTATCTCCTGCAATCCGCGCGGTTAAATTCTCGTGCGTTTTTTATCATTTTCGGACCGTTTTGTATAAAAACGCGCAGAAATTTGTCTCCTCGCACCCGTCGAGGGGTCTTTTCACCGGAAAAATCGACACAAAACGAGGCGCGCGAACGGATTCTCTTTACACGTTCGCCGATTTTCTTTACGTGAGAACGGAAACGCTTTACACGTTCGCCGATTTTCTTTACAGGGGGCGGGGGGTTATTTTACTTCGAAAAGGATTTTGCGCTGGTTGCCGCGCTCGTCGACGAGCGTGAGGAGGTGTTTCCCCACGGAAGCGGAGCAGGCGATCTGATGGTCGCCGTGCGTCTCGCCGAGATAGTCCGCGTCGAGATGCCAGTAGATTGTCGCGTCGCTGCGGGCATGGGCGGCGCGGAAGACGAACTTTTCCGCCTTGCCCGCGAAGCCCTTGGGGAGGTGGAGCGTGGCGTTGTGCTCGGGGTAGATAAGCTCAATCTGTTCGGAGGCCTTCGTCTGCTCGCACCCTGGCTTGAAGGGCGGGAGGGGAACGTAGTCGATGTTGCTGCTGCGGTAATAGTATTCCTCGGAAGGCGGGAGCACGAACCAGGGGCGCACCACCATCCTCTCGGGCGACTCGCAGGAGCTGTTCACGCGGAAACGCCCGTCGGGGGTGAGATGCACCAAGCGGTGGTAGGGGCATACCGGCGTGCTCATGCCCGAGCGTGGGATGTAGACGCTGTCCGCGTCGGCAGCGCATATCTGCGAAGCCCTGTGCCCGCTCTTGCGGCATACGGCGGTCTTCTCCATCTCGTCGTAAGGCATGTCGAACCATTCGCCCCCCGGGAGCAGAGTGAAAAGGTCGAACATCACGGGCGCGGCGTTGCCTACGCCTGTCAGCCCTGCCCTCCCTTCGCCCGAGGCGTTCCCCACCCACACGCCGACAACATAGCGGGGCGTCGCCCCTATTGCCCATGCATCGCGACCGCCGTAGCTCGTGCCCGTCTTCCATGCCACGCGTTTCATGCTCTCGAACTGCCCCCAGTCGGCTTCCTCCTCGGGGCGGTTGAGGGCAGACATTGCCTCGAAGGCAAACCATATGGATGCCGCCGAGAGCAGCGGCTTGTCCGTAAGGCGCGCATCCGCCACGGAGCGTATCTCTTCTTTTTCTTCGGAAGGAAAAGGCGTCAGCGGATGAATGTCCCGAGGGTCGTACCTGCCGTTGTAGCGATGATGATGACCGAGCACGCGCGAGAGGGAGGCATACATCCCCGCAAGGTCCCACAGCGTCGCCTCGGCACCGCCGAGAATGAGCGAAGCCCCGTAGTGGTCTTCCGAGAAACGAAGCGTTGTCATGCCGAGAGACTTCAGCAGCGACATGAACCGTCCGGTGTTGTATTGCGAGAGCATACGGACGAGGGGCACGTTGAGCGAACGCTCGATGGCACGGTTCGCAGGCACGGCACCGCTCCACGTCCGGTTGTAGTTCTGAGGCACGAAGCCGTTTATGTTTAGCGGAATGTCGGCGATGAGAGTGGAGGGGAGTATCTGTCCGTCGTGGAGCATGGCGGCGTAGAGGAAGGGCTTGAGGATGCTGCCGGTGCTGCGCTGTGAGGTGATGATGTCCACGTTGTTGCCGTGCCTCTCGTCCGCCTGAAAGCTCGCGTTGCCGGCGTACGCCAGCACCTCGCCCGTCTCCACGTCGGCAATGACGGCAGCAAGGTTGTGTATATGGTTCGATGCGTATTCGCGGGCGTAGCGGTCCACCGTCTTTTGCGTCTGTCTTTGCAGATGTTGGCTGAGCGAAGAGGTGATGCGCGTCCCGGGGCGAAGGGCTGCCAGCCTCTCGAGCAGGTGCGGGGCATCGTTGGGAAGGCTGAGCGGTGCCTCGGGCAGCGGCTCCATGCACGAGAGCTCGTATTCCATCGTGTCGATATAGCCTCTTCCCTTCAGTGAGCGAAGAAGCCTGTCGCGCTTTGCTTTCAATAGTCGGCGGTTCCTCCCGGGATGGATAAGTGCCGGGGCATTGGGCAAGACGGCAAGCGTCGCGCTCTCTGCCCACGAGAGATCTTTCGCGCTGCGCCCGAAATAACGCCATGCGGCTGTCTCGACACCCACCACATTCCCCCCGAACGGGGCGTGCGAGGCGTAAAGGCAAAGTATCTCCTGCTTGCTGTATATCGTCTCGAGGAAAAGTGCCCAGCAGACCTCGATGCCTTTCTCCGTGAAGCTGCGCTCTCTGTTGCCCCGCGCGATGCGCGAGAGCTGCATGGTGAGTGTGCTCCCGCCGCTCACGATGCGGCGGTGCTTCACGTCGAGGCAGACGGCACGCGCAACGGCAGCCACGTCGACCCCGGGATGACGGAAGAACCGACGGTCTTCGTACGTCGTAAGGCAGCGGAAGAACCGACGGTCTTCGTACGTCGTAAGGCAGACGACAAACTTCTCGGGCAGGGAATCCGTCTCGGGGAATCGCCACTGCCCGTCCGGTGCAATGCGTGCCCCCAAAAGGTTGCCCTCCGAGGAATAAAGCAGTGTGCAGTAAGAATCAGGAAACAGATGCCTCGGGACGATGAGGCGCATGACACCCCAGAGGATTAAAAGAATCAGCAGGGGACAGATGATCCATGCCTTACATCTGGAAACTTTCATTCCGCAAGATCTCGATGTCCGGATTGAAACCCTTCAGCAGCTTCACAAACTCCTTTTCGTTTTGCGGAGAGACCAGCATCCACATCTTTCCCTCTTTCCAAATTATGATCCTGTCGAGTGACAGGGCATAGCTCGGAGCGGGGAGGATCGACGGCTGCAACGCCTCTATGTCACCTACGGCAATCTCTTTCTCGGGGAAGAAACTGCAATGGAGCACCAACCTCCCGTCTGCCGTCACAACATAGTAGGTGTTGAAAAACACATGCAGGGCAAAAGCGCAGGCAACCGTCGAGGCTACAATCAGCAGCGTGTTATCCTGCAACGCCGACGCGACACACAACACTGCCAATATGACTATCAGCAGGTGATACCACCATCCTATTTTCGATTTGAAGACTCTGTCCATAAACAAAGAACCCGCCACTTCTGCGGCGGGTCGGTTTTTCTTTAAGCCTCAGCAGACTTCGGCGTTTCTTCCGTTTTATCTTCTTTGACCTCTTCCGGAGTGAAATCCGTTATGCCGGCTCCGATAAGGATGTTATACCATGCAAGCAGCTTCTTGATGTCGCTCGGATACACTCTCTCGCGGTCGAACTCCGGCAACACCTCGGCAAAATACGTGCGCAGCTCACCAGCATCCGCCGGCACCGTCACCTTCGCCACGTTCTCCTTATTCTTCACGCTGGTGAGCACCTCGTGCAAGGGCACCTCCGTCTCGTTTGTGTAGATGGCAATGTCGCCAAGCGATATTACCTTGTCTTTTGCGTATGCCGGTATTCTTTTTCCGTCGACCAACGATTCGACAATCAGCATGTTCTTCCCGCGGGAAACCAACTTGAACAATCCGGGCTTTCCTGAAATAGACAAAACAGTCTTCAACATAATCATTTATTCACTTAATAGCGTTAAACTTCGAAGCCGCAAAAGTAGCATAACTGCAGGAGTTATCTTATAAAGAGGATAGAATTTTTCCGACCTGCGGCAGCAGGGCATGCCTTCCGTCGTTAAGGATGACATAGTCCGAAAGGTCTCTTTTCTCTTCGTCCGACATCTGGCTCTTTATGCGTCGGACAACGTCTTCTCTCGTCGCCTTGTCGCGCCCCATAGCCCGCTCGATACGTATCTCCCGAGGGGCATATACCATCATCGTCTTGTCGACAACCTTGTCGAAGCCCGACTCGAAGAGTATGGCAGACTCGATGGCGCATACCGCGCCCCGCCTCTCTCGCGTCCATGCAAGGAAATGTCGGTGCACCTCCGGATGGATAATCCCGTTTACTTCTTTGCGCAACCGCGCATCCGTGAAAACATATCCCGCCAGCAACGTTCGATTCAGCTCCTTTCCTACGTATATGTCGCCACCGAACAGGGCTATCAGCTTCTCACGGATTACCGGAGACGTGTAGGTTAGCCTTCTGCTCTCCTCGTCAGCCACGTAGACAGGCACGCCAAACACCCGCAGCAAGGTCGCGACAACAGATTTGCCGCTTCCTATCCCGCCGGTTATTCCGATTCGTATCATTGCGGGTGAGTGTTTTGCTCCAGGATGAATTCAATCTTGTCCGGGACAATCGTTGCCGAGGTTACCCAGTCCGGCTTCTTCGTCAGACGGATGGGCAGGGTACCCGATGCGTTTTGCTCCAGGTCCTTGAATGAGAACCTGATCTCGAACGCGTCTTCCGACAGGTCTTTGAACTGCGACAGAGGTATGCTGCATGTCACTTTCGCCACGGAAGGGAACGTGCGCAGCGTATACTGCGAAGGCAGGTCTGTGCAGACGACGGGTACTTCCAATGTCTTTTCGGTAAACTCTTCTATGGGAATCGTCACGGTGACGCTTGCCGGTTCGTAGACCGCCGCGCCCACCTTCTGCAGCTGCACCGCCTTGGTGATGGTCTTGCTACCTTTCTTTATCTCGGTGAACACCGTCTTGACCTGTTTCAAGGTGTCGAGCACGGCTTCGCTGGCATATACGCCGACAGTCTCGGGCGATATGGCAATGTCGCCGGATACGTGAAACCCCGGAGCGGTCTGTACAACCCCGTCGAAGACCACCGGAATATTCCTCTTCTCCCGCTTGCCGTAGTGCACTTCGATATTCTGAGGCTCAAAGTCGATGAGCGAGGTGGTTGCCAGCAGTTGTTTCTGTATGTCGCCTTCGATAGCTTTTTTCGTAACGGAAAGAGAGCTATTCCCTTTCGCATGCTTCTTCATGTCTACGTCAATCGGCGCAAACGACATCCCCAGAGAATAGTTCAGCAGCGCGCTTCCCTTATCCTTTACCTTGGCAACAACTTCCTGTGGCGGCGTGTCGGTGAAGGATACATCACTCGGGACGTTCTTATACTTTATCGGCACGCTTATCTCTATCTCGTATTCCTGCTGAAGGCTTTGCAACAACCAAAAGCCCAGCGACAGCAACACGAAACAAGAAAAGACTAATGCTTCTTTCCACTGCGGCTTGTGGAAAAAAGCATTAATCTTTGTCCGTGCAGACTTGAATGGTTCACTCGTATTATCAAGCTGCGGCATATCTTCCTTCTTTGTTTTTATTTCTGTTGTGCGTCTTCCGATGAAGCGAAGATGGAGGTCTTGTCAACGCGGATGCGTACTCCGTCGGAAATTTCTATCATCATGTATGTGTCGCCAATCTCCTTAATTTTTCCGTATATGCCTCCGGCGGTGATAACCTTGTCGCCGACCTTCAATGCGTCACGCGATCTCTGAATCTCTTTCTGCTTTTTCTGCTGAGGACGAATCATAAAGAAATAGAAGATGGCAACGATAACGACCATCATCACGATGCCTGACCACTGCGACTGACCGCCGGCAGACTGAAGTAAAATACTAACTAAGCTCATAACAGATTGTTTTTTGTTTATAATTTATTCTGAATTGATTAGTGGCAAATGTAAGGACAATCGTCAGTCCTTAAACAACACCTTTTCTTTTTTTAACTCGGACACGATGGAGTCCAACACTCCGTTGATAAACATGCCGCTCTTGGGTGTGCTGTAGTATTTTGCTGCGTCGATATATTCGTTCAGTGTGACGCTGACGGGTATCGACGGGAACGTCATGATCTCTGCCAAAGCAACCTGCATAATAATCAAATCCATGTCGGCAATACGTTCCATCTCCCAGTTCGCCATGTGTCTGTTGATGCGTTCGCGATATTCTTCCCCTTTCAGCAACGTCTGACGAAACAGTTTTATGGCAAAATCTCTGTCGTCTGTTTCCCTGAACATCGGCAGCAGACTCTGCTTGCTTCCGTTCTCTTCTCTGAACTGCTTGATTGTCTTCAACACAAACGTTTCCACGATATCAATATCGTCGTTCCAGTAGATACATTTGTCTTCCAGGAAACTTTCAATCTCCTCGTCCTTACATATCAGATTCTTGAACGCAACACGCCAAAATTCCTTGTCCACATCATACGTGTCGACAGGGTTCTCCATGTATTTGTCATACAACTCCGAATCCAGGACCATCCTCAGCACGTACTTTACCAATTCTTCATCCTCCGTACACGACAATGTGTTGTCTTTTGCATATTTTCGGAGAGCTTTGTTTTCTGCCAGCTGCGCGATGAAACGATTGCTTGTCAAACGTGTGTTCGGGTTCAAATCTTCTTCCGTCGGCACGAGTTTGTTCTTTTTTGCATCAACTATCCGTAGCTGCAATTCGGTGACTTCAATAAGAAGAAGGAGAAAATAATGGTATAAGTCATACGACTTCTGCACGCTTTCGAGCAATTTGTCTTCCGCTGCTTGGAGATCTCTGTTGTCGTTGTGATAGAACGAGTATACTATCTGTAAAACTTTAATGCGGATTAAAATTCTGTTGATCATCGTTTGAAAGATCTGCTTTGTTATGAATATCGGGCGTCAAAGGTAGTCGATATTTTCTCAAACGCCTTTCGTTTTGTCCGATTTTGTGTCCGGCAAGGTGCTGATTTCCCCGTTTGAGGCGAAATGAAATATTTTGCTGCGTAAAGATGGTTGTCGCTCGAAAAAAAATGCTCACATTTGGTGCAAGTTATGAAACAGGGTAGGTTTTGATAAAAAACATGGCTAATATGGATGAATTGGTGAAGAAAACACAGGGTGAAGGTGGCGACAAGGAGATACTATACTCCAAAGCCATAAAAGCTGGTAAGCGGATTTATTACCTGGATGTGAAGAGAAACTTGAGGGATGAATTGTTTTTGGCAATAACCGAGAGCAAGAAGGTGCAGTCGAAGAACGATTCTCAAGTAGCCTTCGAGAAGCACAAGATTTTCCTTTACAGGGAAGATTTCGAGAAGTTCGTGAACGGGATGAACGATGTGATGGAGTATATCAAGCAACGAAGCCCCGAGGATGCTTCGGATTCCGAGACTGGCGAAGGTCCGGATGGCATAAAGCTGGATATCGAATTTTGAGCTGAGGATAGCGTAGAGAGAAGACGGGCTGCTCTTTGTTTCAAAGAACAGCCCGCCGTTGTTTTTCTTTCTTGTATCTCCACTCTCGTGGCAGCCGTTAGTTAAGCCGGACTAATTGCTCCTGTAGGACAAGCGTCTGCACAAGTGCCGCAGTCTGCGCACATATCCGGGTCGATATGATAGATATCACCTTCCGAGATTGCTCCTACCGGGCACTCGTCGATGCAAGTACCACAAGCGATACAGTCATCACCAATTAAATAAGCCATTTTCTTAAACGTTTAAATTATTAACTATTAGTCAGGCGCAAATGTAGAGCTTTTATTTGTATTCCTGCAATAAGTCTCTGCCTTTTTCGTTATTGTTCAAAATTGATTGAATGTTGAGACGTCTATTGTTTTTACTACTGATAAGCGGGTTTCTCTTTCCTTGTGCCGAGGCACAGACAGAGAAGGTGAAGAACCAGCCGTATGCCGACCAGAAGTGGGTGCATCTGGGTTTTCATGTCGGGCTGCATGCGCAGGATTTGCTGTTGACAAACACGGGTGTGACAACCGATGGCGAGACTTGGTTTGCCGAGATTCCCAACTATTCGCCCGGCTTCAGTGTCGGCGTGATAGGGGATATGTATCTGAATCCTTATTTCAATCTGCGCTTTATTCCTACGGTGCATTTCGGCGACAAAAAGTTTTTGTTTCGCGAGCAGACTACCGGCGAAGAGTTTTCCACCTCTGTCCGCTCCACGATACTGAGCTTTCCGCTCGACGTGAAATATTCCGCCCTTCGGTTGAACAACTACCGTCCGTATCTGATTGGCGGTGTGTATGGGGCAATGAACCTCGGGCGTAAGAAGGGAATGCCTGTCTTGATGAAGGGGGGCGACTTCGGATTGGAGTTCGGCATCGGGTGCGACATATACCTGCCGTTCTTTAAGCTGTGCCCGGAGTTGAAGTTTAGCTTCGGATTGGTGGATCTGCTTCAAAAAGATCGCAACGACCTAACGGACGTCGACCTTATCAAGTATCCGAACGCATTGTCGAAGGCAACCTCCCGCATGGTGTCGCTGACGTTCAATTTTGAATAAACAGCCTTATGTATATGTATGCGGCAGGGATGGCAAGCATCAGGCTGTCGAACCTGTCGAGCATCCCGCCATGCCCGGGGAGTATGTTTCCCGAGTCTTTTACTCCCAATGTGCGCTTCAGCAGCGATTCCACGAGGTCGCCCCATGTGCCGAACACAACAACGGCGACCGATAGCCCGAGCCAGTTGCATCGGCTCACTTCCGGTGCATACCATGCCAACCCCTGCGAGGCAATCACTGTGGCAGCAAGTCCTCCGAAGAACCCTTCCCATGATTTTTTCGGCGAGATGCGCTCGAACAGCCTTCTCTTTCCGATAAGCGAACCGACAAGATAGGCTCCGGTGTCGTTCAGCCAGATGAAGATGAATATCGCCATGACGAACAAGGACGAATAGACGACCTCCCCCGAAGCACACTGTCGGGTGGCAATCGGGTTCAGCATCGAGAACGTCCCGGCGCAGTACACCTGCGCAAACATGGTAAACGACCAATCGTTGATCGGGTTTGGTGCTTTGCGGTATAGCTCGGCAACCAACGTATATACAAGGAATAGGAGGTAAGGCAAAAGCACTGTGCTGTCCGACAGATGGAAGGTGTAGGCAAAGGTGGCAGCGAACAGATACGCGCCCCCTACGGACGAGACGGCACGCCGGATGGTCGCGCCCTCGTAGTTCTTCATCAATCCGTAAAATTCCCACAATGTCAGTCCGGTGATCAGTCCGAATGCGATAAGGAACGAAATGGAATTATAGCAGATGACTCCGACCAAGATTGCAACGAAGATAATGCCCGTCAGTGCCCGTTTAATTAGATTCTTCAACACGTTAGCGTTATGTTTTTATGTATCATTTTTTCCCTTCGGCGGCAAAAATAATGACAAAAATCATATCCCTCGGCAGGATTGCAGGGTAATGTTGCCGAGGCGTGCCTGTTTTTGCCGAAGCCGACATACCTTTGCCCGTCGAAACTATTGACAACTGTGTTTTACGAAAATGAAAACAGCTCTCTTTGACCTCGACGGTGTGATAATCGACACCGAACCCATCTACGATATTTTTTGGAATGAAGCAGGCATACGGTATGAAACCGGCATCCCTAATTTTGCCGCATCCGTCAAGGGCACGACGCTTCCTCACATCCTCGATACCTTCTTTTCCGACCGTTCGGAGGAGACGCACCGGAGACTGACCGAAGAATCCACGGAGTATGAAAAGGCGATGCCACTGCCGGCGATGCCCGGCTCGGTGGAGTTTTTGCACATGCTGAAAGAGCATGACGTGAAGATGGGGCTTGTCACCAGTTCCGACGAAGCAAAGACGGCGCGTGTCTTC
Source organism: Desulfovibrionaceae bacterium (assembly GCA_963652435.1). GTDB lineage: Bacteria > Bacteroidota > Bacteroidia > Bacteroidales > Tannerellaceae > Parabacteroides. The sequence goes on along the minus strand of CAVJTV010000002.1, from coordinate 6,685 downwards.
AAGCTCCACAGCCTTGATGGTCTGTTCGACGCGGTGGTTACCGCCGGCCGTATCACGAAGGGGAAACCCGCCCCGATGTGTTACCTTCTTGCTGCAAAAGACCTGAATGTGTCGCCTGCCGATTGCCTTGTCTTCGAAGATTCCTTTGCCGGCATACAGGCGGGGACAGCAGCCGGGATGCGGGTAATCGGACTGTCAACCACCAATCCCGCAGAATCGCTGAGGGGTAAAGTTTACGAGGTGATCCCCAACTTCCAAAAGATTACGTTCGAAGACTATCTAAAATGGTGACGCGCATCTGAGGTTTTGGCAAGATTCGTGCGAATCCTGCTTCATGCAGCTTCGGGAATGGCAAGATTCGTGCGAATCCTGCTTCATGCAGGTCGGGAATGGCAAGATTCATGCGAATCCTGCCTCTCGCAGGTTTGGAAATAACAAGATTCATGCGCCGGCACCATTCCGCAAGGTTGCGTGGACGTTTAGTTCCTCCGCGCGGCTTTGTTTTCTTTTTGAACGGGGGAAGGGGCGATGGCTTTTATGGTTATTCTGCCATCGGTTTTGGTGGCAACGAGGCAGGTGCTGCGCAGTTTGCGCGTTGTCATGTTGAACACCTTGTCGGGGTTGAAGTGCTGACCGTTGATACGCACTTCGAAGTGGAGATGCTCGGTGGTTGCCCTTCCGGTGCGTCCCGTGAGTGCCACAGGGTCGCCTGCCTTCACACGCTTACCGACCTTCACGAGGTTCTTCGAATTGTGGCTATACACCGTTTCAAGTCCGTTGTAATGACGGATGACCACCACATTGCCGTATGCGGCGTATGGCTTTGCCATGCGCACGATACCGTCGAAGGCTGCCACAATCGTGTCGCGGGGGAACGTCTTCAGGTCCACTCCTGAATGATGCCTCCGTTGACCCGCATAAGGCGAGATGACCTTTGCCCCGGGCAGCGGAAAGGCATAGTCGTCTTTGCTCATGAGCGAGAGGTCGATGACGAGCTGCCGCTCGCCTGCCATCAGCTTCGGGTCTTGCACGGCAATGTGCGCCTTATCCATATCGGAGAAGTTCTCCGTGATATTCTTGCGGGCATATTCTGTCTTCTTCAGCTCGGGTGTTGCTATTTGAAATAAAGAGTCTGCATTGGGTAGTGCAACGTTGGTTGTCGGAGGCGAAGCTACGGCTGCCCCTTTTGATGCGGGCGGCGTCTGTTGGGAAAAGACCGTCGAGCGGGTGGCCAGTGTGACGAGTAGGACGAGAGACAGTGTGTAGGAATATATCTTAGATGTCATTTGCTATGCTAATTTTACGGCGGGCAAAAGTAGGAAAAACGCCTCGTTTGAGCTACGTATGGCGCGATGAAATTGCGTGCACTGTGCCCTTACAATGCCCGAAGGCGGGCTTCGCAGCGTGCCACAAACTCAATAAACAATTTGCGAGATTGGAAGAATAGCTATATTTTTGCCCGTCAAAATCGAAAAACTAATAACAAATAAATCATTCAGAATGAACGTTTCGCTCAAGAACATTGATGCCGTTAGCGGTATTGTGAAGTTAGAAATAGAGAAAGCGGACTACGCTGAGCAGGTGGAAAAGAGCCTGCGGAGCTTCCGTCAGAAGGCAAATGTGCCGGGTTTCCGTAAAGGTATGGTGCCGATGGGTATGATAAAGAAAATGTATGGGAAGCAGGCGAAGGTGGAAGAGATCAACAAGGTGGTTTCCGAGAAACTGTTTAACTATATCCATGAAAACAAACTGAACGTTTTGGGCGAGCCGTTAAACAAACTGAACGTTTTGGGCGAGCCGTTGCCGAACGAGACGGAGCAGAAGCCGATCGATTTCGATACCCAGGAGGATTTTGAGTTTTGTTTCGACGTTGCCTTGGCTCCGGAGATTAACATCAGTCTGAGCAAGAAAGACAAGCTGACGACTTATCATGTTGTTATCGATGACGATGCAGTAAACCGACAGGTAGAGTCGTATGCGTCGACCTATGGTTCATACGACGAAGCGGACAGCGTGGAAGAAAAAGACATGATAAAAGGCGTTGTCACGGAGTTGGAAAACGGTGCGCCGAAAGAGGGCGGTATAGTTGTTAAGGACGCTGTCCTCATCCCGTCATATATGGAGGATACCGACGAGAAAGATAAGTTTGTCGGTGCTGCGAAGGGAGCTTCTGTCGTGTTCAATCCATACAAGGCTTACGAAGGCAATGAGGCGGAGCTGGCATCTTTCTTGAAAATTGATAAGGCTGCTGTGAAGGAAACGACAGGCGATTTCAGCTTTGAGATTAAGGAAATTACACGTCACAATGATGCAGAGGTAAACCAGACTTTGTTCGATAAGGTGTTTGGCGAAGGCACGGTGAAGAGCGAGGAAGAGTTCAAGGCAAAGATCAAGGAGATACTGTCGGGGCAGTTTGTTCCGCAGGCAAACTATAAGTTCCTGTTGGATGCCCGCGAGGTGTTGGTGAAGAAAGCAGGCGAGCTGAAGTTTGCTGACGGAATGTTGAAACGTTGGTTGCTTGTTGCGAACAAGAAAAACACACCGGAGAAGCTCGATGAAGAATATCCTCATATTATCGAAGACTTGAAATATCAGTTGATAAAAGAGAAGTTGGTGAAGGATAACAATCTAAAAGTTGAGGATGCCTACTTGGAAAGCTTTGCCGAACGTGTCGCAAAGGCTCAGTTCGCGCAATACGGCATGCTTTCCGTTCCCGAAGATGTTGTGACGCGTTATGCAAAGGATATGCTGAAAGACAAGAAAACGATGCAGAACATCATTGACCGTGCAATGGAAGAGAAGCTGGCAGACTGGTTGAAAGAACAGGTTACCTTGGAAGTAAAGGAAGTGTCGGCTGAAGAGTTTAACAAGCTCTTTGAATAAAATACTTCTCGTATGGAGGCTGCGGTTCTGTCGCGCAGCTTCTGTTGGAGAAAAGGGATTTCCCTCAAAAAATATCTTGTCGGGCAACGATAGATGATTTCCTTCAGAGATTTATTTATAATTTTGTTTCCCCGATAAGAGAGAGGGAGGTCCCTTTTGTGATTTCGGTTTATACAACAGGTAGGTTATGGACGATTTTAAAAAGTATGCGACAAAACATTTGCGGATGAATAGCAATGCGCTGGACAGTTACATGAACATCACCAGCAGTTATATCTCTCCGACAATTATTGAGGAACGTCAACTGAATGTTGCGCAGATGGACGTGTTCTCGCGTTTGATGATGGATCGTATTATTTTCCTTGGAACGCAGGTCGACGATTATTCGGCGAGCGTCATTCAAGCGCAACTTTTGTATCTTGATTCGAGTGATCCGGGGAAGGATATTTCCATTTATATAAACTCACCGGGCGGTTCCGTGTATGCGGGTTATGGCATTTATGATACGATGCAGTTTATCGGATGCGATGTCTCTACAATTTGTACCGGTATGGCTGCATCTTTTGCTGCCGTATTGCTCGTGGCTGGAGCAAAAGGTAAGCGGATGGCATTGCCTCATTCGCGCGTTATGATACATCAGCCCTTAGGAGGTGTACAAGGACAGGCTTCGGATATTGAGATAACAGCTCGTGAAATATTGAAGGTAAAGAGAGAATTGTACACGATTATCTCAAATCATTCGGGAAAATCATACGAGGAAGTTGAGCGAGATAGCGACCGAGACTATTGGATGACTGCAGAAGAAGCAAAGGCTTACGGTATGGTGGATGAGATATTGGTTCGCGAGAAGGCAAATGACAAAACAATAAAATAATCAGAAGGTATATGGCCAAGACAGGCGATGTATGTACGTTTTGTGGTAGAAGCAGTAGGGAAGTAAAGCTATTGATCAACGGTATTTCCGGAGCTATATGTGACGAGTGTGTACAGCAGGCGTATGAAATTGTAAAGGAAAATCTTCCGATAGAAAAAGGCTCTTCTGACCTTGATTGGAAGAAACTGCCGAAGCCGGAAGGCATAAAGGCCTTTTTGGATCAGTACGTGATTGGGCAGGATGAAGCGAAGCGATATCTTTCCGTGTCGGTGTACAATCATTACAAGCGTTTGTTTCAGAAAATCACCAATGATGATGTGGAGATAGAAAAGTCGAACATCATCATGGTAGGGGCTACCGGTACAGGAAAGACCTTGCTGGCTCGTACGATAGCAAAACTTCTTCATGTTCCGTTTGCTATTGTCGACGCTACGGTGCTTACCGAAGCCGGTTATGTGGGAGAGGATATAGAAAGTATCTTGACCCGTTTATTACAAGCTGCCGATTATAATGTGGCTGCTGCGCAGAGAGGGATAGTGTTTATTGACGAGTTAGACAAGATAGCCCGTAAGGGCGACAATCCTTCCATAACTCGCGATGTGAGTGGGGAGGGAGTGCAGCAGGGTTTGTTGAAGCTGTTGGAAGGTTCGATTGTAAACGTTCCTCCTCAGGGCGGGCGGAAACATCCCGAGCAGAAAATGATTGCGGTGGATACGAAAAACATCTTGTTTATTTGTGGTGGTGCCTTCGACGGCATAGAGAAGAAAATAGCCCAACGTTTGAATACCCGTGTAGTTGGGTATTCTGCCTGTAAAGAAACGGCGCAGGTTGATAGGAGCAATTTCCTTAAATACATTACGCCGACCGATTTGAAGTCGTTTGGATTGATACCGGAGATTATCGGTCGTTTGCCGATTCTTACTTATCTCAATCCGCTCGACCGTAGTGCGCTTCGCAGTATCTTGACAGAACCGAAGAATTCGATTATCAAGCAATATGTGAAGCTCTTCGAGATGGATGCGATCAAGCTGACGTTTGATGAGGATGTGTACGAATATATCGTAGACAAGGCTTTGGGGTTTAAGTTGGGTGCCCGTGGTCTTCGCTCCATTGTTGAGGCTATTATGATGGATGCGATGTTCAGCATGCCATCGGAGAGGAAAAGGAAACTTCATATTACGTTGGCGTATGCGAAGGAAAAGATTGAAAAGTCTGATGTGAACCGTTTGCAGATAGCATGATTGCGGATGGTTTATAAAACATATAATTGAGTATGGCAAAGAAGGATATAATAACTGAGTGTTTGAAGACCCATTTTGGTTTCGCTTCCTTCAAGGGAAATCAGAAGGAAATCATAGAAAATGTGTTGGCAGGAAATGATACATTCGTGTTGATGCCTACCGGAGGCGGTAAGTCTCTCTGCTACCAGTTGCCTTCTCTTATGATGGAGGGAACGGCAATAGTCATTTCCCCTCTGATAGCTTTGATGAAGAATCAAGTGGATGCCATGCGTAATTTCAGCGAAGAAGACGGGGTTGCTCATTTTATCAATTCGTCGCTGAACAAGTCGGCTATTGAACAGGTAAAGTCAGATATACTTTCCGGTCGCACGAAACTGTTGTATGTCGCTCCCGAGTCGCTGACGAAGGAAGAAAATGTGGAGTTTCTGAGAAATATAAAGATCTCTATAAAGATCTCGTTTTATGCAGTCGACGAAGCACATTGTATCTCTGAGTGGGGGCATGATTTCCGTCCGGAGTATCGCAGGATACGTCCGATCATCAATGAGATAGGGGAACGTCCTGTGATTGCATTGACGGCTACTGCCACTCCGAAGGTGCAGCATGATATTCAGAAGAACCTTGGTATGACGAATGCTGTGGTTTTCAAATCCTCTTTCAATCGCCCCAATCTGTATTATGAAGTTCGTCCGAAAGATGGAAACATTGACCGCGAGATAATCAAATACATCAAAGCCAACGAAGGCAAGTCTGGTATTATCTATTGTTTGAGCCGAAAAAGGGTGGAAGAGTTTGCCGATATTTTGAAGGCAAACGGAATAAAAGCTCTTGCTTATCACGCCGGAATGGATTCGGCACAACGTTCTGCCAATCAGGATGCATTCCTACTGGAAGATGCGGATGTCATTGTAGCGACCATTGCTTTCGGTATGGGGATTGATAAGCCTGATGTCCGTTATGTCATACATTATGATATCCCGAAGAGTCTCGAAGGTTATTATCAGGAAACAGGTCGTGCTGGTCGAGATGGTGGAGAAGGTCAGTGCATTGCTTTCTATACATACAAGGATCTGCAGAAACTGGAAAAGTTTATGCAGGGTAAACCGGTGGCAGAGCAGGAGATAGGAAAGCAGTTGTTGCTTGAAACGGCTGGTTATGCCGAGACGTCAGTGTGTCGCCGTAAGGTTTTGTTGCATTATTTCGGAGAGGAATATCTTGAGGAGAATTGTGGAAATTGTGATAATTGTTTGAATCCTAAGAAACAGGTGGAAGCAAAAGAATTGTTGGTGACTGTGCTTGAAGCTGTAGTTGCACTGAAAGAGAAATTCAAGACAGACTATATCGTCAATATGCTGGTTGGAAACGAGACCACCGAAATAGAGTCTTACAAGCACAACGAGATGGAAATCTTCGGTTCCGGATCGGATGAAAGCGACAAGACATGGAATGCTGTGATTCGTCAGGCTCTCATAGCCGGTTATCTGAAGAAGGATATCGAGAACTATGGTCTGCTGAGGGTTACACAGAAGGGAAAAGACTTTATGAAAAATCCGGTGTCTTTCAAGATAACGAAAGACAACGAGTTTGATGATGATGATGATGAAGTTGTGTCGGTTCGTGGTGGTTCGACCTGTGCCGTTGACCCTGTCCTTTTCTCCATGATGAAAGACTTGCGAAAGAAATTGTC
>CAVJTV010000001.1:20959-59475 GCA_963652435.1 Desulfovibrionaceae bacterium | reverse complement strand
CATGGGACAATTGTTTACGAGCAAAGCCTCCATGCAAATTACATGGGGCAATTGTTTACGAGCAATTCCTTCATGCAAATTACATGGGGCAATTGTTCACGAGCAAAACCTTCATGCAAATTACATGAGCGTTTTGCATGAGGAGGGGGGCGTTGCGCCTGTGATTGGGAGGCGGTGCTTGTCCGGTAGGCATGACGGGCATATTAGGGAGAATAGGCGTGGTGGGCGGGATGACATTTTTAGAACGGCAGACCCATGTTTCCGCTGCTGCTTGAAGAGGATTTCTTCTGACTTTCCTCCTTGTAGTTTCTCTTCTTCTTCGTGACTTCTTTGGGCTTGTTCTTCGTGATCTCCATCGGCTTTTGTCTCGTTATCGGCGTTGCCTTTACCTGCCAGGTCTCTTCCACTTGCCAGTTCTTCATCACGTTGTACTTCACCGGCGAATAGAAGACCTCCTCCGGCTGACGTTTGTCGGCGTAGTTGCCCGTATCCCATTTGCCGTTGCCGTTAAGGTCCACCACCAGGCGCGCATAGTAGTTGTCCGGCTTCAGGTCCATAAACAGTGCGCCACCGTCTTTCACCTTGGCTTTGCGCACGGGGGCGTCGCTGCTGCTCAGCAGCTCGACATACGCCGTCGTGTCCACTCCCACTATGTTGAGGTACAAATGCCCGTATTCGTCTTCGCTCTTGATCTTGAAACCGGCGTTATACGGATTGTTCCATTTGCCGTAGATGCTGAATATCGCCGCCGAGTCTATGGACAACCGATACTCTTCGCCGTATTTCCACTGTCGGCGGATGAAATAGCTCAGCGTGTTGACGGAATCCATGAAAAAGTCGAAGCCCACGGGCGACCAAACGCTGTCCACCATCTGTTCCAAGTGGAAAACCTCCTTCTGAAGGTCGAGCACCGGCTCGTCGAACGTCACGGAGACGGTGTCGAACAAATCCATCGCCCCAGGCGCGTCGATTTGCGTGCCAAGAAAAACGATAGGCTCCGGCTCGTCATCTTTCTTTTTCTTCTTCTTCTCCGGACGGCGACGCATCACAAACTGGAGCGTGTCGGTCTGCGGACGGAGAACGTTCAGAGAGTCGCTCTTGGGATAAGAGAGCTCCACCTGCAGCGTATCCTGTTGCCACACCAGCGAATCGGTCAGCCAAAAGTTGACCCCCCGCCCTTCGTCCGTTTCCTGGATAAAGAACCAGTCGCCATCGGGAGCGAAATTGATCGGCTTCGGAAGCGGGATGGTGTCCAGCGGTGCGTTGAAGCGTATGGTCAGCATGTTCTCCTGCTGGCGTTCCGGCTTCAGGAGATACTGGCGTGCGAAGTCTTCCTTGAAGAGGCGCAGCAGAATATCGTCGGGGAGATAACGGGTGTAGGCAACCGTCCGGATCGTATCGATGGTCAGGCTGTCTCTCCAAACGGTATCCTGCCGCGTTGCAGGCTCCTGCGACGGGATGATGACAGAGTCGTGGAAGGCAATCTCTTCGCCGGGCTGGTCGAACTTGTAGTCGCGGTTGACATCGTTCAAAGCATATATGCGGTAGCTGCCCGGAGAGATGTTTCGGATGGTGAACGCACCTTTGTCGTTTGTGCGCGAGGTGCGGTCGAAGGGCAGCTTCACAAAGGCGGAATCGTCAAGGTTCTTGTGCAGACCTATCGTAATGCCGGGCATCGGCTCGAGGTTTTCCGCGTTCAGCAGCACGCCGGACACCTCCATCGTGTCGATCACGTCGCCGGTAGCAAAGGCAAAGGAGAAGTTTTCGAACACGTTCTTCTCGTTGTTGTCTGAGATGGAATTGGTAAAGTCGATCGTATAGGTCGTGTTCTCTTTCAAGGTGTCCTTCAGCTCGACCGTGACTTTCTTCCCGATGGCGCGTATCACAGGAAGCTGCATCTGCGGAGGAGTGATAATCACGTTCTCCGAGGGCTTGTCCAGCTGTATAAGCTCATCGAACAGGATCTCCACCTTCTTGCTTTTGTAGTTCCTCTCATTGGGGGCAGGGATACTTTTGACGAACTTAGGCGGCGTCTCGTCGTAAGGACCTCCGCTGGGAGAAGCCATGTTGGCGCACGAGTATATGCCTAATAACAAAAACAACCCGCACACTGCTGATATATATCTGTTGCCCATCTGATTCTTTTTTAGTCGGGGGGCAAAAGTAGGGAAAATAAATCAATGCAAACTCTGTTTCAAGCTCCTGAACCCGATGCGGCAATACAGACATTTCTTCTTCTCGCAATACTCGCGTTTCAGCTGGATAAGAGCCTGGCTGTCTCCGGCATGACAGACACAGATCCCTGCCCGGGCAAAAGTTGAGATGATTGTGTTCTTTTCCGGCGGAAGGCATTCGAGGATACGGATGGCGCGGTCGCAATACTCCGGCTGCTTGTTTCGTACGCCGTAGGCAAAGAGGATGGGGACAACCGTATTTATCAGCAGTATGCACAGGGCGTTTTCTCCCACGGGCTTTGCTTTCTCGGGAGAGGGCATGTGGAAATGATAGTGCGACATCCAGTATTCGGAGGGCGAGACGCGGAGATAGCGTTTGATCTGACCGATGTTTCCGGCTGTCAGAATCTCGGAAAACAAGGTGTCGTATTGCGACCAGATGGCAGCCAGTTGCGCCAGCTTCAGACAAGGAGAATTAACCGGACGTATGCGCAGGTTCTTGAAAAGGATGGGGTCGAGCGGTGTCAGAGAGAACTTGTGCCGGAGGAATTGATATTCGCGTTGCAGCAAGCGATAGTATGAACAGTCGAGCGTCTCGCTCAACATCCCTGCCTGCCCGAACAGCATTGCCTCCACCTGCGAATGGCTGCTGCGTTGCTTTTGGATGCAGCGTAGAGGCAGACTTCTCGCCAGGCGTTCGAAGATGTCGTTGTTTACCCCGAAACCGAAGTTGCGGGTCAGAGTGATGTAGAAGACCTCGTTCCAGTCGTCGTCATACCGATCCAGCAGACGGAAGATGTCTGTTATCTTCCGCTCCAACCGTTCGCTGAGCAAGGCATCTAACCAAGAGGAGATGTATAACGGTTCTATTTTCCCGATGTATTCCAAACACGGGATGGAGGCTTCGCGGTATAAGAGCCAGTCTATGTTTTTGGTCACCGCTTCAGGGACGGTCAGCTCCAACTGCGGGATCGGCTCGCCGTCCGTGCGGCATATCTCGCAGTTGGCATGCTCCACGACGTGCAAGACGACGGCATCATAGGCTTTATCCTGATCGTGATGATGAAGCAGCCAGTCGGATGCCTTGGAGTGGATCTCCACGCCACCGACCCACAGGGTATCGGCGATTTTTATCTTCGCGTTGAAGAAGTCTGGTCCGGCGTCGGTGTTGAGTGTCCCGGGATCGATGACGGAAACAATGCGGCCGTCGGTGGTGATTAGTGGCAGTGCGGGATACAGTTTGTATTTCCAAACATAATGCAATAAACGTTCCATGTTCTTTTCAGGGTTAAGATTCGCGGACAAATCTAATTCATTTTTCCCTACATTTGCGGCTCTGAAGGTTGGATTAAACGCCTTTCTATTCATTTTATTCTGAATCACACATGAAGATTGCACTTATCGGTTACGGGAAGATGGGAAAAGCCATCGAACAGATTGCACTCGATAGAGGTCACCGCGTTGTCTCTATCATAGACGTGAACAACCCCGAAGAATTTCAGTCGGATAGTTTCAAAAGCGCGGATGTTGCCATTGAGTTTACTACTCCTGCCACGGCTTTCGACAATTATATGAAGTGTTTCGCAGAAGGTATCCCCGTTGTTTCCGGAACGACCGGATGGACGGACCGTCTGGGCGAGATACGTGAGAAGTGCGAGAAGGAGGGCAAGACTTTCTTCTACGCGTCTAATTTCAGTATCGGGGTAAACATATTCTTTGCCCTCAACAAACATCTGGCGAAGATTATGGACGGCTTCCCTACGTATGATGTCGGCATTACGGAGACGCATCATATCCACAAGCTGGATGCTCCGAGCGGAACGGCCATCACGCTGGCAGAAGGTATCCTCGAAAATGTGGCGAGGAAAGAACGTTGGACGCTTGAGACAGCCGAGCTGCCGACCGACCTGCCTATCCACGCCATCCGCGAAGGAGAAGTGCCGGGCATCCACGAGGTGGTCTACGAGTCGGATGTCGACACAATCAGCATAAAGCACGATGCCAAGAGCCGTGCGGGTTTTGCCCTCGGGGCTGTTGTTGCCGCTGAGTTTACCGTCGGGAAGAAGGGCTTCCTCGGCATGGATGATATGTTGCAGTTTTAACTACACGGAGGAAGGGTCTTAAGAATGAGAAAATTTTCCAAGAGACAATGGGTTAAGTTCGGCATTTCTGCCGTGTTGTACGTTCTCTTTTCCATTTGGATGCAGAACCTTTGGCTGCTGCTCGGACTGGTGGTGTTGGTGGATATTTTCCTGACGAAGTATATCCCGTGGGGAGCTTGGAAGCGGTCGAAGAACCCTGCTGTGCGGAACGTCTTGGAGTGGGTGGACGACATTCTGTTCGCACTTATTGCCGTTTATATTATCAACCTGTTCATCTTCCAGAACTATCAGATACCAAGCTCCTCGCTCGAGAAGTCGCTTCTGGTGGGCGACTACCTGTTTGTGAGCAAGTTGAGCTATGGTCCGCGTGTGCCGAACACTCCGGTGTCGTTTCCACTCGTGCAAAACACACTGCCGTTTTTCAACTGCAAGTCGTACCTCGACTGGCCCGAATGGGGATACAAGCGCGTCAAGGGGCTTGGCAAGGTGAAGCGCAACGACATCGTCGTGTTCAACTTCCCTGCCGGCGATACGGTTGCGCTGAAGCAGCAGAACCCGAGCTACGATGAGCTTGTTGCCCTCTACGGACGCGACCGTATATGGAACGACAAGAACACGTTCGGGGAGGTGATATACCGTCCCGTAGACAAGCGCGAGAACTATGTGAAACGTTGCATAGGCTTGCCCGGCGACACGATTGAGCTGCGCGACAACCAGGTGTATATCGACGGAAAACCTGCCAAGAATCCGGAGAACATGCAGTTCAACTACTTTGTCGAGACCGACGGTTCGCCCATCACGGAGGAGCAGTTCCGCCTTATGGAGGTAAGCAAGGACGACCGCAGACTTGCCGGAGGATATCAGGACTTGGCATCCTTCCTCGGCTTCACGCCGAACGAGAACGGACAGTTCAACCCTATCTACCACCTGCCGCTGACAGGGAAATCGCTCGCCATAGCAGAAAAGCTCCCTACGGTGAAGAAGATTGTCATCGAGCCGGACACATGGGCAGGGAGCACATATCCGGCATGGTACGAGACAGGCTGGTCGCGCGACAACTTCGGTCCGCTGTGGATTCCGAAGAAAGGTGCGACGATACAGTTGGACGAACGAAACATTGCCCTGTATGGTCGCTGCATAAAGAACTACGAGAACAACACGCTGGAGGTGAAAGACGACGGATACTATATCAACGGCAAGAAAGAGACGGCATATACATTCAAGTATGACTACTACTGGATGATGGGCGACAACCGTCACAACAGTGCCGATAGCCGTTCGTGGGGTTTCGTGCCGGAAGACCATATCGTAGGGAAGCCCATTCTTATTTGGCTGTCGGTAGACAAAGACTACAGTCTGTTCGATGGAGGTATTCGCTGGAATCGTCTTTTCCGCATGGTGCATCCTGATTAGTATGACAAAGTACCCTTTCATAACGGTTCTCCGGTGGCTGGTGGCAACGGCGTTGCTGGTGGGAGGCGTTATGGCGGTGCGCCACTTCTGTGTGGCATCCTTCCGTGTGTTGACGGATTCCATGGAAGGTGCATTGAAGCGGGGTGATTATATATTGGTGAACAAGCTACCGATAGGGGGAAAACCGGGGAGGGGCAGGGTGGTGTTGTTTAGCAGTCCGCTACCGAAGGACTCCGCGTCGTGCCCACTGTTCCTTAGCCGTTGTGTGGGTATGCCGGGAGATACGGTGCGTATCACGGACGATGGATATAAGATAGTTGTCCCGAGGAAGGGGAGGGCATACCGCCTCGACTCCTTGTCGCTCGTTGTATGCCGTGAGGCTATCCGTGCCGAGGCAGGAGACAAGGCAGTGTTCCGCGACGGGCGGCTGTTTCTTGACGGACGCGAGACATCGTTCTTTTTCTTCGACAGGGATTACTACTGGATGCTTTCCGACAATGCCGACGATGCCGTAGACTCGCGTCACCTCGGGATTATCCCTCGCAGTCATATCATAGGCAATGCCTTTTTGTGCTGGATGAGCACAGACCGTAGGCGTATATTCAAACTCATACACTGACACAAACCAATGGCGGTAGCATATCTCTCGACGGCTTACTTAGGTCCGGTGCAACAATACTGCAAGCTCATTCAGTTCGATGAGGTGAGGATAGAGACGGCGGAGAACTACTTGAAGCAGACCTACCGCAACCGATGCACTATTGCTGCCGCAGGCGGACCGCTCTCCCTCTCCATACCCATTGTAAAGCCCGACACAGCGAAGTGTCTGACCCGGGACATACGCATCTCCGACCATGGGAACTGGCGGCATCTCCACTGGAACGCCTTGGTGTCGGCATACGGCATGAGCCCGTATTTCGAATACTACGAGGAAGACTTCGCGCCGTTCTACGAGAAGAAGTACGAATTCCTCCTCGACTTCAACGAGGAGCTGCGCCGGACGGTATGCCGGCTGCTCGACATCGAGCCCAACGTTACCTACACGGAGGAATATCTACCGGAGGTGGAGAACGACTTCCGTGAGATTATCCGCCCCAAGCACGAGGGCGCAGACCCCGGGTTCGCGGCAAAGCCATACTATCAGGTGTTCCGCGACAAACACGGCTTTATCCCCAACCTGAGCATCGCAGACCTGCTTTTCAATATGGGACCGGAAGGCGTGCTCGTCCTCCGCGACTCCATCCGCTGCGGGATCTCATGCTAAACATTGGTGGGCGTGACGGATGAGGCAAAAACCGTATCTACCGATCAAAACTCTATAAGAAACTATCCACAGCAAACACTCAATACTGGCACTTGGGACCGGTGGATTTATACAACGAGCTGAAAAAAGAATTTTAAGTCAACTGTCATTCCGCACCCGACGGCAGAATCCGCAATCACAAACGCACTGCCTCCAGCTTCAAACCATATATATATCTATTGGAAGAAAGCCTTATTACTCTATCTGGAACTTGCGGCTTACCTTGACGAGGTTGGCAGTGAAGGACACCACGTTTTGCGCTTCCTGCACCATGTTGAGGTAGACCATGCTCACCTTGGTACTGCCGCTCTGCCCCTGTATGCGCTTCAGCTCTCCCTTCTTGAGGGCTGTGAGCTGGGCGGTGAGGTCTGCGGACTCGGCGATGAGGCTGTCCATGCGGCGGTAGTCGTTGCTCTCGATCATTGCCGCACAGCGTTTGAGGTAGGCAACGATGCTCTCCGTCATATTGCCGAAGTCTTCCTTCTGAATATCGTTGAGCGGACTGAAGTTGTTGTCCACATGCTCCTTGCAAGCCTCTGTCATACGACGTATGCTGAACACTATCTCGCTGGAGAAGTCGTTGCCCTGGTAGTAATACAGACCCTTTTCCACGGCTATGTCGTGGTCGAGGTGGATGACGCCGAGCGTCCCGACGCGCTTGACCTGCTTGAGGTGTATCTTCTTCTCTTCGATGGCGGAGAGCACCTTGCGCAGTTCGCGCAGGTTCTCGTTCATAAACCCGTGGACTGCCCCTTCGAGCATATCTGCGGTGAAGAGCAGGACGGTGTCGAGCTCCTCGCGGCTGTGTTCGCGAAACAGCGAGAGTGCCTCGCGGCTGTCGGTAGTCTTGCTCAGACGGGCAACCGTGGTGTTGACCTCTTCCTTCAGTGCTTCCTTCTTCAGTCTCTTCTTGTAGGCTATCTGGTTGCGGACAAGCATATATACAGCCACGCCGACCATAGCCACCATAGCCGCTATGCCTCCGAAGTGTATCACGAGGGCAACGATGAAGCAGATGGTGAACGCCGCACCTGCCGTGATGAACCATCCGCCGATGACCGACAGCACGCCGGTGATGCGGTAGACTGCGCTCTCGCGCCCCCAGGCACGGTCTGCCAGCGAGCTTCCCATTGCCACCATGAACGCCACGTAGGTGGTTGAGAGCGGCAGCTTCAGGGATGTGCCCAAGGCAATCAGCAGTCCCGACAGCACGACGTTGACCGAAGCACGCACAAGGTCGAAGCTGGCTTTGTCTTCAAGTATTATCTCGTCGTTGTTGAAGCGGCTGTCCACCCAGTCCTTCACCCGTGGAGGGATGACGCTGAGGATGGTGCAGCCTATGTTGTTGCAAGTGCGGACCAGCACACGGGCAACGGGCGAGGTACCGAAGTGCTCCGTACCTTCCGTCTGACGCGAGAGGTCGAGCGATGTCTTGATGACGCTGTGCGCCTTCTTGGAGGTGACCAATGCGGTAACCATCACTACCCCCGAGCCTATAAGGAAATACCAGGGCGTCTTTGCCGACTCGCAGAGCGAGGACATGAGGAAGGTGTCCGTCGTGGTCGTACCCCCCTGTGCCATCAGGTCCATATACG
This sequence comes from Desulfovibrionaceae bacterium, assembly GCA_963652435.1. Lineage (GTDB taxonomy): Bacteria > Bacteroidota > Bacteroidia > Bacteroidales > Tannerellaceae > Parabacteroides. The sequence goes on along the minus strand of CAVJTV010000001.1, from coordinate 50,888 downwards.
AAGAGTAGCCCACCAGGGGTACACCGATGAAGTTCACAAGGTCGTTGCCCGCGAAAGCCAGTGCGAGGGCAAACGTACCCATCATCACCACCACCTTGAACACGTTTACCTTCAGCCAGTGGAGTATCTGCATCAGCACCGTGAAACCTATGAATGCTCCCCACACAATCCTGTCGGTATGGCTGTATACCATATTCGCGAAGTCGCTGTCCATGAACGAGCTTCCCTTCAGACCCTTTATCAGCATGAAATAGAGGATGGAGGTTGCAGCCACGCCGCCGAACAGGGCGATGAAGTATTTCATGTGCTTCCTGTAGTTGAAGGTGAATATCAGTCGGGAGATATATTGCACCACCGCGCCGAAGAAGAAGGCTATTGCCACGGAGAGGAATATTGCCAGTATGACGGTGAACGCCTTGTCGGTGTTGAGCAGCTCGCCAAACTGCAATGCCCCGCCGGAGCCGGCTATCTTGACGATGGCAATGGCAACGGTTCCGCCCAGAAGCTCGAACACGAGGGAGACGGTCGTTGAGGTCGGCATACCGAGCGAGTTGAACACGTCCAAGAGGACCACGTCAGTGAGCATCACGGCAAGCAGTATGCACATTATCTCGGAGAAATAGAACTGCTCCGGCTGGTATATCCCGTGACGCGCTATGTCCATCATGCCGTTCGAGAGTGACGCGCCGACGAATATACCTATCGCGGCGATTGTCATGATTGTTTTGAACGATGCTGCCCTCGAGCCGATGGCGGAGTTGAGGAAGTTCACTGCGTCGTTGCTGACCCCCACCGAGAGGTCGAACACAGCCAGCACAAAGATGAAGATGACGAGGAACAGATAGAATGTTTCCATAAACTGTGTGCGTATGTATTACATATTCGGCGGCGAAGGTCCTAAGCGGACGTTTCATACGTATTACACGGATGTTACAAACGCGTTACACGCCTTAAAGGCATCTTCCAGCAGATACTCTATCACCCTCTCACGGGGGTTGAACGGGCGGAGGTCGTCGAGGTTCATCGAGCGGACTGCCATCTTCATTATATCCTCTTCGGGGACATCCGCCGGACGCTGTTGCTTCTCGAGGTAGTACTTGCCTGCCTCGACGAGCACGCGCTTGGGTATCAAGCCCACTATCTCCGTGCCGGTGACGCACACGCCGCGGGCTGCGGCTGCGCGGCATACCTCGTCGAAGGCAATGTGGAGCGGTGTGGCGTCGATGTCGGTGATGTTCATCGACACCTGCGCTATGCCGTATTCGTCGATAAACCACCCGATGGCTTTGGTGCCCTTGAGGGTGCCGGGCTGCATGAGTGTGTTGCCGTCGGCATCCTTCAGGGGCTTGCCTGTCGGGCTGCCGCCCTCGCGCAGCGGGCGACCTTTCTCGCGCACGTCGAAGGCAATGGCGTTGGCGATTCTCGTGGAGGTGGTGCCCAGGTTATAGTTCACAGCAATAAGGAAGTCGCGGGCACCCACCACCGTAGCTCCCGTCTTTGCCATCGCCTCATCCCAGGGGCGCGCACCGTAGTCGGGCGCATCGTCGGGGTTGGCGACGCGGTCTTTCAGCGACTCGTATTCGCCCTTGCGACACACCGCCAGGTTGCGGCGTTCCGCCTTGAAGGCGGCAGCCTCGTAGCAATAGCACGGCACGCCAATCTCACGGGCGATGCGCTCTGCCAGCCGGCGCGAAAGCTCTGCACACTCCTCGAGGGTCACGCCGCTGACGGGCACAAGGGGCAGCACGTCGGTGGCACCTATGCGCGGATGCGCCCCGTGGTGCGCCCGCATGTCGATGACGCGCGCCGCCTCTGCCACAGCCCTGAAGGCGGCTTCCGTGACGGCTTCAGGCTCGCCTACGAAGGTCACCACCGTGCGGTTGGTGGCTTCCCCCGGGTCTACATTGAGCAACATCACCCCCTTGACACTCTTCACTGCATCGACAATGGAGTCGATCTTACGCATGTCGCGCCCCTCGCTGAAGTTGGGCACGCACTCTACAATCCTATTACTTAAAGCCATATATATATGTGTATGTCGTGTTTAACGCTTCCAAAAGTAGCCTATTCCCCCGACGGCGGCAAACATCCCGTGCGCAATGTGTGCCCCCCCCGACGTGCCGCCCGCAGCCCCTGCCCGCGGCATGCACATATCGCGAACGCCGGCTTTCGCAGATGTGCCGCCCCGCGATGCGCACCCTCCGCACCGCCTTGTTCACAGACGATATGCCGCTCGGCATACGAAAATATCCCGTTTGAGATAATAACATATCCCGCACGGGATAAGAAAATATCTTGTACGGCATATTTGTATATCTCGAAAGGCATATTACCTTTGCATCGGTCATGGGGAGAAGGTCTCCTTCGGACGATGTACGTAATGTGAAAGGAGCGATAATATGGGTAAGAAGAGAGCGGAATGGAACGTGAGGCTGTATCCGTCCAACCTGACGGGGGTGGAAGGGACGCTGGTGAGGGTGGCGCAGAGCGGGACGCTGTCGCTCGACGACCTGGCGGACCTGCTGGAGAAGCGCACGGGCGGCTACCGCTCCGACACGACGCGCGCCATCATCAGCATGCTGACGGACCTCGTGGAGGAGAAGCTGCTGGAGGGCTATGCCGTCAGTAGCGGGATAGGGACGCTGGTGCCTGCCGTGGACGGGTGCTGGGATTATAACCGCATACAGCCCAAGGCGCGGGCGAAGAACAGTGCGAAAGTCAACTTCAAGCCGAGCCTGCGGCTGAAGAAGTCGCTGAAGAACCCTCTGTTTCACAGTGTGGAGGGCATCACGCAAGGTCCGTTGTTCGACCCCGAGATGCGTTTCCCCCTCAACGAGAGCAACGAGCGGGTGATGCCTTCGGACGCGCTCGTCTACCTGAAGGGGCGCAGGCTGCTGATGAACGGCGACGACCCCTCGTGCGGCTTCTATATCCTCGATGCCGAGAGCGGCGAGGTGTGCCGCTTCTTCCCCCGTGAGGAGATACATGTGAACACGCGCGGCACGCTGATGGTGAAGCTCAACGGCGAAGTGCCGCCCGGGCTGTACAAGTTTCGCGTGGTGAGCCAGTGTACCACCAACTCCCGCCCCTTGAAGAAGCCCATAGGCTACACGTCGCCCGTGCCCTACCGCATCTGCCCGCCCTCGGAAGACTGAGGGCAACGGGGCGGCGGCTTCCCGCGATTCGTTATCTTTGCGCCCCGTAAGAAGGCTTGTCATCCATGAAAAATATAACATCTCTGCTTCTCTCCGTACTGCTGACCGCGTACATACCTCTTCCCGCACTTGCATCTCCCGACACTCCCTCGCCCATCGACTGGCGTCTCTCTGGACGGCTCTTCGTCGACGGCGGCGCGTATCTCCGCTCGCCGGCGGTGCTGCATTCGGGCGTGCATATCACAGACCTGCGGCTGGGGGCTAAGGTGCGCATCCTCTCCTCGTGGTACACCAAGATAGACGTGGGCTTCGCAGGCAATAAGGTGTCCCTCAAGGATGCCTACACGGAATACGGGCGGGGCGGCAACTACTTCCGTGCCGGGTATATGCTCGGCTTCTACAGCATAGACCAGTCGAACAGCACGAACGACTTCATCTTCCACACGGGTGCCAACGTTGCCGAGACCTTCTATCCGGGTCGGCGCGTGGGGGTGTCGTATACCCGTGCCCTCCCCTCCTACTATCTCTCCGCAGGTGCGTTCTGTGGCGACGGTCTCGGCTTCTCGGAGACGACCAAGCCGGGGTATAACCTCTCCGGACGCGCCGTGTTGCGACCCGTCAACGCCTCGGGGCAGCTGTTCCACATCGGCGTGGGGGCTCTGTTTCGTGTGCCCGACGAGGACGCCGCGACGCACACGCGGCAGGTCTCCCTGAAGAGCAAAGGCGTCACCTACCTCCCCTCCCTGCCGACGCTCGAGCTGACGGTCGAGGATGCCGCCGACCAAGTGCAGGCAAACGTGGAGTGCCTCTTATTCCACGACAGATGGATGCTCCAGACGGAGTATATGTATACCAATATCCGCCGCAACGGAGGCCTGCCGTCGTACACTGCCCATGGCGGCTATGTGACGGGCGGCTTCCTGCTGAAGGACTCAAGGTATGCCTACGACCAGGTGGATGCCCTGCCCGTCATGCCGGAAGAACCCCACTCGCTCCTCCTCGTTTGCCGCTACAACTACACCAACCTGAACGACTTCGGCTGCAGCCTCACGGGTGGCAGCCAGCACGACGTATCCGTCGGCATCGACTACTACTTCAACAAATACCTCTCCTCACGCCTCAACTACGCCCACCTCTGGTTAGACCGCTTCTCGCCGCTGGGCAGATGTGCGATAGACATGATACAGTTCAGACTGCAAGTCCGCTTTTAGCCATAGGGGAAAGGGGGATGCTTGCCTGTAAGGAGCAATAAGACTACTTTTGCGGGCGAAATGGGTTACGGATGGAACACACGAACGGAGCTTCTCTTCGGAGCAGAGCGGATGGAACACCTCTCGCGCTGCCATGTGCTGGTCGTGGGCTTGGGTGGTGTCGGCGCGTATGCCGCCGAGCAGATATGCCGCGCCGGCATAGGGCGCATGACCATCGTGGATGCCGACACAGTGAACGAGAGCAACATCAACCGCCAGCTGCCCGCGCTCCACTCCACTCTGGGGATGAAGAAGACGGAGGTCGTTGCCCGTAGGCTGCGCGACATCAATCCGCAGATGGAGCTGACGGCTCTCAGCGAGTTCCTTCGCGACGAGCGGACAGACCGTCTGCTCAGCGAGGGGAAATACGACTTCGTGGTGGATGCCATCGACTCTCTCAGCCCGAAGGTCTACCTGCTGGCATACGCCTACAAGCATGGCATACCCATCGTCTCGTCCATGGGTGCCGGAGCCAAGACAGACCCCTCGCAGGTGAAGATCGCCGACATAGCCAAGAGCCACAACTGCACGCTGGCAAGGGCGGTGCGCAAGAGGCTTCACCACATGGGTGTGAACCGAGGCATACCGGTGGTCTTCTCCACGGAGTTTGCCGACCCCGCTGCCATCGTGGAGACGGAGGGCGAGCAGTGCAAGCGCACCACGGCAGGCACCGTCTCCTACATGCCTGCCGTCTTCGGCTGCTACCTGGCTTCGTATGTGATAAGAAATATATAGTAAGGATATGATGATAGAGACGCAAGGCATAACGAAGAGCTTCGGAAGCCTAAAGGTGCTGAAGGGCATCGACCTCGCGATAGAGAAGGGCGAGGTGGTTGCCATCGTCGGTCCCAGCGGGGCAGGCAAGACCACCCTGCTCCAGATCATGGGTACACTCGACACGCCCGACGCAGGGCAGCTGCGTATCAACGGGACAGACACCGGAAGACTCTCCGAGCGTGAGCTCGCGGCTTTCCGCAACCGCAACATAGGCTTCGTCTTCCAGTTCCACCAGCTGCTGCCGGAGTTCACCGCCATGGAGAACGTCATGATACCGGCTCTTATTGCCGGCGCGAAGGCTTCCGAGGCGCGGCGCAGGGCAGGCGAGCTGCTCGACTTCATGAAGCTGTCGGGGCGCATGGAGCACAAGCCGGCAGAGCTCTCGGGCGGCGAGAAGCAGAGGGTTGCCGTGGCAAGGGCACTTGTCAACAGCCCTGCCGTGGTGCTTGCCGACGAGCCTTCGGGCAGCCTCGACACGCGCAACAAGGAGGAGCTTCACCGCCTCTTCTTCGACCTCCGCGACGAGATGCAGCAGACGTTCGTCATCGTGACCCACGACGAGCAGCTGGCACGTGACACCGACCGCGTCATACACATCAAAGACGGAATAGTATTCAAACAATAGGAGAGACACGATTATGGCAAAGGAAGAGAGAGCTTCGTTCGGGAGCAAGATAGGAGTGATACTGGCAACCGTAGGGTGCGCCGTGGGGCTGGGCAGCATCTGGCGTTTTCCGTATATGGTGGGGGCGAACGGCGGAGGCGCGTTCCTGCTGGTGTTCGGGATATGCACCGTCCTGCTCGGTCTGCCTATCATGATAACGGAGTTTTTCATCGGCAGATATTCGCGCAGCAATGCCGCCGGAGCGTTCAAGAAGCTGGCACCGGGCACGAAGTGGAAGCTCATAGGCTACAACGGTGTGGTTGCCGCCTTCCTCATCCTCGGCTTCTATTCCGTGGTGTCGGGATGGACGCTCGAATATATCTGGCAGGCACTGACGGGCTCGCTCGAGGGCAAGACGACGGCAGAGTTCACTGCCGAGTTCAGCCGCTTCTCCTCCTCCGTCGTCCGCCCAATCTGGTGGACGATCCTCTTCATTGCCATGACGCATTTCATCATAGTGTCGGGCGTGGAGAAAGGCATCGAACGTGCCTCGAAGATAATGATGCCCGCGCTGTTTCTCATTCTCATTGCCCTGTGCATCCGCTCCGTCACACTGCCCGGGGTGGGCGAGGGGCTGGCGTTTCTGTTCAAGCCGGACTTCGGCAAGATAACCTCGTCGGTGGTGCTCAGCGCGATGGGACAGACGTTCTTCTCGCTCAGCATCGGTATGGGCTGCCTCATCACCTACGCCTCGTATTTCGGGAAGGACACGAACCTGCAGGTGACCGCCGTGCAGGTGACGGTGCTGAACACTCTCGTGGCTCTCCTGGCGGGCGTCATGGTGTTCCCTGCCGTGTTCAGCTTCGACATCGAGCCGACGGCAGGTCCGGAGCTTGTCTTCATCACCCTGCCTAACATCTTCTGCCAGCTGCCGTGGGGCAGTGCCTGGTCGTTCGTCTTCTTCATCCTTCTGGCACTGGCGGCTCTCACGTCGACAATCTCGCTCCACGAGGTGGCAACGGCATATATCAGCGAAGAATACCGCACGAGCCGGCGCAAGGCTGCATGGATAACCTCCATAGGCGTTGCCATTGTCGGCACGCTCTGCTCCCTCTCGTTCGGCGTGCTGAAAGAGTGTACCATCGGCGGACTGACCATCTTCGACTCGCTCGACTACCTGACGGCAAAGATCATGATGCCTATCGGCGGGATGATGATATGCGTCTTCGTCGGCTGCCGCATCGAAAAGAAGATATTGAAGGAAGAGCTGACGAACCACGGGACAATAACGTTCTATTTCTTCAACACCTACGCTTTCTTCATCAAATACATCGCTCCGGCAGCCATCGGCATCATCTTCCTCAACGAGCTGGGCATCATCCGCAAGCTCGCTGCCCTGTTCTGAGCACTGAGAAACCATCACAGAGTGCTCCGCAACGATTATTCAGCACTGAGAAACCATCACGGAATGCTCCGCAATGATTATTCAGTACTGAGAAACCATCACAGAGTGCTCCGCAATGATTATTCAGCACTGAGAAACCATCACAGAGTGCTCCGCAACGATTATTCAGCACTGAGAAACCATCACAGAGTGCTCCGCAGCGATTATTCAGCACTGAGAAACCATCACAGAGTGCCCCGCAACGATTATTCAGTACTGAGAAAGAAACAGGGCTGGAGATTTATCAACAGTTGGGGCGAGTTATCAACAAAAAAGACATTGTTTCACACTGCGCGGGGGCGTCGTTGGGTTTTTATATTTAGCTTTGCCGCGCAAAATGAAGAGATTAAGTATGGGTAAGATTATTGCATTGGCAAATCAAAAGGGGGGTGTCGGCAAGACGACGACCACTATCAACCTGGCTGCCTCGCTTACCGCTCTCGAGAAGAAAGTGCTGGTGGTGGATGCCGATCCGCAGGCAAACGCCTCGTCGGGGCTGGGAGTGGACGTGCGTAGTGTCAAGCTCTCGATATACGAATGTTTGGTGAACGGCGAGGATGCCAAGGGCGCGATTGTCGGCACCGAAATGGAGGGGCTGGATGTCATTCCCTCGCATATCGACCTTGTCGGTGCGGAGATAGAGATGTTGAACATAGAGAACCGCGAGCGTATCATGCGCGATGTGCTCATGCCGCTGAAAGACAGCTACGACATCATCCTCATAGACTGCTCCCCGTCGCTCGGGCTGATAACGGTGAACGCCCTCACGGCAGCCGACTCGGTCATCATCCCCGTGCAGTGCGAGTATTTCGCCCTCGAGGGCATCAGCAAGCTGCTCAACACGATAAAGATTATCAAGTCGAAGCTGAATCCGGGGTTGGAAATAGAGGGTTTCCTGCTTACGATGTACGACTCGCGCCTGCGCCTGGCAAATCAGATTTACGAAGAAGTGAAACGCCCGTTCCGCGACCTTGTCTTCACAACGGTCATACAGCGCAACGTGAAGCTGAGCGAGGCGTCGAGCTACGGCAAGCCCGTGTTGCTCTACGACGCCGACTCGAAAGGCTCGCTCAACCACATACAGCTGGCAAAGGAACTGATAAACAAAATAGACAATGGCAAAAAATAGATCGGCACTCGGCAGGGGGCTGGAAGCACTCATCACGATGGACGACCTGAAGACAGGCGGCTCGTCGTCGATCAACGAGATTGAACTGAGCAAGATCGAGCCTAACCCCGAGCAGCCCCGCTCGGTGTTCGAAGAAGAAGCCCTGGAGGAGCTGGCTGCCTCCATCCGCTCGCTGGGCGTTATCCAGCCAATCACAATCAAGGAGATTGACAAGGACAGATACATGATTATCTCCGGCGAACGCCGCTACCGTGCTTCTCAGCTGGCAGGGCTCACCGAGATACCCGCCTACGTCAAGACGGCAGCCGACGAGAATGTGGTCGAGATGGCTCTGATCGAGAACATCCAACGCGAAGACCTCAACTCCATAGAGATCGCGCTTGCCTACCAGAAGCTGATAGATACCTACGGCTTGACGCAGGAGAAGCTCAGCGAACGCGTCGGCAAGAAGCGGGCAACCATTGCCAACTACCTCCGCCTTCTGAAGCTGCCCGCCGAGATACAGATGGGTTTGAAGGATAAGAAGATCGACATGGGGCATGCGCGTGCCCTCATCACGGTGGAAGACCCCGAGGTGCAGCTCGCCATCTATGAGCAGATCCTTGCAGAAGGTCTTTCCGTCCGCGCCGTGGAGGAGATGGTGCGGACAGGTGCCGCTCCTGCCGCTGCGGAAAAGAAGAAGCCCGCGCCTCACGGGAAACGGCTTCCCGAGGAATACAATCTCCTGAAAGATCACCTGTCGCATTTCTTCAAGACGAAGGTGCAGCTCTCGTACAACGACAAAGGGAAAGGGCGCATATCCATTCCTTTTGCTTCGGAAGAAGAGCTGGAGCGATTGATGGGTCTGTTTGATAAACTGAAGTAAAGGATCTTTGTGGCGGAGATGCGTGCGGGGGTGAAGATGATAACGGGCAGATGGCTGTGTGTTGCGGCAGTGCTGATGGGCATCTCCCTATGCGCAAAGGCTCAGGGCAAGACAGTGGCGGCGGCAGACTCGACCGTGCAGGCAGTAATCCTCTCTGCCGACTCTGCCGGACGCGTCGACGCGAAGGCCTCCGAGGTGAAGATGCCTTTCAAGCCCAACCCCACCAAGGCTGTCATCCTCTCTGCCATCTGCCCCGGGCTCGGACAGATCTATAACCGCGCCTACTGGAAGCTGCCGATCGTCTACGGAGGTTTCATGGGATGTATTTATGCCGTCACCTGGAACAACAAGAACTACAAGGACTATTCGACGGCATACTTCGACCTTGTGAACGACGTGCAAAACAATGCCTCGAACCCCGACAAATGGAGCAACTCGTGGCAGGCGATAGCCAAGAAGAACGGTTACGATCCGTCGCGGTTCATCTCCGACTCGCGCTGGCAAGACAACATCAAACGAAGCAAGGACTATTACCGTCGTTACCGCGACCTGAGCATCATCATCACGGTAGGTGTCTATGCTCTCTGTATGGTTGATGCCTACGTGGAAGCCCAGCTGTTCGACTTCGACATATCGCCCGACCTCAGCATGCGGGTGGAGCCTGTCGTTGTTCCCAAGACTGCTTTCGGCGACCGTCTGTATGGCTTGAACTGTAGTATAAAATTTTGAAGACATGAAAGTGAAACATATATTGTCGGTTGTTTGCCTTTGGTGTTTTGTCGGTGCTGCCTCGGCGCAGGACGTGACGACAGAGGAAGAGGAGACCGACTACTCGACCCTTTCCAGCGATTCGTTCTCCGTCGAGGTGGGTCTGATTCCCGAAAGTATGGATGCCAATGTCGACAGCCTGCTCCGTTCGTGGCATGTGAGTTACTTCTCCAAGCGCGATGAGTATTGCCACGACGATGAGGCGAACGTGTGGTTTCCCGACTCTGTCTACCGTATGCGGCTGGAAAGTCTGCCGCGCGTCATACCTATGCCCTACAATAAGGTGGTGCGCGACTGCATAGACCTGTATGCCTCCCGCCGACGCGCCCTTGTGCGCTATATGCTCGGGATGGCGGATTTCTATTTCCCGATCATAGAGCAGGTGCTCGACGAGCATAACTTACCCATCGAGCTTAAATATCTGACGGTGGTGGAGAGTGCGCTGAACCCCGTCGCTGTGTCGCGTGCAGGAGCTTGCGGGCTGTGGCAGTTCATGCTCCCGACAGGAAAGATATACGGGCTGGAGATAAACAGCCTCATCGACGACCGACGCGATCCGGTGAAGGCTACGCATGCCGCCTGCCGTTATTTCAAGGATATGTACGACATCTATGGAGACTGGAATCTTGTGCTGGCAGCATACAACTGCGGTCCGGGGAATGTCAACAAAGCCATCCGCCGCGCCGGAGGGAAGACAGACTTCTGGGAGATATTCCCTTATCTGCCCCGCGAGACACGTTCGTATGTTCCGCTCTTCATCGCTGCTAACTACATAATGAACTTCTATTGCGAGCACAATATCTGTCCCGTGCAGACCAGTCTCCCGTTGGCGACAGACACCATCATGGTCACGAAGGCTTTGCACCTCGAGCAGGTGGCAGAGGTGCTTAAGATGGACATTGAGCAGGTGCGTGCCCTCAACCCACAGTACAAGCGCGACATTATCCCGGGCAACGCCTCGCCCCGCGTGCTCAAGCTGCCGATAGACCGCGCATACGCTTTTATCGACAAGGAAGACACTTTGTATGTGCATCGTGCCGAAGAATTGTTGGCAGGCTGCATAGCTTATCAGCAGGACGGTGCGTCGCGTCGCGAGAAGATCACTCACCGCGTCGTGGCTGGCGAGACAGTCTCTACCATAGCGGACCGTTACGGAGTGGCAAAGAAGGATGTCCGCCAGTGGAACGGCTTGAAGTCGAACCGTGTGCCGGTAGGTCGCAAGCTGACCCTGTATGTGGACAATGGCGGAGTGGCGTTTGCCTCTTCGGAGAAACCGAAAACCTCGCCGGCGCAAAAGAGTGCCCCGCAGTCGGAGGTGGCAGTGAAAGACAGCAAAGGTTTCGTTTCCTACAAGGTCAAGGCTGGCGATTCGCTGTATACAATCTCACGAAAATACCCTGGCGTGTCGGCAGACGTAATACGAAAGGCAAACGGACTGCCCAATGCGAACATCCATCCCGGGCAGATACTGAAAATTCCGGTGGGGTGAAACGGGAATGACAGTATATTTGTTGGCATTTAAAGAGAGGGGGTTGCAGCCATGAGTGATACGGAAGACAGGAAAGATAAAGATACAGCGAATGTCGGCGAGATGCCGGTGGTGGTGTCGGCAGACGAAAAGATGATACAAGACGGCTTTAACGAGCTGCTGGAAGACTATCTGAAGTCGAACCACCGAAGGAAGGTGGAACGTATCACCAAGGCGTTCAACTTTGCCAACCAGGCGCATGCCGGAGTGAAACGCCGTTCGGGCGAGCCTTATATCATGCACCCCATTGCCGTTGCACAGATTGTCTGCCGCGAGATGGGATTGGGCTCCACCTCTATCTGTTCGGCATTGCTCCACGACGTGGTGGAAGATACGGAATACACCGTGCAGGACATCCATGATATGTTCGGCGCGAAGATTGCCCAGATTGTAGACGGGCTGACCAAGATTTCCGGTGGTATATTCGGAGAACATGCCTCGGCACAGGCGGAGAACTTCCGCAAGCTGCTACTCACCATGAGCGACGATATCCGTGTCATCCTTATAAAGATTGCCGACCGCCTGCATAATATGCGCACGTTGGGGTCGATGCTTCCTGCCAAGCAGTTCAAGATTGCCGGAGAGACGCTTTATCTCTATGCCCCGTTGGCGCATAGGCTGGGGCTTTTCTCCATCAAGACGGAGCTGGAAGACCTTAGCTTCAAATACGAGCATCCGCAGGAATACGAGTTCATCAACCAGAAGCTCAAGGCAACGGAAGAGAACCGCAACAAGCTGTTCGAGCACTTTGCCGCTCCCGTCGACAAACGGCTCAAGGAGATGGGGCTTCACTATGAGATGAAGGCGCGTGTGAAGTCTGCATACTCCATCTGGAACAAGATGGAAAGCAAGGGGATCACGTTCGAAGACATATACGACCTCTATGCCGTCCGCATCATCTTCGACCCACTGCCCGGTGTGGACGAGAAAAACATGTGTTGGGATATCTATTCTGCCATTACGGATATCTACCGTATCCGTCCGGACCGTATCCGCGACTGGGTGAGCCGTCCGAAAGCCAACGGTTATCAGGCTCTGCACCTCACTGTGATGGGACCTGACGGGGAATGGGTGGAGATACAGATACGCAGCCGCCGAATGGACGATATTGCCGAGAAAGGCTTTGCCGCCCACTGGAAATACAAGGAACATAACGTGGAAGAAGACACGGAGCTTGACAAATGGCTGCAGACCATTACCGAAATTTTAGAGAACCCCGACCCGAACGCGCTCGACTTCCTGGATACCATCAAGCTGAACCTCTTCACCTCCGAGATATTCGTGTTTACCCCCAAAGGCGACATCAAGACCCTTCCGCAGGGTGCCACGGCTCTCGACTTTGCCTATGCCCTGCACACGAAGATCGGAAACCATTGTATCGGTGCGAAGGTCAACCACCGCCTCGTCCCGCTCAGTCATCCGTTGGCAAGCGGCGATCAGGTCGAGATACTGACATCCCGTTCGCAGGAGCCGCAGGCAGAGTGGCTCAACTTTGTCACGACGGCGAAGGCTCGTGCCAAGATCGATGCCGTGTTGCGGCGCGTCCGCCGCGAGGCTGCCCGACAGGGTGAAGAGAAGGTTATCGAGGCGTTCAAACGTTCGGAGCTGGAGGCAAACACGTCGAACCTCGACAAGCTATGTATGTATTTCGGCTTCTCCAAGCGTGAAGAGTTCTATTATGCCGTGGAGAAAGGCGACGTGACACTTCCGGAGAATATCAAGAAGCTGCTGAAGGAAAAGACGGACAATGTCCTGTTCAAATACGTGAAGCAGGCTCTTGGCGTCGGGAAAAAGAAGAAAGGGAACGACGTGCCGCCGGAAGAAGATGCCCCCAAGGTTGAATACGACAAATCGAAGCCCTATATCCTGCGCGAAGAAGCCTTTGAGCGCAATTATGTGATTGCCGACTGCTGCAAGCCCATCCCGGGCGACGAAGCCCTCGGCTTTATCAACGACGACGGGAATGTGGTGGTCCACAAACGCTCCTGCCCCATTGCCATGCGGCTGAAAAGCAGCTTTGGAGAGCGTATTCTCAACACCGAATGGAGCAGCCACAAGAATGCATCCTTCGAAGCCACACTCGAGGTGAAGGGCATCGACTCGATCGGTGTGCTCAACACTATTACGCGTACCATTGCCGACGATTTCAACGTCAACATCATCCGTCTCCTTATCGAAGCCAAAGACGGAGTGTTTGAAGGCAGGATAAAGATGAAGGTGCACGACGTGGAAGACATCCAGAAGATGTGCGTGACACTCTCCAAGATTAAAAACATCAAATCCGTGGGGCGCGTTGCCGATTAGCGGCAGACTTTGGCAAGAAACTTCTCCCTGTCGACAACGTAGCGGACGTGCGTCCCTTCGCCGATTTTCCCTTCCGAATCATGGGCCTCGACGCTGAACGTCAGGCGGCGTCCGTCTATCTCCGTGAGCGTTGCAGTGGCAGTGACGGTCTCGCCCACTGCCGACGGCTTGATGTGCGATGTGCTGATGTGTGCCCCTACTGTGGTCGACCCCTCCGGCAGGTGGGCGGCAACAGCCATAAGGGCTGCGTTCTCCATCAGTGCTACCATCGACGGCGTGGCAAACACATCCATATCGCCCGAACCCACGGCGCGGGCTGTGACGGTAGCCTCCACAATGGTGCTGCTCGTGTGCTGTAATCCTTTTTCCAACATATCCTGTATTTGTTTTTCAAATTGCGCCGCAAAGATAGACGATTTGAAAAAGAACAGTCGCTGCATGCGGGCGGGTGGGGACTGCGGAAACGCCGGAAAGTCCACTTTCTTCCATTTCCGAGAGTTCGGAAACGCTGGAAAGTCCACTTTCTTCCATTTCCGAGGGTTCGGAAACGCTGGAAAGTCCACTTTCTTCCATTTCCGAGAGTTCGGAAACGCTGGAAAGTCCACTTTCTTCCATTTCCGAGGGTTCGGGAATGCTGGAAAGTCCACTTTCTTCATAATTATGCCTACAAAAACATCGCCCCGGGCGGAACGGGTGTCCACTCGGGGCTTTGTCATCATCACATTCCGAGCCTAACCCGGAATCTCAACCTAAACACCGAAAATGAAACAGGCTATAGAAACGGTGCTTTGCCTTTGGGCGTAATATACCTGATTTGTTATGCGTCACCACTCGCCCTCAGGTCCGCCTGGACCATCGGGACCTCCGCCACGAGGACCTTTCGGGCGGTTGTCTTCCATGTACTTCTGATACTTCTTGTACTGTTCGTCGGAAAGGAGCTTCTTGACCGCAGCCTCGTGCTCACTCATCATCGCATCCATCTTCTCTTTCATCTCGTCGGGCGAGGGGCGTTCCGCACTGTCGCTGTCGGGCCGCATCGCCTCCATCTTTTCCATGAACGCTTTCTCCTCCGCTTTGAGCTTCGTCACCTGGTCGTCTGTCAGAGCCAGCTTCTTTATCAGCTTGTCGGTGATGAAAGAAGGCATCCCCTTATCCTTCGGCGGACGTTGGTCGGGCTTGCAGCAGCAACAGCAGCAACAGTGATGCCTGTCCGCACCATGCCTGCCGTGGGCTTTCACCACGGCAGGAGCCAGCAATGCGCTTATGAGCAGGCTGGCAATGATTGTTTTTTGTTTCATATATCACTCAATTATGTCAAATCGCCGGCGAAGGTATGCGTGCAGTCAGCCGGCGGCAAATAAAATCGACAGAATGGCGTATAATCTCGGTAAAACGATACCATAGGGTTGGCATTTTGGGTAAATACCGTACTTTTGCGAGCGGTAAAAAAATTATATCATGAAGAAAAGTCTTGTTTTATTGGTTCTCCTTTTCGTTTACTCTTTTCAGTCGTATTCCGAGGAAAAGAAGTGGATTGATTTCAATCGGAACGGAAAGATGGATGTGTTTGAAAATCCGGATGCCACGATTGACAATCGGGTGAACGATTTGTTGTCGCAAATGACCGTAGAAGAGAAGATCCTTTTGCTTAGGGAAGTCTCGCCGGCGATACCCCGTCTGGGAATTGCGAAGTACGACCACGGCAACGAAGCCCTGCACGGCGTGGTGCGTCCGGGAAAGTTTACCGTGTTTCCACAGGCAATAGCCTTGGCTTCGACATGGAATCCGGATTTGATTTATCAGGTTTCGACTGCTATCTCCGATGAGGCGCGTGCCCGTTGGAACGAGCTTGATCAGGGAAGGCTGCAAAAAGCGAAGTTTACCGATGTGCTGACGTTCTGGTCGCCTACCGTGAACATGGCACGCGACCCGCGTTGGGGGCGCACGCCGGAGACCTACGGCGAGGATTGCTATCTGACGTCGCGTATCGGTGTTGCTTTTGTCAAAGGTTTGCAGGGCAACGACCCGCGTTATCTGAAGGTGGTGTCCACGCCGAAGCATTTTGCCGGCAACAACGAAGAGCACAACCGTTTCCGTTGTAAGATGGAAGTGTCGGAGCAGACTTTGCGGTCCTACTATCTGCCGGCATTCAAGGCGTTGATTACGGAAGGTAAGGCTGAGTCTATCATGAGTGCATACAATGCGATAAACGGAGTGCCCTGTACGGCGAACAAATGGCTCTTGACCGACCTCCTGAGAAACGAATGGGGCTTCAACGGTTACGTGGTTTCCGACTGCGGTGCGCCTGGCTTCCTCTATTCTGACCATCATTACACGGCAACCCGTGAAGAGGCTGCACAGAAATCTCTTCAGGCAGGGCTTGACCTGGAGTGCGGCGGTTATTGCTCGGAGTGTTTGATATTCACGGATTATCTGCCCAAGGCATACAATATGGGTCTTGTGACGGCATCGGAGATAGACAAGGCGGCGTTCCGTGTGTTGCGTGCCCGTTTCAAGCTGGGGCTGTTCGACGACCCTTCGCTGAACCTCTACACGCGTATCTCCCCCTCGGTGATAGGTTCCGAGAAGCATCAGCAGCTGGCTTTGGAAACAGCAAGGCAGTCTATTGTTCTTCTGAAGAACACGAAGAACCTGCTGCCTCTGAACAAGAACAAAATAAAGAGCTTGGCAGTGTTCGGGATAAATGCCGGAGTTGCCGAGTTTGGCGATTACAGCGGAACGCCGCTCAACGACCCCGTTTCTCCGCTTCAGGGCATACAAAACAAACTGGCGGGTACGCGTGTGGATGTCCGCTACGTGCCTTGGATGCCGACACCTATCAAATACGAGACGGTGGATGCCGAGTTCTTCTCGTTCGAGAAAGACGGCAAGACGGAGAAAGGTCTGGCAGTGTCCTATTATCCCAACACAGGTTTTGAGGGAACGCCGGTGGAGTCTACCGACAAATGGATTCATTTCGACCCGGCAAACCAGCCGCCCAACCCGCTGATACCGAAAGGTCAGATTTCTGTCCGTTGGAGCGGTAACATCACTGTGCCGGTATCGGGTAAATACAAGATTGGCATGAGCACACGCGGCGATGCGCGGTTCTACCTGAATGGCGAGCTCCTTCTTAAAGAGAACTCGAAAGATTCCGATGCAGGCGTTGAGCTTGATTTGGTTGCCGGAGAGAAGTATCCCATGAAATACGAATATGTATGTGATGCCAACAGAGCTTACACCGCGCTGAAGTGGCAGCTTCAGGAAATCTCGGAGACGGAAGCCTTCAAGAAAGAGAAGAGCGTTGCAAAGAAGAGCGACGTTGTCATTGCCGTGTTGGGTATCAACAAGAGTATCGAGCGTGAAGGTCGCGACCGTACTTCCTTGGATTTGCCTATCGACCAGATGAAGTTCATACAGGAGATATACAAGGCGAATCCGAAGACCATCGTTGTGCTTGTGGCAGGGAGCTCGCTAACCATCAACTGGATCGACCAGCATGTACCTGCAATTATCGATGCTTGGTATCCGGGCGAGCAGGGCGGCACAGCCATTGCAGATGTTCTCTTCGGTGATTATACGCCTTCCGGCAAGCTGCCGATGACGTTCTATAGCTCGATGGACGACCTGCCTCCTTTCAATGATTACGAGATATCGAATGGGAGGACGTATATGTATCTGACGAAGTCTCCGCTCTATCCTTTCGGATATGGTTTGAGCTACACGGATTTCGAGATAAGCAACTTGCAGCTTGCCAAAGACAAGATACAGAAGAACGAGCCGCTGGAAGTGTCTGTCGACGTTCGTAACATCGGAAAGAGAGCCGGTGTAGAGGTAGTACAACTTTATCTGCATGACAAGACGACTGAAGTAAAGACTCCAATCAAGCAGCTGAAACGTTTCGAGCGTGTCTCCTTGGAAAAAGGCGAGAAAAAGACCGTTCATTTTACTCTGACGCGCGAAGATTTGTCTCATTGGAATCAGAAGAATGAATTCGTATTGAATCCGGGAGCTTTCGAGATAATCGTAGGCAACTCTTCGGCAGACAATCGTGTAATGAGCAAATTTGAAGTTGTCGAGACAGAAAAGGAAGACAAATAAACGATACAGATAAAGATTGAAAGCAAGAGGGCGTGTCTCAGAATGAAAGCAGACATGCCCTTTTTGCATATCTGTTGATAACTTTTTCCACGCTTTACCTTTGTATTTGCTGAACGAAAATATGATAAATGTCTACTTTTGTCCCCCATTAAAGTAACATCTCTGTTTACAGCGAAGTAAGAAGATATTGTTTAAGGGTAGGTTTAATCGTTGAACATAAAGATGGAAGAGGTAGAGCGGAGTTATCATGTGCCGGTGATGCTTGAGGAAAGCATGGATGGTCTTGCCATTCAAAAAGGGGGTGTCTACGTGGATGTGACATTCGGCGGCGGAGGTCATTCGCGCGAAATCCTAAGACGGATGGGGCGTAGCGGCAAGCTCTACGGTTTTGATCAGGATGCCGATGCCGAAAACAATATACCCGACGACCCACGGTTTGTGTTTGTCCGCAGTAATTTCCGTTATCTGTACAATTTTATGCGCTATCATGGTGTGAACGATGGGGTGGACGGATTGTTGGCAGACCTTGGCGTTTCTTCCCATCATTTCGACGACAGAGACCGTGGCTTTTCTTTCCGTTTCGACGGGGTACTGGATATGCGAATGAATGCGCGTGCCGGACGGACGGCAGCAGATATTGTCAATACATATACAGAAGACAATCTGGCGGATGTGTTCCGCTTGTATGGCGAGCTGAAGGTGGCACACCGTTTGGCATCGTTGATTGTCTCGGCACGTGAAGCAAGGCGGATAGAGACGATTGGCGATTTCCTGGAATTGGCAAAGCCTCTTGCGGGGAAAGACAAAGAGAAGAAATTTTTGGCACAGGCGTTTCAGGCTCTTCGCATAGAGGTGAACGACGAGATGTGTGCCTTGAAGGAGATGCTACAGCAAACGTTGCGGGTCTTGAAGCCCGGCGGGCGTCTGGTTGTGATCACCTATCATTCGCTGGAAGACCGACTGGTGAAGAACTTCCTAAAGACGGGAAACTTCGAGGGGAAAAGCGAGCAGGACTTTTTCGGAAACATACGATCGCCATTTCGTATGGTGAACACTAAGGTGGTTGTACCTTCCGATGAGGAAATAGAGAGGAACCCGCGTTCGAGAAGTGCCAAACTGAGAATAGCGGAGAAAATCGACAACTGAAAGACGAAGCAGATATGGAGGGAAATCAGCAACGTAAGAAATCGAAGAAACGAGAGAAACGTCTTTCTCTTTTGTATGTGTTAGGCGGTGGTGTCTTGACAGAGAATTTTATCGTCAAGCACACACGGATGATTGTTCTTGTTGTGATAATGACGTTCTTCTTCATCGGAAACCGTTACACCTGCATGCAGAAGCTGCGTGAGATCGACCGCTTGCAGCAACGTCTGCGCGACATCCGTTTCGAGGCATTGTCTGTTTCCTCCGAGCTGACGGAAAACAGTCGTCAGTCGCAGATTGAGGCGTTGATTGAAGAACAAGGCATAGAGCTGGAAGGAGCGAAGACTCCGCCGTATGAATTATACAAATAGACATGGCTGAAGAGAACGAACCGAAAGAGATTGTTCAGAAAAGTAACCAGATGTTGATCCGTTACTTTATCGTCGTGTTGCTGCTGGGGCTTGTGGCAGTAGGCGTGTTGCTGTGTACGTTTGATACTGCTTTTGTTGAGAAAGAGAAATGGATGAAGGTCTCGGAGAGTCAGAAACGCCCGGACCGTCTGATAATGCCGGGACGAGGCAATATTTACTCTGCTGACGGAAAGTTGATGGCAACCAGTGTGCCCCGTTACTACACTTACATGGATTTCCGTGCCGACGGCTTTTCTGTCGATACGTTCCTTAACTCGAAAAAGAACGGTGTTGATTCTCTCTCTATCTATTTGTCGCGCAGGTTCGGGAAGCGGTCTCCTGCCGGCTATAAGGCTCATCTGCTTCGTGGACTGAAGAGCAAGAGCCGTCAGTATCCCGTGTGTGAGGAGCGTGTCTCCTACACTGAGCTGAAAGAGATGAAGACATTCCCGTTCCTTCGCCTTAACAGAAACAAGAGCGGATTCTATACCAAAGAGATGGTGCGGCGGCAGAAGCCTTTCGGCTCATTGGCATCACGTACAATCGGAGATATTTACGGTGAGATTGAGGCAGGCGGTCTGACGAAAGGAAAGAACGGTTTAGAGCTGCAATACGATTCGTTGCTCAGAGGAGAAGCCGGACTTAGCTCGGTGCGCCGCCTTGGTGGTGGCTGGACAAACGTTGTCGAGGTGGAGCCTGTTGACGGTATGGATATTCGCACAACGATAGACATCGACATTCAAGATATTACCGAAAAGTCGCTGGTGGATATGTTGAAGAAGATCGATGCCGAGTCGGGGACCGCCGTTGTGATGGAAGTGTCGACGGGCGAGGTGAAGGCAATAACGAATATGGGTCGTATCCGCGAGGGTGTCTATGGAGAGACGAAGAATCATGCCGTGGCAGACGAGATAGAGCCGGGCTCAACTTTCAAGGTCGCATCTATGATGGTGGCGTTGGAAGACGGTGTTTGTCAGCCGGGCGATACGGTTGATACGGGTAATGGTGTGTATATGTATAAAGGAAGCCGTATGACTGACCATAACATGCACAAAGGCGGCTACCATCGTATCACTGCGGAACAGGCGATTTGGTATTCTTCGAATATCGGTGTTGCCAAAATCATATTGAAAGGATATGAGAAGAACCCGACAAAGTTTGTGGAGGGGTTGTATCGCGAGGGTTGGAATATCCCGCTGAACCTGGAGATACCAGGTGCAGGGCGAGCCAAGATACGTATGCCGAACGACACGGTCTTGTATTGGTCGAAGACAACCCTGCCTTGGATGTCTTTCGGATACGAGACGCAGATACCGCCGATCTATACGCTCACATTCTTCAATGCCATAGCTAACGGGGGCAAGATGGTTCGCCCGATGTTCACGAAGGAGATTCTTCACAATGGCAAGACGGTAAAGAGCTTCTCTACGGAGGTCTTGAAGTCGTCGATATGTTCGGACAGGACGTTGAGGATTATACAGGACATGTTGTTGGGCGTGGTTGAGAAAGGAACGGGTAAGGCTGTATATTCTGATGTCGTTCGTATAGCAGGCAAGACAGGTACGGCACAGATTGCTTCCGGCGGTGTCTATCGCACGAGCGGTCATCAGGTCTCTTTCTGCGGATATTTCCCTGCCGACGATCCCAAATATTCCTGCATTGTTGTGATACGTCGTCCGCGCATTGGCTATCCTTCCGGAGGTACGATGTCGGGAGGTGTCGTAAAAGCCATTGCAGAGAAGGTCTATGCCAGCGATATGCCAATTGACGTAAGAGACATGGAGCGCGATTCGGCGGCTGTCATGCTGCCTTCGGTAAAGGGTGGCAGTCTGGTTGCCTTGGAAAACGTATTGGATGAGCTGGACGTTGACGTCGATACAGACAGCCTGAAGACGAAATGGGTAGCGTCGAAGCGTGAGGAAGGAGCCGAGGCTCTTCGTCTGCACGATGTGACAATCCGTGAAGGTCTGGTCCCGAACGTGGTCGACATGGGGGCGAAAGACGCCGTTTACCTGCTTGAGAGCGCAGGGCTGCGGGTAGCTTTGGATGGAATGGGAAGGGTGACGGCACAGTCGGTAAGTCCGGGGACGAGGATTGTGAGAGGTCATGCCATTCACTTGACATTAAAATAAACAGAGAGGAAAAATGAAACTGAAGAAACTTATTCAGACGTTGGATGTAGTGGAAACGGCAGGCGACGGTGAAGTGGAAATCACGGGTGTCGAGTCGGATTCGCGAAAGGTGGAAGACGGTTTTTTGTTTGTCGCGGTGAGAGGTACTGCTGTCGACGGACATGACTATATTGATGCGGCTATTGCAAAAGGAGCAGTGGCTGTCGTCTGCGAGGAGATTTCCGATAAGGCTGCGGCGGGGAAAAACGTTTGTTTTGTCCGCGTGAAAGATTCGGCAGAGGCATTGGGTAAGGTTGTTTCCGCATGGTATGGCAACCCGTCGAGCAAGCTGACACTGGTGGGTGTGACAGGGACGAACGGCAAGACAACGATTGCCACTCTGCTGTATGAAATGTTTCGTCGCATGGGGCATAAGGTAGGACTTATCTCCACCGTGTGCAACTATGTCGACGGCGAGGCAATCCCGACGGAGCATACAACGCCCGACCCTATCACTCTCCACAGCCTTATGGCGCGGATGGTGGATGCCGGATGCGAGTATGCTTTTATGGAGGTCAGCTCGCACGCCATCGATCAGAGGCGTATCAGCGGACTGTCGTTCAACGGCGGCATATTCACCAACCTAACGCGCGACCATCTGGACTATCATAAGACGGTGGAAAACTATCTCAAGGCAAAGAAGAAGTTTTTCGACGACCTGCCGGCGGATGCTTTCGCGCTTACCAATGCCGACGACAAGTCGGGCATGGTGATGCTCCAAAACACGGCAGCGGAGAAGCTGACATATTCGCTTCGCACCTTGGCGGATTTCAAGGGAAATATTATCGAGTCGCATTTCGACGGTACGGAGATGGTCATCAACGGCAGGGAGGTGACGACCCTTTTTGTCGGGCGTTTCAATGCTTATAATCTTTTGGCAGTATATGGTGCGGCTGTCTCTTTGGGGAAAGACCCTGAGGAGATATTGGTGGTGTTGAGTGCGCTACATTCGGTGTCCGGACGTTTCGAGACCATACAGTCGCCGCTGGGCTACACTGCCATTGTCGACTATGCCCACACGCCGGATGCCTTGACAAACGTGTTGAACGGCATACATGATGTGCTTCTCGGCAGAGGGCGCATTATCACCGTTGTCGGTGCAGGCGGAAACCGCGACAAGGGCAAACGCCCGTTGATGGCGAAGGAGGCAGCAAAGCTGAGCGACCAGGTTATCCTCACGTCCGACAATCCGCGTTTCGAAGACCCCGAGGAGATTATCCGTGATATGGCAGCGGGGCTTAACCCTTCAGACAAGAAGCACACACTGTGTATCACCGACCGCGCACAGGCAATCAAGACTGCTGCGATGCTGGCAAGAAAAGGCGACGTGATACTCGTGGCAGGAAAAGGGCACGAGGACTATCAGGAGGTGAAGGGTGTGAAACACCACTTCGACGACCGAGAGAAGCTGCGGGAGATATTTCAGGCACAACAATAAGACGATATGCTTTATTATCTTTTCAATTATTTGGATCAGCTGGATTTCCCAGGGGCAGGGATGTTCAAGTACGTCTCTTTCCGTTCGGGGCTGGCACTTATTCTCTCGCTGTTTATCTCTACGGCGATAGGGCGGCGCATCATCGACCGTCTACAGATGTTGCAGATAGGCGAGACGGTGCGCAACCTCGGGTTGGAGGGACAGATGACGAAGAAAGGCACGCCGACGATGGGGGGCATCATCATCATCATTGCCATCATTGTCCCGACGCTTCTGTGCGCCAAGCTCAACAATGTTTATGTGCTCCTTATGATTGTCACCACCCTTTGGCTGGGTGTTCTCGGGTTTGCCGACGACTACATCAAGGTGTTCCGCAAGAACAAGGAAGGGATGCACGGAAGGTTTAAGATTGTCGGGCAGGTCGGGCTGGGGCTGATCGTCGGGCTGGTCTTGTACGTAAGTCCGGACGTGGTGATAAAGGAGAACATGGAGGTCAGGCACGACAACGTGATCGAGGAAGTGCGCTATCACAATGTGGAGACGAAGTCCACGAAGACGACCATCCCGTTTATGAAGAACAACAATTTCGACTACGCGCAGCTTGTCAGCTGGGCGGGCGACTATAAGGAGGCGGCGGCGTGGATTGTCTTCGTACTGATGACGATATTCGTTGTCACTGCCGTGTCGAACGGTGCAAACCTCACCGACGGTCTCGACGGACTGGCTGCCGGCACTTCGGCAATCATAGGTGTTGCCCTGGGCATTTTGGCTTATATGTCTGCACACTTCGAGTTCGCCTCTTTCCTGAACATAATGTTTATCCCCGGGGCGGAGGAGCTGGTGGTGTTTGCTGCAGCCTTTATCGGGGCAACGGTCGGCTTCCTTTGGTACAACTCGTATCCCGCACAGGTGTTCATGGGCGATACGGGAAGCCTGACTTTGGGAGGTATAATAGCAGTGTTCGCAATAATCATACGCAAAGAGTTGCTGATACCTATTCTCTGCGGCATATTCCTTGCCGAGAGTCTTTCGGTGATGGCGCAGGTCGCCTACTTCAAATACACGAAGAAGATGTACGGCAAGGGTCGCCGCATATTCAAGATGACGCCGCTTCACCACCATTTCCAGAAGGCGGGAAACGCAGGGATACAGGCGTTGCTGCAAAAACCGCTCGGCGTGATTCCCGAGTCGAAGATTGTGGTACGTTTCTGGTTGATCGGTATTATTCTGGCAGTCGTAACGATTGTCACATTGAAGATGAGATGACGGAAGTGCCGGAAAGTCCACTTTCCTGCGTTTTTCGAGCGGAAAACAGGAAGAAAGTCCACTTTCCAGCATTTTTCGGGTGGAAAACAGGAAGAAAGTCCGCTTTCCAGCATTTTTCGAGCGGAAAACAGGAAGAAAGTCCACTTTCCAGCATTTTTCGGGCGGAAAACAGGAAGAAAGTCCACTTTCCAGCATTTTTCGAACGGAAAACAGGAAGAAAGTCCGCTTTCTAACGTTTTTCGAGCGGCGAGAGGTTTGATATTAGACTAATTATTATAGAAATGAGTAGAATAGTTGTTTTAGGTGGAGGAGAAAGCGGCGCGGGAGCTGCGGTGCTGGCAAAACAGAAAGGGTTTGATGTGTTTCTGTCCGACAGCTCTACGATTAAGCCCAAGTATAAGGCCATGCTTGATGCCCACGGGATACGTTGGGAAGAAGGCGGGCATACTGAAGCCGACATTCTGAATGCCGACGAGATAATCAAGAGCCCCGGGATACCCGACAAGGCTCCGATAATCCAAAAACTGATGTCGAAGGGGACGCATATAATCTCCGAGATTGAGTTTGCAGGGCGATATACCGACGCCGAGATGATATGTATCACCGGCAGCAACGGCAAGACGACGACGACGATGCTTACGTACCATATCTTGAAGAATGCCGGCGTGGATGTGGGCTTGGCAGGCAACGTGGGTAACAGTCTTGCACTTCAGGTGGCAGAAACGCCGCACAAGGTCTACGTCATAGAGCTGAGTAGCTTCCAGCTCGACGGTATGTACGACTTCAAGGCGGACGTGGCAATCCTGCTCAACATCACGCCCGACCATCTCGACCGCTACGGCTACGAGATGCAGAACTACGTGAACGCCAAGTTTCGCATCCTGCAAAACCAGACCCCGAAAGATGCGTTCATCTTCTGGATGGACGACCCGATAATTGCCCGCGAGATAGCCCTGCGGCATCCTGCGGCAACGCTTTACCCCTTCTCCGAGACGCACAAAGACGGCGCGAGGGGATACACCGAGAACAATCAGATCGTAATAGAAACAACAAACGGAACATTTACCATGGATAGGGATTTATTGGCATTGACAGGTACGCACAACCTCTACAACTCTCTGGCAGCGGGCATAGCCTCCAAGGTTGCCGGCATACACAACGACAAGATACGTGCATCGCTGAGCGACTTCACCGGAGTGGAGCACCGCCTGGAGAAGGTGACCCGTGTGCGCGGCGTGGACTATATCAACGACTCGAAGGCAACGAACGTGAACTCCTGCTGGTATGCCCTGCATAGCATGACGACGAAGCTGGTGCTCATTCTTGGCGGCACGGACAAAGGCAACGACTACCGCGAGATAGAAGACCTCGTGAAGCAGAAGGTGCGGGCACTGATATTCCTCGGCGTTGACAACAAGAAGCTGCACGACTTCTTCGACGGCAAGATTCCACTCATCGAGGATGCCCGCTCGATGCAGGAAGCGGTGAACAAGGCTTACCGCCTGGCGGAAAAGGGAGACACCGTGTTGCTCTCGCCCTGCTGCGCCAGCTTCGACCTCTTCAAGAACTACGAAGACCGAGGCGAGCAGTTCAAGACCTGTGTGCGTAATCTGTAAAGAACACTCTGAGCAATGGATTTGGCAAGTAAGTTGTTCAAAGGCGACAGGGTGATATGGATCATATTCATGTTTCTCTGCCTCGTTTCGGTCATTGAGGTGTTTAGTGCCACGAGTACGATAGCCTACAAGAATGCGGACTATTGGGCACCGATTGTGCGGCATGCCTCGTTCCTCTTGGGTGGGTTTTTGGTTGTGTTGATACTCCACAATGTCCCGTATCGGTTCTTCCCGCTATTTATCTTATTGCTTCCAATCTCGGTGTTGATGCTTATTGCCACGCCCTTTGTGGGTATCAGTGCCAATGACGCACATCGTTGGCTGGAGTTGTTCGGAGTGCCGTTTCAGCCTTCCGAGTTAGCCAAGCTCGCTTCGATCGTGTTCATTGCCTTCCTGCTCAGCAAGCGGCATCGCTTCACCGACGACCAGATATTCAAGTATATCCTTATCGGTGTGGGGGTGACCTGCCTATTGATCCTTCCGGAGAACTTCTCGACGGCGTTCATGCTGTTCGGCGTATGCTTTCTGATGATGTTCATCGGGCAGCTTCCCATGAAGAAGCTATGTAAGCTGGCAGGCGTGATGCTGCTGGCTCTCGTTCTCTTTGTCGTGCTGCTGAGGGTTACGCCGCGAGGCATCACCCAATATCTGCCCGACCGTGTCGCCACATGGCAGGGTCGCTTGGAGCGTTTCTACGACGCGCAGGAATCGGATACCGATGAGAACGGCGTGTACAAGATAACCGACGACAACTATCAGGTCACCCATGCCAAGATTGCCATTGCTCGCGGAGGTGTGTTCGGTCGTTTGCCAGGGCATGGTCAGCAGAGGGATTTCCTTCCGCAGGCGTATTCCGACTTCATCTATGCGATAATCATAGAAGAACTGGGTGTGGTCGGGGGTGTGTTTGTGCTGATGCTCTACGTAATGTTGTTGGTGAGGGTCGGGATGATTGCCCGAAAATGCAACAAGACCTTCCCGAAATACCTTGTGCTCGGGTGCGGACTGCTCGTCGTGGTGCAGGCTCTTGCAAACATGGCAGTAGCCGTCAACCTCATACCCGTCACCGGTCAGCCGATGCCGTTGGTCAGCCGCGGCGGTACCTCTACGCTTATCTCCTGTATATACTTCGGAATAATACTTAGCATAAGCCGTTTCGGTGCCGGTATGGGCAACGAGGAAGACGATTATCCGGAAGAAGAGACTGAAGACCGAAGCACGTCTCCTGCCATTACCGACGAAGAGATATCCAACTGGGTGCCCGATCATGTGACGGAAGGAGAAACAACAACAGAAACAAAATAGAAAGACATGAAGCAGTATCGTGTGATAATAAGCGGCGGTGGCACCGGAGGTCATATCTTCCCTGCAATATCCATTGCCAACACAATCAAGAGCCGTTTCCCCGATGTGGAGATCCTCTTTGTCGGGGCAGAAGACCGTATGGAGATGGAGAAGGTCCCGGCGGCAGGTTACCGGATAGTGGGTCTGCCCGTGAGCGGTTTCGACCGCAGTCACCTGCTTGCCAACATAAAGGTGCTGCGCCGCCTCTGCAGGAGCCTTCGCTTGGCAAAGAAGACGATTCGTGAGTTCCACCCCGACATAGCTGTGGGCGTGGGCGGCTATGCCAGCGGTCCGACACTCTGGATGGCAGCTTCGCAAGGTATCCCGACGCTGATACAGGAACAGAACTCCTATGCCGGCGTGACCAACAAGCTGCTCGCAGGGAAGGCATCGAAGATATGTGTTGCCTACGACGGGATGGAAAGGTTCTTCCCTGCGGAAAAGATCGTGGTGACCGGCAACCCCGTCCGTCAGGACTTGGAGGAAGCCACCGGACGGAAAGACGAGGCTTTGGCGTTCTTCGGCTTGTCGCCGGAAAAGAAAACGGTCCTTGTGGTGGGAGGAAGCCTCGGCGCACGGACAATCAACCGTAGCATACAAGGCGGTCTCGACAAACTCTTCGCCTCCGACGTGCAGGTGATATGGCAGACCGGACGTTACTATCACGACGAAGCCATCCGACACCTGAAAGCCTATCACGGCATGCCCGTTTGGTGTTCCGACTTCATCACACGCATGGATTACGCCTATTCGGCAGCCGACCTTGTCGTTTCCCGTGCCGGCGCAAGCTCCATCTCCGAGCTTTGCCTGCTGAAGAAGCCGGTTATCCTTGTCCCCTCTCCCAATGTGGCAGAAGACCATCAGACGAAGAACGCTCTTGCGTTGGCAAACAAGAATGCGGCAATCATGGTTGCCGACAAAGATGCGGAACAGGAACTGGTCGCGAGGGCTCTCGAGACAGTCCACGACGACGTTCTCCTTCGCAGCATGAGCAGCAACATCGCAACTTTGGCTCACCATCAGAGCGCAGATCGGATCGTCGACGAGATAGTGAAGATCATCAATAGTGCCAATTCTTTTTAGGGCATCGGGAGGCCTCCTTCAAGCCGCCCTTGAATTTGACATAGCCTTACACTATGCGTAGAGGATTGCTCCGGCTACTCCTGCGAGCGCGATTGTCAGAATCGGGTGGAGCTTGAATTTCCACGTGAGGATGAAGGTTCCGCCGAAGATAAGGAAGCTCTTGTAGTCGACGAAGTTCTCATCGTTCATAAGCAAGAGGGCAGCGGCAGCGATAAGCCCGACTGTAGCGGGGCGCAGACCAGTGAAGGCTGCGACGACGTATTTGTTGTTCTTGCCAGTGAAGGCTGCGACGACGTATTTGTTGTTCTTGAACTTGGCAAAGAAATAGGAGATGACCAGCACGAGGATGAACGAGGGGAGGCATACGGCAAACGTCGTAAGGCACGAGCCGAGAACAGCCATAAAGGGCGGGTATCCGGCGTTGTGTATGGCGGTGTAGCCGATGTATGTCGCGCTGTTGATGCCGATCGGTCCGGGTGTCATCTGCGAGATTGCCACAATGTCGGTGAACTCTTGGCGGGTGACCCACCCATAGCGGTCCACCACGTCCGCCTGTATCAGCGAGAGCATTGCATATCCGCCGCCGAAGCCGAAGATGCCTATCTTTAGATATACGTAAAGCAGTTGTAGCCAGATCATATCAGTTTTTCTTTATTTTCAGACCATACACCAATCCTCCGGCAATGGCAGCCAGGATAATCCATATCGGCGAGACGCCCGCCTTCCATATAAGCAGTGCGGCGGCAATGGGGATCAGCATGGTGATGTGATTTAATTTGATGGAACGTGCCGTAGTGATACACGGGACGGCAATAAGAGCCACCACCGCCGGACGCAAGCCCTTGAATATCCTCTCCACCCACTCGTTGTCCTGCACCTGTATGAAGAACGTAGCGATTATCAGTATGATCACGAACGACGGCATGATTGTCCCCAAGGCACACACGATGCTTCCCAAGCTCTTCTTCAGTTTGTAGCCGACAAAGATGGATATGTTCACGGCGAAGATACCGGGGAGCGACTGTGCAACGGCGAAGAGGTCGACGAAGTCCTCCTTCGTAAGCCACCCGCGGTCCACCACCTCACGTTCTATCAATGGCAGCATGGCATATCCGCCGCCGATGGTGCCCACGCCTATTTTCAGAAAAGTAATGAAGAGCGTCCAATACATATCGTCATGTTATTTAGTCGAGAGCCATAGCGCAGGATTCTGTTTCGTCGTTTCCTTCCAAAGCTGGAAGTGCAGGATCGTGGCATTGCCGTTCTCCGCATCGGAGAATATCTGTCCGATAGCCTGACAGGTGCCGACCTCGTCGCCGGTCTTTACATATACTTGGCTCAAGTTGCAGTATACGGTGAGATAGTTGCCATGGCGTATTATAATGGAATTGTTGTAGCCCGGAATCACAAACACACGCGTCACTACACCTTTGAATACGGCGCGGGCATCAGCCCCGGGTGTGGTCTGTATGTCTATACCGTTACTGTTGGTACGCACGTATTTCAGATCTTGATGTTGTTGCTCTCCGAACG
>CAVJTV010000001.1:7485-20070 GCA_963652435.1 Desulfovibrionaceae bacterium | reverse complement strand
GATGGCGACCATCATGAATATGACAAACCACATATATCTCATTTCTGCTTATCTCTATTGCTGGTTGATTTTAGGATCTGTGCGAAGGTTATACGTTTGTATTTGGCAGGGATGGAAAGCTCCAAAGTGAGAGGCTGGTCGGTCTGCACACGTGAGAAACGCATTGCGACACTGCCTTGCGAGATGCCCTGGGAGAGGATGTTTATGTTCATGAGTTGCGGAAACACCTGCCCATCTGTCACGCGGAAGTCCGTATAGTCCCATTCGAGGGCATATCGTTCGGACGAGTCCGCTATATGGGTGGAGAGCAGCTTCTCTTCGCCGTCGGCAAAGAAGGAATAAAGCAGCCCGAATGAATCCTTGATGCGAAGCTCTGCCGTCGCTCCCTCTTGAATTAACCTGAAACGCTTGAACTGCTCTTTGCTGATAGTTTGCTGCCCCGGCAGGAAGATATGGTTGGTGAACAATGCCTGCAGATTGTAGAAGTTGAGCTCAAGCGGCATCTGTCCTTTCATGTCTTCATAACGCTCGGCTACGTAGCGTTTGTTCATGCGGTCGATTATCTTCACACTGTCTGTCGTAAACTCGGCGCGAAACATCTCAATGCCCAAGAACGGCTGGAATGACAACTGAAAGGCACTGTCTTTTACCATCTTCAAGTCTACCCGCGAACTCATGTCTTTTTCCGTCCCCTTCAGCTCCACGTTTATGCGGGCAGTCATCGTATTGAATCTGAATGCCTGTTCTTCCATTGCCTCAAAGAACTCACTCTGCATCTTGGCACTGCTTTCACGTGTTACCGCTCCGACTTTCTTTGGCGACTTACAGCTTGAGAGACCCGACAACAGCACTGCTACCATCAACAGTATGCGCAACACGTATGTGGGCTTCATTTCGTTACCTCCTCTTCGATGTATATGCTTTCTGCAATCTTGCGGTTAAGCGTCTCGCTCTCTTTCCCCATCTCGCGTGCTTTCTTCCATTGGCTGACGGCACCGTTTTTATCTCCCGTCATGAATAGTATGTCCCCGTAATGGTTGACCAGCTCGGCACTCTTGGTCGTGTCTTTCTCCAATGCGCTTTCGATATATATCTTCGCAAGAGTGTAATTGCCCTGCACGAAGAATATCCAGGCGTAAGTGTCGAGATATGTTGCGTTGTCAGGCTCAATCTTGATACATTGTGCACTCATGCGCTCTGCTTTCTTCAGGTCTTTTTTGTCCAACGAGAGGAAATATGCATAGTTGTTGAGGACAACGATGTTGTTGTCGTTATACTTCAGTGCTTCGTCGTATGCCTTGTAGGTCTGATCAAGTTGGTTCATTTTGTAGTAGATGTCGCCAATCTGTCCGTAGAAGTCCGATTTCAGTTGAGGATTCTCTGCAGGAATTATGTCTATACCTGCATAATACGTATCCAATGCTTCTTGATATTTGTCTTGCTGGTAATAGGCAATGCCTAAATAGAAGTAATATTCCGGAGCATTGGGGAAGAGTGTCTGGCATTTGGTGCAGATACGGATTACCTCTTCCACGTCTTCAGTTCTCAGAGCGAGGTTCAGCAGTTGTTGCCAAGCCGAGGCGTTCTCAGGCTCCATCTCTGTGACAAGCTGAAATTGGAAGCGGGCTTCGTTTGTCTTTCCCTGCGTAATCAGCAAACTACCATACATCTGTTTCAGATCAGTGTCTTCCGGATGTTGCTCCAATAGGGCTTTGAACAAAGTGTTTGCTCTTTCCGTTCCTTTCTGCGATTGCTGTAACCTCATTATGTAACGGGAAAGGATTGCCACTTTGGTCTCTACGTCGAGCTTTTCGTTTACCAAGGCATCAAATATCTCGGTCTCGGCAGCGTCTTTGTTGCCGATTGCTTCGTAGTAGTTTGCCATAGACACGATGTAGTAGGGGTTGTCCGGATCTGTTTCGTGTGCTTTGTCGTAATACGCACGGGCTTTCACCGTATCGTTCTTTTCAAGGTAAAGGTCTCCGAGGATTATTTGATAGCGTGCTTCCATCGGATATTTCTTCGCCAGCTTCTCTATTTCCTCAAAGGCTGCATCTTGTTGCCCCAACTGGTTGTAGAGTTTATATTTCTGCATGGAAAGAGCTTCATTCATACCGACAGACGATTCGAGAGCGTTGTATGCATCAATGGCTTTTCCAATTTCGCCTTCTTGTGTCAGTGCATCAGCCAGATAATAATTCAGCTCCGTCTTCTTGGGAAAGTCTTCCACCAGTTTTTCATAGGTCTCGGTAGTTTCTCCATACATACCCATGTTGCGGCTTAGTGTGGCAAGTGACATTCGATAGGTGAAGTTGTCGCTGTCTGCAGCAACGGCACGACGCAACATATCAACCGCTTTTTCCGGTCGGTTCATCTGCACATAAAACGAAGAGAGTTCGTATAGTACGGGTGAGGCTGTCGAGTCGATGGCGAGGCAATAATTGAAAGCATCGAAAGCGGCATCAAACTTACCCTCTGCCTTCAAGTTTAACCCTTCGAGAAAGAAATAGTCGAATTTCCGCTGCTCTGCTTCCTCCTTTTCCACCGCCCCAAGCGAGGGCATCCAACAGAGCAGGACCATCAGAAGACAAGTTCTGTGTAACAACTGCTTCAACATGACTTCAAACGAGATTATTGTTTTCCCGTATGACCGAATCCTCCTGCGCCACGCTCTGTTTCATCGAGAGTCTCGACCGGTCTCCAACTCACTTGACTGTAAGAGGCAATCACCATTTGGCAGATACGCTCTCCGTCGTTTATGGTGAAGTCCTCATACGAGAGGTTCGCCAAGATGACACCTATCTCACCGCGGTAGTCTGCGTCAATCGTACCGGGGGTATTGAGAAGCGTGATGCCATGCTTCAGTGCCAACCCGCTACGGGGGCGCATCTGTGCTTCATATCCTTCCGGCAGGGCAATGAAGAGCCCGGTCGGGATAAGTTTGCGCTCCATCGGCTTCAATACGACTGGCTTCGTCAGGTTGGCACGGATATCCATGCCGGCAGACAATGCGGTTGCATAGGAGGGAAGCGGGTGGTGCGACTTGTTTATGATGCTTATTTCCATTTGTTTCTATTGATTTAACCAGCGCAAAGGTAGAAAGTTGATCGGCAACTGTCAATCAATCCAATCTCCGTTCTCCTTTATTAACTGAACTAAACGTTCCACGGCTTCTTCTTCCGGTATGTTTCTCAGTACACATTCTTTGCCTTTGTAAAGGCTGATACGTCCGCGTCCGGCACCGACATAGCCATAGTCGGCATCCGCCATCTCGCCCGGACCGTTTACGATGCATCCCATGATACCGATCTTCAGTCCTTTCAGATGTGAGGTGGCACCTTTGATACGGGCAATGGTCGTTTGTAGGTCGTAGAGAGTGCGTCCGCAACTTGGGCAAGAGATATATTCCGTCTTGCTTATACGCTGCCTTGTGGCTTGCAGGATACCAAACATATAACCGTCGATAGTGGAAGCATTGGTCTTAGAGTTACAAACCATAACTCCGTCGCCGAAGCCGTCGAGTAGCAAGGTCCCTAAATCGGCTGCCGCTTTAAGCTGCAGAGACTCTATGTCGCTATCGTGATATTCGCGATATAGGATTACAGGAACGTCGCATCCGGCTGTCAGCAGCTTGTGCATGGCGGCACGCTGACTGCCGACACCATTCCGGTGGTGCGTACCCAATACCACCACCACCGCACGGTCGTGCTGTAATGTCTCCATCATACCATCTGTCACGTCTTCGTAGGTGAGGAGGAGGAACTTCAGCGTAGCGTCTGTGGCTTTCATCTCTTCTATCTCGGAGGCGGAGAAGAAAGGATAGGTGTTACGCTTCCCTTTCCAGCAGTGTGCATCCACCAATAGACGGAGAGTGTCGGGCATACTTGTAGTATCCCTTTCCCCGACATATACGAAGTCGGGCATTGCCGAAGCGTTGAAGGAAAGGTTCTCGCCACTACGGTCGGAGATAACAACGGGAGGGAAATGTCCGCCGATACCTTCCGTCTCGCGGGTGAGGCGGCGAGATGCCGTCACTGGGTCGTATCCAGGAGCGGTGGAGGCAACAATCGTGGCATGCCCACGGCGGCTTTGTATGTAGTCCACCAACTTATGGGCAACGGGTATCTCTGCCTCGGGGGCTTCACTGAGGGAGACGCGGACAGTGTCGCCAATGCCGTCGGCAAGCAATGCGCCGATACCTACGGCACTTTTTATTCGCCCGTCTTCGCCGTCTCCGGCTTCGGTCACACCCAGGTGCAGCGGATAGTGCATGTCTTCTTTATCCATAGTACGAACCAGCAGACGCACTGTGCGCACCATAACGACCGTATTGGATGCCTTGATGGAAATCACGACATCATGGAAGTTTTCATCCCTACAGATACGTAAGAACTCCATACAGGACGCAACCATCCCTTCAGGTGTGTCTCCATACCGACTCATGATACGGTCGGACAGTGAGCCGTGGTTCACTCCTATACGAATGGCAGTACCATGCCTCTTGCAGATGTCGAGGAAGGGCACAAACCTCTCGCGTATCTTTTGCAGCTCCACCGCATATTCCTCGTCGGTATATTCCAAAAGACTGAACGTCTTCACTCTGTCCACGTAGTTACCCGGGTTGATACGCACTTTTTCCACCTCCTCGGCGGCAGCATCCGCAGCTTTCGGGTTGAAATGAATATCGGCAACGAGCGGGGTTGTGTATCCCTCGCTGCGCAGTATCCTTCGAATCTCCCTCAAGTTACGGGCTTCACGTTCTCCTTGCGCAGTGAAGCGTACGTACTCACATCCGGCATCAATCATGCGCTTGGCTTGGCGGACCGCTGCTTCGGTATCCATCGTTGACACGTTTGCCATGGACTGGATACGTATCGGGTTGTCACCGCCCAACGGTGTGTCACCCACGTGGCAAACCGACGACTTACGGCGATCGTAATTAAAGAAACATTCCATTTTCGGTAGATATACGGTGTTGTTGTGCGGGCTTGGCAGCCCCATTCTTTTTAGGTGTCCTAAAAGCCCCCTTTTAGACGCCTTAAAATATAGGAGGCTGTGCCCATCGCACAGCCCCGTCAGTTTGTTTTGTATTTGAAAGAGACCTGTGCCAGGTCTTCATTGGCTTTCACTATCTTCTTCTTCAGATTCTCCTTATAGTCGGCGAGCTTGCTTTGCAGCTTCTCGTCCCCTACGGCAAGCATCTGCACGGCAAGAATTCCGGCATTCAATGCACCGTTGATACCCACCGTGGCAACCGGAATTCCCGGAGGCATCTGCACGATAGCCAACAGGGCATCCATACCGTCGAGCGTCGAGTTGATAGGTACGCCGATCACCGGCAGAGTTGTCATCGACGCAATCACCCCACACAGATGTGCTGCCATACCTGCTGCAGCGATAATGACCTTGATACCCCGCTCCTTCGCGCCTTTGGCAAAGGCTTCCACCTCTGCCGGCGTGCGATGGGCAGACAAAGCGTGCATCTCGAACGGCACCTCCATCTCGTCCAATAGCTTTGCGGCTTTCTCCATCACGGGTAGGTCGGAGGTGCTACCCATGATTATGCTTACAACGGGTGTCATTCTACTTTGCAATCGTCTGTTGGTATTCTTCAGCCGACATAAGGCTGCCCAGCTCCGTAGGATTGTTTACGTAAACCTTTATCAGCCACCCCTTGCCATAGGCATCCTCGTTCACAAGTTCGGGCTTGTCTTCCAACTCTGGGTTTACTTCAAGCACTTCACCGCCCACCGGCATGAACAAGTCCGACACGGTCTTCACCGCCTCCACTGTTCCGAAAACCTCTTCCTTGGCAACTGTCTCGCCCTCTGTTGTGATGTCTACGTAAACGATCTCACCCAACTCGCTCTGGGCATAGTCTGTGATGCCTACATAGGCAACTTCTCCGTCTACACGAATCCATTCGTGATCTTTTGTGTACTTTAAATCAGTAGGAAAGTTCATAACTTCAATGTTTTTTATTAGGTGAATAATTGCATTTGTAATGCGCTTCAAACTATATCTCTTTCCGGAGCCTCGCAACCGGAATACCGAGCTGTTCCCGATACTTGGCAACCGTACGACGGGCAATGACGTACCCGTTTCCCTTCAAGATTGCAGTCAGCTCTTCGTCGGTAAGTGGTTTATGTTTGTCCTCACTGTCGATATGCTCCTTCATTATCTTTTTCACCTCACGGGTGGATATCTCCTCACCGCTGTCGGTTTGCATTGACTCGGAAAAGAAATACTTCAAAGGATAGATGCCGAAGTTGGTCTGCACGTACTTGCTGTTGCTTACTCTCGAAATGGTCGATATGTCGTATCCGGCACGCTCGGCAACGTCTTTCAGTATCATTGGCCGCAACATGGTTTCATCGCCCGTCAGGAAAAAGTCGCGTTGCAGGAGGATGATAGTCTCCATTGTGCGTCGCAAAGTCTCCTGCCGTTGTTTGATTGCATTGATAAACCCTTTGGCGGCATCAAGCTTTTGTTTAATGAACAGCACTGCCTCGCGTATCTTTGCTGTTTGATTTGCCTTGTTGCCTACATAGTCTTGAAACATCTCCGAATACTCACGGCTGATTCGAAGGTCGGGAATGTCGCGGTTGTTCATGCTTAAAACCAGCTCACCGTTTACTTCCTCAACCAAGAAATCAGGGATAACCTGACTCATTGCTGTCTCCATGGAGTTGTCTCTACTGCTGCATGGTTTGGGATTGAGGGCTGTTATCTCGCGAATGGCTTTTTTCAGTGCCACTTCGCTTACGTTGAGACCCCGCAGAATCTTATCGTAGTGCTTGCGGGTAAACTCCTCGAAATAGTCGGTGAGCACACTCTCCGCCAAACGTATATCTCCAGACGGCTCCTTCCTTTGGAGTTGCAGCAGCAGACACTCTTGTAGGTTGCGTGCTCCCACTCCGACAGGATCGAAATCGTGTATGACAGTAAGAACTTCTTCGATCTCTTTTTCTTCCACATTCACTCCGGCTTGAAACACCAAATCGTCGGCAATGGCGGACAGTTCGCGCCGCAGATAACCGTCGTCGTCGATATTCCCGATTATGTATTCTGCTATCTTCGTTTCTTTCTCCGGCAGGTCGCGTAACCCGAGTTGCTGAAGTAGGTATTCGTTCAGCGACTGCCCCACGGAAAAGGGAATATCCTCTTTCTGCTCCGCCTTCTCTCGGATCTCTCTCAGTTTATAGTCCGGTATGTCGTCTTCGTTTTTGTAGTCCCCAAGCGACAGGTCTACTTCTGTCTCTTCAGGCGAAGTTTCGCCATCTCCACTCTCGCTGTCCGTCTCCTCGAAATCCTCAGGGATATCTTTCCCTTCCTCAAGCGCAGGGTTTTCCTCCAACTCGTGTTTGACGCGTTCTTCCAGCTCAATGGCAGGAAGCTCAAGGAGCCGAATCAGCTGTATTTGCTGTGGAGAGAGCTTTTGCTGTAGCTTTTGTTGTAACTGTTGCTTCAACATGCACGTGTCTTGTAATGTTCTTACCGGTCATAGACGGCTGAGAGTAGCGACAAGGAAGGTCCACACCTTTTGTACAGACGAGATTCTGACACGCTCATCGGGCGAATGAGGATGCTCGAGATCCGGACCAATGGAAATCATGTCCATGTCGGGATAGACTTCCTGAATGATTCCGCACTCCAGTCCTGCATGCATCACTTTCACAGATGGCTTTCTTCCGAACAGTTCTTCGTATGTCTCCTGCATCATGTTCAACACCGGAGAGTTGATATTCGGTTGCCATCCGCCGTATGAAGTGCCATATTCCACCTTTGCCCCTGCCAAAGAAAA
Source organism: Desulfovibrionaceae bacterium (assembly GCA_963652435.1). Taxonomy (GTDB): domain Bacteria; phylum Bacteroidota; class Bacteroidia; order Bacteroidales; family Tannerellaceae; genus Parabacteroides. The sequence goes on along the minus strand of CAVJTV010000001.1, from coordinate 12,266 downwards.
GATGCTTTCGAGCGAGGAGCATACTGCTGCTTTGCGGCTCTCGGAAGAGCTGCGCACCAATATCTTTATAGTGATAAGCCCTTCCTGTGAATGGACTATTGCCAGGTTGGATGATGACTCCACCGTACCCGGGAAATCGTGCAGCATATCGATCACACCGTTTTGACATCCCTCCACTGCGTTGATCATATCATCTTGGATCTCTTCGGGGATTAGCGTTTTAGGCAGGTCAGTCATTTCCGCTGTGAAGTATATGGCGTCTTCCACGCCTGCATATTCCGTACGGAACAGATCCTGATAGTCTGCCACCAGTTCCCACAATGCCTCGACGTTGTCGCCAGGGATTGTCACTACGGCAAATGCTTCGCGGGGGATGGCGTTTCGCAACGAACCTCCATCGATGGATGCAAGGCGTGCCCCGTAATCGCATACTGCCTCTTTCAGGAAACGAAACATCAACTTATTGGCATTGGCACGTCCCAAGTGGATATCCACTCCCGAATGGCCGCCCTTCAATCCCGTTAGGCTTATCTTGACGGCAACATCACCTTCGGGAATGTACGTGTCGTCCTTAAAACGAAGTGATATGTTGAGGTCTGTCCCGCCTGCACAACCGACAAACAGTTCGCCTTCCTCTTCCGAGTCGCAGTTGATCAGTGTCGTTCCCTTTAGAAATCCGCTCTTCAAACCGAAAGCTCCGTCCATTCCTTCTTCCTCATCGATGGTGAAGAGAGCTTCGACCGGTCCGTGCTTTATGGTTTTGTCGGAAAGCACAGCCATTACCAACGCTGCACCTATACCATTGTCGGCACCAAGCGTTGTCTCACGAGCCGTCACCCAATCACCGTCAACGTAAGCATCAATGGGGTCAGTCAGAAAATTGTGTGTTACGGAGGCATTCTTTTGGGGAACCATGTCAAGGTGCGCCTGCAAGATGACGCTGCGACGACCTTCCATCCCCGTGGTTGCCGGCTTACGTATCAAAACGTTTCCAACCTCGTCGCGCAAGGTTTCCAATCCTAACCCTTTACCAAAAGCTTCCACAAAACCGGTTACTGCCTCTGTATGCCCTGTCGGGCGCGGTATCTGTGTAAGGTCGTAGAAATAACCCCAGACATGCTGCGGGGCGAGATTTTTGATTTCTGCTGACATAAGAACAACGTTTTTAATTAACAATATATGATTGAAATATATTCGTTATCTCTTCCTGTTGGCAAGTGGCAGGGCAACGATACCGAACAAGCCGCAGAGCACGGTCCACGCCGTCTGCACGGCATGAACAACCAAGGCAAAAGCTGCAGCGTCGTTCTCGTTGACGCCATAACACACCAATGTGGCAATCACCATGAAATGCCATGCCCCTATACCTGCCTGCACGGGGACTGCCACTCCTATGCTGCTCATGGTAAAGGCAACAAGCCCCGCCGCAACACCCAGCTCGCGGGTGAAGTCGAACGCATAAAACGTGATATAGAAGTAACAGAAGTAACCGCCCCATATCATCATTGTCTGCAGGAGGAACCGCACCTTGTGTTTCAACAGCCAAATGCTCTTCATCCCGTCCCACACGTTACGCAGCAGTGCCTTTACCCTCTGCACAAGCGTGAAGTTGCTCATATACTTAAAAACGAGCCACACCACGGCTGCCAACACAACCACACCAACGTATATCCAAATCGAGTCGAGCATAGCCCGAAAGCCGTCGAGAAGCTTAGGGTTACGCGCAAAGAAACCTACAAAGAAATCGAAGTTGAATATGAAGATGAGTAGCGTGACCATGCCGACAACTACCGTGTCGCTCACACGGTCGACCAGCAATGTACCGAAGAGCCGCGTGAAGGGAATCTTGTCATATTTGGTGATGATGCCGCAACGCCACACTTCGCCGACACGCGGCAACACCATGTTCACGGCATAATTGCCAAGCACGGCATAGACGAGATTGCTCATCTTGAAACGCTCACCTATCGAAGAGATCAACAACCCCCACCTCAAACCGCGAACAATGTTGGCAAACAGACCGAACAACAGAGAGACGAGTATTATGTCGTATCTGACACCCTCGCGCACCACTCGCCATATCTCGCCGATGTCCATGCTCCCATACAGAAACCACAGCAGCAGACAGCCGAACCCCAAGGGGAGGAATATCTTGACAAACGCCCGCAGGATACTCTTAAAATTCATTCTACGTTGGGATGCTTTGTAATTATTTGTTGTACTTTTGTGCGCCCGCAAAGATAAGCATTTATTTTAATACGAACTTTTTGACAGCCGGATGAGATTAGTCAAGCCAAAGAAAGCATTGGGGCAACACTTCTTGAAGGATTTGCAGATTGCCCGGCGCATCGCGGATACATTGTCTTACTGTAAGGGTATGCCGGTGCTGGAAGTTGGTCCCGGCATGGGAGTGCTTACGCGTTACTTGTTGGATGCTGGGTACGATTTGACGGTGGTGGAGCTTGACAGCGAGTCGGTGGATTATCTGAAGCGGCATTTTCCGGAGCTTGAAGGGCGTATCCTTGCCTGCGATTTCCTCCGGTTGGATTTGGCGGAGCTTTTCCACGGTCCGTTTTGTGTAATCGGAAATTATCCCTACAACATATCCAGCCAAATATTCTTCAAGGTGCTCGATTACAGAGAGCATATCCCGTGTTGCTCGGGGATGATACAGAAAGAGGTGGCAGAGCGTCTGGCTGCCGCACCCGGGAGCAAGACGTATGGCATACTGAGTGTGTTGCTTCAGGCATGGTACACGGTGGAGTATCTTTTTACGGTCAGTGAAACGGTGTTCGACCCGCCGCCGAAGGTGAAGAGCGCGGTTGTCAGGATGGTGCGCAACGAAAGGAAAGAGCTGGGGTGCGACGAGAAACTGTTCAAGACTGTGGTGAAAACCGCTTTCAACCAACGCCGCAAGACCCTCCGTAACTCGATGAAGCCCTTGCTTGGGAAGGATTGCAAGGCATACGGGCTTCCCGTTTTCGACCGCCGCCCCGAGCAGCTCTCGGTGGAAGAGTTTATTGGTCTGACTGAGATAGCGGACCGTTGTCTGAGAAACATCTAAAAACGAAAAACAGACATGATTGAGCAGACAAAAGAATACATAGACAATCTGAAGGGCATCATCGCTGCCAAAGACGATGCCAAGGTGCGGGCGTTGCTCGGCGACCTGTATCCGGCAGACATTGCGGAGCTGTTCCGTGAGCTGGATCTGCAGGAGGCTATCTATCTCTATCTGCTGATGGATGGCGACAAGGCTGCCGACGTCTTGATGGAGCTTGACGAGGAAGACCGCCACAGACTGTTGAAGGAGCTCCCCAACGAGCTTATCGCAAAACGCCTGGTCGACAACATGGAGACCGACGATGCCGTGGACCTCATGCGTGAGCTCGACGAAGACACGCAGGAGGAGATCCTTTCCCACATAGAAGACGTGGAGCAGGCGGGCGACATCGTGGACTTGCTGAAGTACGACGAAGACACTGCCGGCGGTCTGATGGGTACGGAGATGATCGTGGTCAACGAAAACTGGAGCATGCCCCAATGTATTGATGAGATGCGCAAGCAGGCGGAAGATATGGACGAGATATACTATGTGTACGTCGTTGACGACGACGAGCGGCTGCGTGGTGTCCTGCCCTTGCAGCGGCTCATCACCAATCCTTCGGTCTCGAAGATAAAGCACGTCATGAAGAAAGACCCCATCTCCGTGCGCGACAGCGACAGCATCGAGGAGGTTGCCGAGACGATTGAGAAATACGACCTCGTGGCTCTCCCCGTTGTCGACAGCATAGGCCGCCTTATCGGGCGCATCACCATCGACGACGTGATGGACGAGGTGCGCGAGCAACACGAGCGCGACTATCAGTTGGCTTCCGGTATCTCGCAAGACGTGGAGACCTCGGACAATGTCTTCACCCAGACTGCGGCACGCCTCCCTTGGCTTTTGATAGGTATGCTCGGCGGGATTGCCAACTCCGTTATCCTCGGCGGCTTCGAAGGCAACCTCGCAAGCAACCCCAAGATGGCTCTTTTCATCCCGCTTATCGGCGGCACGGGCGGAAACGTCGGCATACAGTCGTCCGCCATCGTGGTGCAGGGTCTTGCCAACAACTCCCTGAAGCAGGAGAACATCCTCCCGCAGATAATGAAGGAAGGAGTTGTCTCGCTCATCAACGCCAGCATCATCAGCCTTGTCGTGTTCGTCTACAACTTCTTCATGCTTGGCGACAAAGGCATCACTGCCTCCGTCTCGCTCAGCCTGTTTGCCGTCATCATGTTTGCCAGCATCTTCGGCACGCTCCTGCCCATGACGCTCGACCGTCTGAAGATAGACCCCGCTCTCGCGACGGGTCCGTTCATCACCATCAGCAACGACATCATCGGGATGATGATATACATGTTCATCGCCTCTGCACTCACCTGAGGGCGGCAGGGAGCATGGGATTACATTTTTTTCTTGTCATTTTTTTCTTGTCATTCCGCGCCCCGCGCGGAATCCCTGTGTCGGCGCACTGGATGACAGAAGATCCGGTCGGAGCCGAACCCCTCAAAGTCGCGTAATATTCAAAAACCAGGGTGGTTTTCATCCTTTGCGCGGTAGCAACACTCAAAAACCAGGGTGGTTTTCATCCTTTGCGCGGTAGCAACACTCAAACACCAGGGTGGTTTTTATCCTTTGCTCGGTAGCAATGCCCAAAAACCAGGGTGGTTTTCATCCTTTGCGCGGTAGCAATGCTCAAAAACCAGGGTGGTTTTTATCCTTTGCGCGGTAGCAATGC
>CAVJTV010000001.1:0-7452 GCA_963652435.1 Desulfovibrionaceae bacterium | reverse complement strand
GTAGCAATGCTCAAAAACCAGGGTGGTTTTCACGTTTTGCACCCTCGCAAAGGATGATTACGACCTACAGAACGGGTGCTGCAAGCATTTTCAGGATAAAAACCACCACGATGCAGACCTCTTGCGTGCGCACAGGGGTGATTTCAGACAAGATTTTTTGTTTCTGCAAGCCGGATCAGAAGCAGACAGGCACGGGGTTGTTCTTTAAGGGGAAATCATTACTTTTGCGCCCGTGAAAATATTTAAAAACAGAGAATCATATGATCAATTCACAAGACATTAAAAAGGGAACTTGCATCCGTTTGGATGGCAAGTTGTATTTCTGCGTTGACTTCCTCCACGTAAAGCCAGGGAAAGGAAACACCATCATGCGTACCACACTGAAAGACGTTGTCAAAGGCGGACAGATTGAACGTCGCTTCAACATCGGCGAGAAGCTGGAAGATGTGCGTGTGGAACGCCGTCCGTATCAATACACCTACGCAGAAGGCGAGCACTATCATTTCATGAACCAAGAGACGTTCGACGATGTTATCATCGACAAAGACCTTATCAACGGTGTGGACTTCATGGTCGAGGGGCAGATCGTTGAGGTTGTCTCCGATGCATCCACCGACACAGTCCTCTTTGCAGATATGCCCACGAAGGTGCAGCTGAAGGTGACCTACACCGAGCCGGGCATCAAGGGCGACACTGCAACGAACACACTCAAGCCGGCTACCGTTGAGAGCGGTGCCGAGGTGCGCGTCCCTCTCTTCATCGAAGAGGGCGAGATTATCGAAATCAACACTACCGACGGCTCTTACGTGGGTCGCGTCCGCTAAGCGCGACAGAATGGACAACGAATTCCTTCGTACCGAAGAGGCGATTGTCGCCATGCTGAAGACAGTGTACGACCCCGAGATTCCTGTCAACGTCTACGACCTCGGACTTATATATAAGGTAGAGGTGGACGACGACGGGAATGTCCGCATAGATATGTCGCTCACTGCCCCCAACTGTCCTGCTGCCGATTTCATTCTCGAAGACGTGCGCATGAAGGTGGAGAGTGTCGAAGGAGTGAAAAACGTGGAGGTAAACCTCGTGTTCGAGCCGGAGTGGAACAAAGACATGATGTCGGAGGAAGCAAAACTCGAGCTTGGCTACCTATGAGCACGTCGGGAAACAAGATATTCTTTGTGTCGGACGCCCATCTGGGCGCCCGATTTCATAATGACCCGCTTGCTGTTGAGCGAAAGCTGGTGCGCTGGATGGACAGCATAAAGCATGAGGCGAAGGCGGTCTATTTCCTCGGCGATATGTTCGACTACTGGTATGAATATCGTTACGTCGTACCGAAAGGCTTCACCCGCTTCCTCGGAAAGATGGCAGAGCTGGCGGACAGCGGCGTGGAGATACACATATTCATAGGCAACCACGACATTTGGATGTTCGACTATCTGCCCCGTGAGGTTGGTGCCGTTGTCCACCGTGACGTGCTCGTCATAGATCTTCTCGGCAAACGTTTCTTTCTCGGTCATGGCGACGAGGTGGATTTCCGCAGCCGCGCTTTCCGTTTCATCCGTGCCCTTTTCCGCAACCGCTTCTGTCAATGTCTGTATGCTGCCATCCATCCCCGCTGGACTTTTGCCTTTGCCCTCGGATGGTCGCTCCGCAGCCGGAAGAAAGGACTGAAAAAACAAGCCCCCGAGTATGAGGGCGAAAACCGCGAATACCTCGTGCTCTTTGCCAAAGAGTATTTGAAGGAGCATCCCGACATCAATTTCTTCATCTTCGGGCATCGGCACATCATGCTCGACCTTATGCTCTCGCGCACGTCGCGCCTTATCGTGGCGGGCGACTGGATGAAGCTCTTCTCTTACGTCGAGTGGGACGGAGTGACCCTCTCCCTCCGGCAGTTCGAGCTTGCGTAATTGCTATTTATCTCTCTAAATTTTTAATACTCAATTTATGATGTTTGGTAAACATTGGCTACTCTTCTTTCTGTTATTATCGGTTCATACGGTGAGGGCTGATAAGGGAGATACGATTTGTGTTTCTTCTTTTGGGGTATATCCGGATACTTATGAAAATGTAGTGACAGCTTTGCAGGCGGCTGTTGATGCTTGTAAACAGACAGGAGCGAAAGTATTGTCTTTTCCGAAAGGTCGCTATGATATCTGGCCTGAAGGTGCAACCCGGGTAGAGTATTTTATATCCAATACATCGACTGAGTCGGAATGTCCGTCCAAAATAAAAACAATAGGCTTGCTATTTAAAGGGATTGACAACCTTACTATAGAAGGTAACGGTTCCTTGTTGATGTATCATGGTAAAATGATCACAATGGTGTTTGATCATTGTAAGAATATCCAACTTCAAAATATCAGTACGAACTTTCAACGCCCCACCGCATCGGAAATCTGTTATACCAAGATTGAGGATGAGGGGGTAGTTGTCACGTTCCATCCTGATTCTTGGTATGAGATTCGGGATGGCAAAATAAATGTCTTTGGGGAAGGATGGAAATCGAACCTGATACATTGTAATGAATTTGACCCCGAGAATGGAACTTCGCGCTATAGTTCGGGTTGGAAGATATTGTCGGAGTCGGAGGCTAAGGAATTATCTCCTGGGGTCGTTCGTTTTGCCACTCCTGATGGTTTCCGTCCGAAAATAGGGAATATTCTGACAATTCGTGATGTAATCCGCGATCAAGTAGGTATGTTTATCGTGGAGAGTCGTGATATATCTCTTCGTCGGGTCAATATGCATTATATGCATGGCCTGGGAATAGTAAATCAATTTGTGAAAAATATCATGATGGATTATGTCAATTGTATGCCTCCGGAAGGAAATGGAAGAATATTAGCTGCGTCTGCTGATATGATGCATTTCTCGGGATGTAGTGGTAAGATAAATATTACGAACTGTCGTTTCGAAGGGGCTCATGACGACCCGATCAATATACACGGGACCAATTTGAGAATTTTGGAGAAACTGGACGAACAGACCTTGAAGCTTCGATTTATGCATGGTCAGAGTTATGGTTTTACTGCTTTTCATGAAGGAGATGAAGTTGCATTTGTAAAGGCGAAACATATGGAACGATATGCGGTATCTAAGGTCTTGTCTGTTAAAAGACTTTCTGAAAGAGAAGTAGAACTTCGGTTGGACAAACCGGTGCCGTCGGGAGTGGAGTTGAATTTGGATTGTATTGAGAATATGACCTGTACACCGGAAGTAGAAATAAAGAATAATTATTTCACACGGACATGTACTCGTGGCTTATTGCTCACTACACCTCGTAAAGCAGTTGTTGAGAATAACTTTTTCTATAAAACCGGAATGAGTGCAATCCTGATTGAAGGGGATGCTGAAGGGTGGTTTGAGTCCGGTCCAGTATCTGACGTGTTGATTCGTAATAATACGTTTATCGATTGTGCTTATCAGGGTGGACCGGGGAATGCGGTGATTGCCCTAAACCCTTCAAATACGATGATCGAACCGAATCATCCGGTACACCGGAATGTCCGGATCGAGAATAATGTATTTAAAACCTTCGATTATCCGGTTCTTTATGCGAAAAGCACATCCGATCTTTTATTTAGAGGCAATCGGATTATTCGTACCACAGAATTACAACCATCGTCAGAAAACAAAAACACCTTTCTGTTGAATGGTTGCGATCGGGTTGTTATTGAAGGTACAAGCTTTGAAGGTGAAGTGTTGGGACGCAACCTTCGAATTGAAAACATGAAGAAAAAGAATGTGCGTTATTCAAAAGATATCATGTTCGAGAAATAATGTTACCAAAATCAATATGAGGTTGTGTAGCAATTGAGGTTTGCGATACAGTCATGACAGTGTCGGATCCATTCGCCCGCGTACAAAGTCCAAAATCCCGTTTTTTATGTCTGTGCACGCGTGCAGAATGTCCAAAATTCCGCCAGGGAGTCTGTGTCACGGCGGCAATCATTCCCTGATACCTTTGACAACACAATGTCGCGGCGACTCAAACCTGCCACGGCGATGGAGGAGTGGCGACGCCTACGACTGAGGATTCCACGCGGGGCGGCGGAATGACAAGCAGGGTGGCGGGGTTAGCCGAGGGCTTTTACTTTGAGGAGATATTCGGCAATCTGTACGGCGTTGAGGGCTGCTCCTTTCTTTATCTGGTCGCTGACGGTCCAGAACGAAAGTCCGTTGGGGTTGCTTATGTCCTTGCGTATACGACCTACATAGACGGGGTCGTTGCCGGCGACGAAGAGCGGCATGGGGTAGAGCTTGTTTGCCGGGTCGTCTTGCAGCACTATGCCTTCGCCCTCGGCGAAAGCCCTGCGTGCCTCCTCCACACTCAGCGGACGCTCCGTCTCAATCCAAGTCGCCTCGCTGTGGGCACGCATGACAGGGACGCGGACGCAGGTCGCGCTCACCTCGATGTCGGAGTGCATTATCTTGCGAGTTTCGTTGTACATCTTCATCTCCTCCTTGGTGTAGCCGTTGTCGGTAAACACGTCGACGTGGGGGATGACATTGTATGCAAGCTGGTAGGCAAACTTCTCCACCGTAGGCTCTTCGCCGCGGAGAAGCTGTGCGTATTGGTTCACCAGCTCAGCCATTGCCGATGCACCTGCGCCGCTGGCAGCCTGGTAGGTGGCAACGTGAACGCGCCGTATGTGCGACACCTTCTCGATGGCTTTCAGCGCGACAACCATCTGTATGGTCGTGCAGTTCGGGTTGGCAATGATGCCGCGCGGATGGCAGAGGGCATCTTCGGGATTTACTTCGGGCACCACGAGGGGCACGTCGCTCTCCATGCGGAACGCGCTGGAGTTGTCTATCATCACCGTGCCGTGCTTCGTGATTGTCTCGGCAAACTCGACGGACGTACTGCCTCCTGCCGAAACAAAGGCAACGTCTACGCCTTGGAAGTCGTCGCCATGCTTAAGCTCCTGCACGGCATACTGCTTGCCGCGGAAGCTGTAAAAGCGTCCTGCACTGCGCGACGAGCCAAAAAGCACCAGCTCGTCTATCGGGAAGTTTCTCTCATCGAGCACGCGCAGGAACTCCTGCCCCACTGCGCCGCTCGCACCAACAATCGCTACTTTCATTTTGAGCACTGATTAGATATTGCACGTAAATCTTTTGCCATAACTTTACCGCGCAAAAAGCGCATGAGGCTTCGTGATGCGGTGTAAGCTAAAGGCGCGCAAATGTAGATAAATTCACAACAAAACCGTATAGCTATGAAACAGTTTATTCTTTTTCTCCTCGTATTGCTTCCTGTTTGTTCATCTGCCCAGTTTGTGGAGACCTTCGACGGTCCGGAGATTGACACTGCGAATCCCTGGAAAGGAGACCTTGGCAAGTTCGTAATCGGTGAAGACGGCTGGCTATGGCTGAACGGCACCAAAGAAACGGCAGAAACAGTCGGGCTGAACCTCAACATAACGTATTCCCCAACCATGCAGTGGGAGTTCGATGTATATATGAAAGAGCTCCCGAGCGACGACAACTACCTCCGTCTGTATCTGTATAAGGAATCCGATGGAACGTACTATTACGTTCAGATAGGGCGCGACGGCTCGAAGAAGATCCGGCTTCAGACGAACGGGATGCAGGAGCTTTTCACCCCGAGAGAAAGCGGACTGACAAAGCCCGTTTACCTACGTATAAAGGTGACGTTGGAAGACGATCGCGTATGGACCATGTATTCGAAGGGAGAGGGCGATGCCGATTTTCATTTGGAAGGGACAACGGAGGCTTATCCTGTGGACAACCCTGTGGATGAAGGTCCGCTTGTCCTCAACATCAAGCACACCAAGACCCGCTACAAGCATTTCGCGATAGACAACATACGGGTATCCTCGCAGATCACCCCCGAGGACGATGCCTCCGAGGAAGAAACACCGGAAGAGACGGATGAAGAGGAAAATGTAACGGATGAAGAGGACCCTACGGAGGAGACGGAAGAAGAGCCCGAGCAGGATATCGAGGAGGAGACGGAAGAAATGGAAGAGGACGTGGAGGAAGAAGAAGAGACAGAAGAGACACCTAAGGCGGGAGATATACTTATCAACGAGGTCATGGCAGACCCGAAAGGTCTGACATCTCTTCCGGAGACGGAATATGTGGAGCTGCGTAACATGGCATCGACCGCTGTCACGCTCGACGGCTGGCAGTTTTCTTACGGAGGGAAGGCAAAGGTGATGACGACGTTTCGTATTGCAGCCGGAGGATACGCTGTGCTTCATCGCACGGGAAGGGAGGTCGTGACTGCCGGCGGAGCGCAGGACGTGCCTTTAGACAATTTCCCGTACAACCTTGCCAACGACGGCAAGGATCTGCAGCTGCTTGATGCCGGAGGGAACGTTGTTGATGAATACACCTATCCCAAAGCCACGCCGGCATGCTCGTGGGAGCGCGGCTCTTCCGGTAGCTGGCATCTCTCGTCCGACCCTCGCGGAGGTACGCCCGGTGCAGCCAATTCAGTAGGGGCAAAGGATGATGACACGGATGAGACGGATAAGGAAGATACCACCGAGGAAGAAGAGACGATGGAAGAAGACGTGGAGGCGGTGAGGGTGGAGCCTTTGGAGTTTGTGTTCAACGAACTCCTGCCCGAGCCTTTCTCAGGAGGGAGTGAATACATAGAGCTGTATAACCGTTCCAGCCGTAAGCTGCCGCTTGCGGGTCTGTCGGTGGCTGTACGTAAGTCGGACGGCACGCTGAACACCCGCTATCCGCTCTCGTCGGTGGCTACATGGATTGAGCCCGGCGGCTACGCACTGCTGACGAAAAGCCTTGTGGGGGTGACGGACTTCTACGCCACGCCCTCGCCCTCGGCTTTGTTTGAGGTTGCGAAGCTGCCCATACTGGCAAACACATCCTCCACGCTCGTGCTGCTGCGCACGGCGGACGGAGAGGTGATAGACGAGGTATCGTATTCTTACCTGTGGCATTCCTCGACGGTGAAAGACCGCAAGGGAGTGGCTCTCGAAAGGATAGATACGGAAGCTGCGACGCAGTTGGCTGCCGGCTGGACTTCGGCTTCTTCCCTCTCAGGCTACGGGACACCCGGCTACCGTAACTCGCAGGCTGTCTCTTCGGACGATGATAAAACGACAGGCATCGAATCCCCTCAATGGGACGAAGGGCAGGGATGCTACACATTACGGTATATGCTCGACCAGGCGGGGTACGGCTGTCGCGCCTTTGTGTTCAACCTCTCGGGAGCACGCGTTGCGGAGATAGCCCGAGGCGAACTGTTGGGGATAAGCGGGCAGCTGACATGGGACGGCTGCGCCCTCTCGGGCAGTCGGCTGCCGGCAGGCGTTTATATCTTCTATGCCGAGCTGTATCACTCTTCCGGCACGGCGAAGCGGCACAAACAGGTTTTCCTTGTGCGGTAAAGATTGTGTTCCTTAATAATTATTGCTCTCCGGTAAAGCTTTGCGGGGGTGCGAAATG